>CAZUYZ010000001.1:0-11614 GCA_964624365.1 uncultured Puniceicoccaceae bacterium
TCAAAAGCCCTACTCCCCGCAGCAAGCTACGGGGTATCTACGGGCTTTTGTCCCACTCCGCCTAACGGCGAGCGGGAACGGACATCGTCAAGTCAGTTTAAACCCCGCAACAAGCTGCGGGGTATTCTTCAAAGAATAAATTGTGAGTTTTATATAGTGCTACTAATCGACTATTTCAGCTACTCCGGCGGCATTTTGATCTTCATGAAACTTATCGTTAAGAACCTTAAAGTAGTGGAGAGCAATGCCTTTGAAGGCTGGGTAATTAAGCAGTTCATTATCTGCTTGTTTCAACTGTGACTTAAACTCGTTATAACTCTCGTCTGAAAAGGTAGTTTTTCCAAGCATGATTCTAACGCTTTTAAAGACAGGGTACTCTTTGCCAGTTTGTGGATCTTTAATCATGCTTGGTTTGTACCCTTCCCACTCAGGGTTAATGCTGATCTCTTTTTGAACGTTTGTAATGGCTTTTTTGTAATCTCTATCGCTTAAGTTTTGCAGTCCAGCTATACTCAATTTACGGTTCATCTCAGTAATTGTCGTATCAATCTTTTTTTGCGTTTCTTCATCAGGGTTTGGCGGTAACTCGATTCCAACATGTATGTTGACCCCATCGTCGATTATCTGAGTTCGGAACCCGTTGATACGACTTAAATACCCAATTTTTTCGGCATTGTTTTGTATTATTTTACTGAATTCTTCACGGGGAAGTCCGAGGGAAAACAAGACATCTGTGGGCATATACCGGAAAAGTTCCAAACCAACATATACCTGGTCTTTCCCTTCTTTTTTAGCGTAATTTAGGATGGGGCTTGCATGAGCTACGATCCCGTCGACTCCGTAAGTAGTGTCGCGATAGTTCATGATACCGATGTTGTCCAATAGGTCGATACAGAAATAAACCGCCGGCTTTCGCTCTCCATTAAAGGTAACATCGCCGATTGCTCCCTCTCCAGATGGAGAAGCAGCATTCCACCAGAACGGCACGTCGACCCCATAGACCATGTCAGAATTCTCGCTAACACGGCGCTGACATTCGACATTTAGCTCCAGAAATTCCCTTAGTATTTGTTCGCGCCGACTTTTGTCATGCCAACCAATAATAAGATAGGGTTCATTGTCGAAATGAATGCCATCAAATCGCTCTTTGGGTTTAACGCGTTTGTTGTAATCGATAATCGTATCGACAATCGATAATGGCACAAAATGATAGGGTTTTTGGGCAAACTCAGGATATCCGTCAAGCGCTTCAATCTTTATATCTTCCTCGTGAGCTTTCCGGATAAAAGCCCTCAATTTGTCTTCGAGTAATAACGAGGTCTTAAATTCAGCGGGTTGCAGATCTTCAATGTTTGCACTGAAATCAACACCAGGCTCATATCGTAGAGGGGCTTGTAACCACAGACGGTCTATGTTCTCGCGCTTACATGTCTCAAACAGTGTATTTTGTTCGTTATTTTTGTTTTCAAGAATTTCAAATGTAGTCCAAACCCACAGCGCTTTGGGCAACGCCGCAGGTCCATCTGCTTTAGCATCGGTCTCGTCTGCTGTCCGATTAGCCGACGAAACAACAGCGCTTCTTGATTTCTTCAAAGAGATGTCATCAACGTAAACTTTGTGATTTCCCGTAGCATTAAATTCGAGAGTGATTCCGCCGAGTTGGGTTTTATCCAAGTTGCTCAAACGACTAATCGGCACTAAAATCTCCTGCCATCTTTGAGTGATACCATCAAGAAGAAATTCACTGGTTTCCCCAACATTGACTGAATCCTCGAGTTCAATCAGGCGCTTATCTGAAATTTTAATTGCAAAACGCTCACCACCTTTTTCGCCTTTTACCCAGAATGACAAATACCTGTATTCAGAAACGTCTAAGTATTCTCTGTCATCAGCGCGGAGATCAAACAGGTGTATCCATGCGCCACAATATCCTTCCTGGTCTTTACTGGCCTTGATTTCAAGGCTTTTGCCCAAGCTACTACGAGCAACAAATTCGGTTAGGCCCACAGATGCTTTTGATGGAGCACGTTCAAATTTATTAAAATAACCTCCAAGTGCATTTTGATTACCCTGGTTGAAGTCTGCAATCAGCAAAAAATCAGAAGCGTTGGTAATAGCTGTAGAGAGGAACAGGGCGGTAAGTAGTAGAGTGGAAAAGTGATTTTTTAGCATAGTAAGTATTTATATTCCTGAGGGTTATCCGAAGAAAGAGGTAAGCTGTTCCTATTTATTTGCGATTGTGGGTGGGAAAAAAGTATGTCAACGAAAAGATATTTACTGAATTAGTGGAAGGCGAAATCAAGACTTGTAGAAAACTATGTGGATTTGACAAGATATCCGAGACTGCGCAAATGCGAATAAACAAGTGAAACGTTTTTCTGCTCTATGGCAATGCGATGGCCTTCCACTTTTAGAGAAAGTCTCTGAAGTAGTGGGTCCTGCATAAAATGACGCCGTAAGTCCGGACGGTTGGCAAGTGTGAAGACTTTAAATTTATTTTCCGGTAATAGAGCAGTCTCTTCAGTTGCAAGTGAAATCAGGAACTGTTGCCAGTTTTCAGGTAATTCGACCCCGATCCGATTGCGAAAATCAGCAATCCGGGTCTTCAAATCTTTGGGAGTACTGCAAGTCTTGAGTATACTGGCTCGTGTCATGCGGTAGAATTCAGGCCCGATTGGCTCCATGAACTCCTTAAGCGTCAGTTCGGTAATGGGGTCGAGGTCGTGGCAGGTGACATGCAGTTGTTCAGGGTGTAGCCGCAAAGTGGCCATTTTACGACTTTTGTTCTTTAATTTAAATGTCGTGTTAAGCCCAAAAGCATAGGCCCCTAAGTCGGTTAGACGTACTGCCTGAGCTCCATCAAAACGTGTAAGATAAGGGTGTTTAAAAGTCTTTATCATTTCGTTTTGCGGCGGTTTGTAAGCAAGTTGGATGAACCCGAATGCAGAGAGTAAAAATGCCACTCCATTAATCAGTGGATCAATGCCGATTGTCTGCAAATTGCCGTGATCCAATGAATGTGTGTTTTCGTAGTACTTTGAACCACTCTTTATACCTCTAAATTCATACCGCGTGGGTTCGAAGAAACAGATGTCAATTTCCTGATAAAACTGCATGGAATGAAGGTTTTCCAAAGATACCCATGCATTTGGCGGTAAGCGTTTGAAAATAGCGAATAATCTGGAAATGGGTAACGGCTCGAAGATTTCTTCGTCGTATCTATAACGAGGTCTTAGATGCCCAAGCAGCCATTTCGCGAGCATTACGTCATCCTTTTGCAGGGTTTTAAATATATCTTTGAATACCGTTTCCTTGATCTCAGGAGCGGTCAGTTGCTTAATCAGCTCGTTTTCAAAGCCTTCGATAAAGTCGAGTAGCAGGACATGCCGCATCAGATCGAGTTCGGGCTGCTTGGTCTTGTCCGGATACCAGTCACCCGACTCTGTCAGACTTTCGGCCTTGCGAATGCTGGACTTAGTAAAATCTCCTTTTTTTGTGCGACTGGGATTGCTGCGCTTCAAGAAATCGGCTAATTGACTAACGTCCGTCGCGATTGTTGGTGAGGCATCGAAGATCATACAACTGCTATCGGAGATGGCGGTATCGGGTAGCGGTTCGATGTCATAGCCAGCCGGCTTTGGGAAATAGGGTTTCAACCATTTTCGTATCGCGGGTGGTATGCTGGCCTGATAGTCTTTAAGATCCTGTGCATGGTATGAATGGTTACAGAAGATTCCGATAAATGGAAATTCATCTTTTGTCTGGTAGGTGTCAAACGACCACATGCCATTCCCAAGTTCCATGTAGACGATATCGAAGCCAAGGGTGGTCTGAAATTCTTTAACCAACACAAAATCATCCCAGATAAGCGATTCATAGGCACGATAAACCGTTTTTGGTAAAGTCTCTACGAATAATTGCATATCTTCCTGGGAGTTCTCCAAATTAACCAGCGTCGCAACCATATCGGCTTTTTTAAGCTTTCGAGGAGTTTCCTTTTTTATTTCATAAAAGAAACGCTCGTAAATAGAACGGATTTCCGTAGCCGAAATTGCTTTGGATAAGACGTCTTCCAGATTTCCGTAAAAAGCTTGTTGGTTACTATAGTTAATTCGCATGCGATTCTAGGCGCTGAAGAGGTTTTCAATGTCCTGCTCAGAGAGTGATTTCAAGGCAGCGCCATCGGAACTGACTATCTGATCGACCAAGTTCTTCTTTTGCTGTTGCAACTGACGGATTTTTTCTTCGATGCTGTCTTTGGCGATGAGCCGGTATGTGAACACTTTATTTTGCTGACCGATACGGTGAGCGCGATCCACTGCCTGTGCTTCCGCAGAGGTGTTCCACCATGGATCCAGTATGAATACCGTATCCGCCGCAGTAAGATTGAGCCCTACACCGCCAGTTTTCAAACTCATGACAAAAACTTTTGTGTGGTGATCATTTTGAAAACGATGAACAAGCGTTTCACGGTTGGTTGTGGCGCCGGTCATGCTAAGGTGTTTGATTTCTTTTGTATTGAGGGCAGAACAAACCTGTTCCACTCCAGCGAGAAAGTTGCTGAAAACCAGACACTTGTGTCCATTGCTGACAGCTTCTTCCAATGCTTCGAGCAGGCGTTCGCTTTTAGCTGATTTTATCAGACCTTCGGTTTTTGATTCCGGCACCGTTGCAATCTGACGGAGTTCCAGCATGGCTTCAAGAATGACGAATTGGCTCCTGGCAATGCCATTTTTCTGAATTTCGCCGTCAATGATCGCTTTGTAAAAGAGGCGTCGTTCTTCGTAATGTTTCTTCTGTTCCTCGCCCATTTCAACATACAGGATCTGTTCCAGTTTCGGGGGCAAGTCCTTGACTACATCGCCTTTTAATCTGCGCAGGATGAACGGATAAATTTTTTTGCGTAGTTCATTGACTGCGGTATCATCATTTTCTCTTTGTATTGGCTGTGCATAATCCCGGTCAAAGTCTGTTGCGCTGCCGAACATACCCGGATTGAGAAATCTGAAGAGTGTATAAAGTTCACCAAGATTGTTTTCCACGGGTGTGCCGGAAAGCGCCAGACGAAATCTTGATTTAAGCGTGAGCGCCGCCTGCGCCGTTTGTGTGTGAATATTTTTGATCGCCTGCGACTCATCGAGAATGACTGAATGAAACTCTGTTTCGGCAATCACTTCTATATCAGAACGTAGCGTGCCGTATGTGGTTAGTATGATCTGGTTTTCGGAGGCAGCTTCCCAATCACGTCCGATGGAGTGATGGATGCAGAACGTCAGTCCGGGCACAAATGTCTCTAGCTCACGCGCCCAGTTGAACAGAAGGCTGCGTGGCATTACTATCAGTGTTGGTTTTTTGGCTTTCGGATATATACGACTGAGCAAAGCTATGGCCTGCACTGTTTTTCCCAGTCCCATATCATCTGCCAGACAGCCACCCAGTTTGTTTGCGTAGAGATAGTCCATCCATTGCAAGCCAACTTTCTGATAAGGACGTAATTTACCAGAAAAACGTGAAAGTGGTACGCGACGTTGAGCCAGTGTGTTAAAGCCGGCGAATACCTCGCGGGATTGGACAAGGAAGGTATCCTCTGAGTTTGCATCAATCAGTTCATCAATTAGCGGTAGATCAAAAAAAGATACTTTCAGTGCATTTTTACGTTTTTTGAATAGTCGGTTCAACCGATTCATATACGTCTCGTTCAGAACTGCCTGGGTGCCATCGCTGAGAGTAATATAACGGTTTTTCTGATATTGTCTGAGCGCGTCCATGAGCGAAATGTGTTCCTGATCAATTTCGAGAGTTCCTTCACCTTCGAAGAAATCAATTCCACTACTCAGTCTAACATGAAGCGTCGGTTTTGAATGCGTAATCTTGTACTGTCGTAACTTCTCTGCGCCGAATAGAGCAAATCGACCGGCAAATTCTGCCAAATGTTCCGTCAGGAATGCCTTGGCCAGATCGGGTCCAAGGACAAAGCCTCCGTCGTCACACTCTGCAAAATAGGCATCGGAGGATTTTTGGCGCCGGTCCAGCTTTTGCATCTTTCTAATCAGTTCTGAGCGAGCCGTATGAGAAGCTTCATAATTCACATCGCTTAATCGAATGATGCGTGTTGTCGAATCAATATGTGCGATGCGGGACAGATCGTAATCACGAACAAATTCGACACTTAAGTTGGGTAGCAGATCCGCTAATTCAAGGTAAAGCGCTGCATCCTTATCTACTTCGCGAAAAAGTACTGCCGGTTGCGCGAGAACCGGAGCGCCGCTCTCAATCGAAAAGTCCGCATAATCAATCGCCACGTCTGGAAATGAAGACGTAAAGAGCGAGAGAAAAATTTCGATCTGAGTAACCGGCACAGTCTCAAGAAAAAGCGGAGCAGATCGGTAGGCTGATCCGATGGTCTCAATGTTGTAGAGCGTATCACTATCAAGTATACAATTACTGGTCACAAAACGCGGGGCTTTCAAGAACTGTTGACCGCCTTCCCTGTCTTGTAGTGCATAGCGTGCCTGTAATGTCTTGGTCTGAGTTCCAACTGGTTGCAAAACAAGCGTCAGCTTGTGGCGGTTTGAATTGGCAGACAGTGGCTGCAAACCCTCACCGACTAGTTGGCCTGAGCCTAGCAAAGCAGTCAACAAGCTGGCTTGACGTCTAACGGCAAAGCCCCCTGTAGAAGAAGCAGTGTATTCAGTATCCCACTGGAAATCAGGTGCTTCTTCTGAACAAATTTGTTGGTACTCTTTTATCCAGTCACGCTCGCGTCCGCTATAGAAGCGATGGTTTGGATCGACCGGCTTTCCTTTTTTATCAACCGTTTGAAGCCACCAGTCATCGTTGCTTTCAGTGAGCATGAAAACGAGAGCTCCGGTATAACCGGCTGCTTCACGTTCGAAAATCGGACGTTTTAGAGCATTAAAAAGTGAGAGATCTACAGACACGCCCTCAGAAAGATGAAATGATTGAAAAACGTCAATCGACTATTTGAGCATGATTCTCTCGAAAATAGTTCTGCAAATAGGGTGACATCACAGCCAGTTTCATCGTAATACAGAGATAATGTCTTTAATTGATCGATATATTCTAAAGGAATGGGCTCAGGGGTTTGCGTTAATACTAGGTTTAATTGTTGGCATATTGATTTTGCAAAACATGTATGATTCGCTGCCGGATCTTTTGGATTTGGGTGCGGATACAGGGGAAATTCTGTTCTACTATGCGCTGGCTTTGCCCAGCTACCTTCCTCTGATTTTACCCATTGCTTTTCTGGTTTCGTTGCTTTTTTCACTGGGCAATTTGCATCGCAATAATGAAATCATCGCCATGCGGGCATCGGGCGCCGGGCTTTTTAGGATCAGCCGTTCAATTTGGTTGGTCGGAGCAGTGTTCACTGGGTTGCTGTTTTACATGACGGCATCCCTGGTGCCTTTTTCTGTGGAAAAATCACGCACTTTTCTTAGTAATCTCGAGTATCGTTCTCAGGAAAAAGTTGTTGATATCAAGGAACAGGGGCTGGTTTACAATTTGGGTTTCGACAATCGCAAGGACCGACGCCTGTGGTTTATGAATCGTTTTAGCGAGCGAGCCTGGCGTGGCTTAGGTGTAAATGTTTTTACACGTAATGAAGATGGTCAGGAACTAAGTCGAATTTCTGCCAGCGAAGCTTACTTTGATGATACTCAAGGACACTGGGTTTTTATCTATGGTAGAGAGATTCTATTTGAGGAGGGAAACGATGATCCTACTCAGATGCGCACAAACACTTTCGATGAGAAGGTATTTGATGGGTTTTACGAGGATCCAGATTTGATGCTGGCTTTGCACAAAGATCCTAAAGAGCTTTCAATTCTCGAACTGCGCAGTATTATCGAGACGGTGCCGCCTGAGGAGAATCCAGCTGTAAGCGCATATCAGGTGCGTTATCATACTTTGCTTGCCGGACCTTTTAGTTGCCTGGTTGTTGTCGGGCTCGCTGTGCCGTTTGCCGTGTTTGGCGTGCGTAGTAATCCAATGATCGGCGTACTGATATGTATGGCGTGCCTTTTGGTTTTTTATCTGTTGACGGTGATTGCTACAATCACTGGTGAGCAAGGTGTAATTCCAGCCGCCATCGCCTCGTGGATACCGAATAGTGTTATGTTTGGAACGGCAATTTGGCTATTCCGCAGAGCTCATTAGAAAAGTCGATTGATTGAACACGGAATTTAGAAGGTTCAATGCTTGGCCTTTTCCTCATCGATTTCGGCTGCGTGTTTGCGAAAAGCAATGAGTTCTTCTTTGACGATCGGGAGCAGGAAGTAGACGCCGATTAGATTTGGAAAACTCATGCCAAGCAGCATGCCGTCAGAAAAATCGGTGACGGCGTCCAAAGACATTGCAGAACCCACTACAATACAGGCGCAAAAAAGTACCTTATATGAAAGGTCGGCAACTTTGCTTTTTCCAAAAAGGCTGGCCCAAGCTTGTTGCCCGTAATAGGACCAGGAAATCATGGTGGAGAACGCAAATAGTGTAACAGCAATAAAAAGAATAAACGGAAACCAGGAAATTACTGATGCAAAGGCTTGTGAGGTGATCTCAATGCCTTCGCTTGTACCAAAACCTTTTTGTGTTTCGTCGTAGTTGCCAGTAATAACAATAACTAGAGCTGTCATAGAGCAGACCACAACCGTATCAATAAAAGGCTCCAAAAGCGCAACGATTCCTTCACTTGCAGGTTGACTCGTTTTAACCGCAGCATGTGCAATCGGTGCTGAGCCAATGCCGGCTTCGTTGGAAAAAGTCCCTCTTTGTATTCCTACCAAAAGTGCTCCTATAAGTCCACCCACATAAGCATCCGGTGTGAACGCTTTGCTCAGGATTAGTCCAACTGCCTGTGGGATTTTGTCGATGTGCGTTGTCAACACAACCATAGCTCCGACGATATAAACAACACACATCAGTGGCACCAGGCGCGAAGTCACCGACGCAATACGGGTAATGCCACCAATAATTACAGTACCAACTAGAATGGCGATCATGGAACCAAACACCCACTTGTAGTCCGCCAGGATACTTTCGCTACCACCGCTTATTTGAATAAATTGAGAGCAGGCCTGATTAATTTGGTACATATTGCCACCTCCAAGCGATGCGCCTACACAGAGTATTGCAAAAATGAAGGCCAGTACAGAACCTAAATTCTTCCAACCACAATGCGTTAGTCCGCTTTTTAGGTACTTCATTGCACCGCCACTGACTCGACCCTTTTCATCAATTTCTCTGTAGCGTAAGCCAAGTGTACATTCGGCAAATTTTGTAGTCATTCCAAGCAGGCCAATAATGATCATCCAGAATGCTGCTCCGGGCCCTCCTGCAGAGATGGCTATCGCTACGCCTCCGATATTTCCCAACCCGACCGTTGCTGAAAGCGCTGCCGTAAGTGCTTGAAAGTGAGTAATTTCACCTGGATCTGTAGGCTTTGAATAACGTCCTGATAGAGTTCTTAAAGCCAGTCTGAAAGAAGTAAGATTGATAAACCTGAAGTAGACAGTCAGAAAGATTGCAGTTCCCGCTAGCCAGATCAACACCAAAGGAATTTCGTCAAATGGCTTGTAGAAAATAATCTTAAAAACGAAATCTGTAGCTGGAGTGAAGAAATCATTGATTGCTTTATCAAGCGTTCTTTCTTCTGCAGCTTGGAGCGAACAAGCGAAAAGCGTAAGCGCCCAAATATAAAAAACTACAAAGCGTTTGCGAATAGTTTGCATATGCTCAGTAAGTGTCCAAGCGTTTGTGAAACAACAAAATTATTTGTGTTTGCAACTAAGAATTTATGAAGACCGTCAAGTAGCGCTTTTTTGCCTCAACACCAAGAGTGTAAAATTGAGAAGTGTGGTGTAATGCTGAAAAAGCTGCAATAGTCTCAAAGCGTCGTATCGTCGCTTTGTTCAACGGTGAGACGGATAAAATATTTATCTGATAAATTGGTAGGATAACTGACTTCAATAGTACTTTCATTTTCGTTTACCACTAGATTTAGATCATCCGTAGGCCAAGGTAAAGGGGACTGCAAAGTTGTAGTACTCTCAACGCCATAATCAATCCCGTGCATTCCGGATTTTTGGAAGGTAACTGTAAAAGTATCCTCATTAAGTATCGCTGTGGGCATCAAGTTTGCGTCGGGAGTTTCCGGGTCCATACCAAGAATCGCCAATTCAAGAATGTTGGGAACACCATCGAGATCGTCATCGTCTTCAGGACCTCCTAGCTCCGGGTAGTTATTGGCAATAGCTGCTTGATAACCAGTCAAAATGTTAATGATTAGTGGCGCATTGCCAGTGCCGATGGAATTACTAGCGCTTATGGTGATACCATCGTAAAGACCTGGTGCCAGGGCGCCAGTTATTTGACCGGTAGTAGTGTCTACATTAGCTCCTGCTGGGAGCCCGGAAGCATTGTAGCTTGTTATTAGTGAATTATTTGCAGTAATCGCATAGCTGAAGGCAACCCCCTGCTCGCCTGTTGCAGTGCTCGGACTCGTTATGATAGGAGGATCCTGAGGCACTTTAGACGTAACGATCAGCGAGTCACCATAGCCAAACCAGTGACCTCCAAGTCTAGCTCTAACTTGCAGATAGTATTGCTGGTTCACAGCCGTTGGTGCAACTCCAAAACTAGTTTCGACGGAGCTCAGTGGCATGGTAGTTGATGCAGTGACTTCTAAACAGTTGCTTACCGAGACATCGTCAATGTAAAGTCCATTACTGTTACTAGGAGTAGTCTCAGTATATGTCGAACCGGTGGGCTCCAGGCGGAGACGTAACTTTACTAAAGCATTTGTGTAACTTTCGGGCACGGGAATAGTTGTATCGATAAAATTCGAATCAAAATCTACCGAACTACCAGACGAATTCTGGCCACCAATGGTATCAATTGTACTGTAGCTCAATCCATCATCCAAAGATAGCTCAATGCGCAGTTTTGTATCCGGATGCATAAAGAAGCGACGGTACTTAAAGTTGATCTGGCAACCTGGCTGAGGAATAATAGTACGATCAATTTCAAAGTATTCTTCGCTGAAATCTGGTGTTGCCAGATGAAACGACTTTGATCCGATGGCAGCGTAAGCGCTGCTAATCAGGCTATATCTAGCATCTGTTCCATCAATAATCTGCGGTGCTGGGTTGTCCTCAGCGCCTTCGAGCCATAAGCTTGGGTTTACTTCAGCTATTAGCGCCTCATAAGCTTCTGCATGATCAACCGGACTGAATGTGTAAATTGTCTCAATACCAGAAACAGGGTTTGCAGATCCGGTAATGACGGCTGAATCATTTAATCGATAAGGATCAACCACAATGACATCGTAGGTGACGCTCGTAAACGGTGCGTCTTTTACTCCTGTAATCGTTACCGTGTAAGTAGTGTCTGAACTGGGTGCAGCATTTGGAATGCCTGATGGGCGCCATACAATTGTGCTATCTCCAATAAAACTAGAACTGGAAATCGGACGTATGCCCTCCTGAGTCAAACTAATGCTAGCACTACCCTGCATCATACTCACACTAGCTCCCGAAAAGTCTGCACCCGGATAAGAGTAAGACCAACGAGGAAAATCTTCTCCGTCATTAGGTAC
>CAZUYZ010000002.1:0-12435 GCA_964624365.1 uncultured Puniceicoccaceae bacterium
CCGACTAACCAAAGAAGCCAATTGAACGACTGCTCAACGTCTTCCTCGACTGGCTCAGTAACGACAATCTCAGCGGATTCTTCGATAGTTGGCCCGGGTAACGTGATTTCTTCGGTTCCTTTGACGACCTGTTTAACAACAGGAGGTGAAGTAGCTATTGAAGGCGAGGAATCCAATGTTATCAAATTCTTCAATTTCTCGTCCAGAAACGAACTCGTCGATTCAAATTTAGAAGGCTGATTATCGCTATTTCGATAAGCTTCGAACTGCTCTACTTCAGCTTTGCTCATTATCTGGTAAATAACCGAAAAACTCCCAGTAATATCAAGTTCGACAGGTAAGGTTAGGTAAACATTTGTGCCGTCGCTAAACGACCATTTTACCATCGCTCTATTCTTTTCTGCTGAGGGCTCAATTCCGTGATACGAGCCATTACTCTCAAGTATTTTCAAAAGGGTATTTCTTTCGCTTTGACCGTATACATATGTCGCGCTACTCAGCGACGAATCGATAAACTTGAACATAACGTGAGTTGGACGACCATCAGGGACGACTTCTAGCAACGCCTCAACTGAGTCTAAATTTTGCTCCTGCTGTGCGTCTAAGGTAGAATCAGGAGCAACCGAGAAGGGCTTTGCATTGGGACGAACGTCTACCAATGCCGACGGAGACATGCCTAGTTCAACACCCTCAAATCCTTCAGGTTTGTATTGAGAAAAAAGCAAACTGCACAAAGACAGTTTCAATATCGTAGCTGTGGTGAATAACTTCATTGATTTGACGGCTGAAGAAGGCCTTTTTCCTGCGGGTTTGCGATCTCGTCCAAAATGGTAAGACCACCACTGTCTAGACTGCCTTGGACTGCTTGTCTTAACTGATCCAGGCTCATCGGCGACGGTGCTAAACTTCTGCCTACAGCATTATTCTCTAAATCCATAACCGTTGAATTGTGATCAGCATTTTGACTTTGCAGACCAGTAACCTCATGCGCCGTCCCCAATCCTTCGGAATAGTCTTCTCCCCAAGATAGAGTCATTATTCCGCTCCAGTAAGCATGTCTAGCGGCATCTCCACGTCCATTTGTCCATCCACCACCAAGATCATCCAAATTATTTTGAACCCATTGTTCAGCCTCGTTCCTAATTCCGTGGATACTGCCTATTACGCTTGGGTGTGCTAGTAACCAGCCCGCTTCATTTACCCCAGTAGGTTCATCAACTGTCACCACCACACGAGCAATTTCAGTATCCGATATTTCAAGTGTTACCTCTCGCTTACCGAGTTCATCAAAGGTGATAGAGATCGAATCGCCCGTTCCCTCTTTCTCTCCGGACCATGATAATACAGAAGCCAGTAAAGAACTAGAATCAGCGATTCGAAAATCAACTTTGTCTCCGCGTATAACACCGATACGCGTATCAACTGAGAGATCTGGTTTCACATTTTTCCAGTCAGACATTTTGCTGTTTTGAAATTCCAAGTCCACCTTGAGTAGGAACGCTTCCTTATCTAAAGTAGAGTTCACAGCATCACTGTTAGTAAGAGGACTTAAGAGATTGCTTGAATTATCAACTATCCAATTGTCAAAAAGATTAAAAAATTGATCGGAATCAGCATCTGTAGTTGGTTGGCCATCAATTGTGGCTTCCCAATCGTAATCTGGGGATTCAATGTTTGTTCCATTGTGCCTAAGAGTAATACGATAGTTACTGTCTTTCCATAATTTAAACACATCAGTTCCTACAGTTCCAAAATCGCGGTTGGAAAACTTAAGCTGACGGGTATCCGGCCCTAAACCTTGGATGACCATTTCCCAGCGTTCTGAACGGCTACCACTTGGATCACCCACCGAAAAAGATACTTCCTGTATATCTCCCTGATCAGGAGCTTGTCCGTTGTCACTAGAATCATTCGAATTACTTCCTCGGTTAATCTCTACACCATCACTAATACCATCACCATCTGTATCAGGTAAAAAGGGATTTGCACCGAACCGATATTCATCAAACGTGTCAATTCCATCACTATCTGCATCATCATTTATGTTATCGAAAACTAATGGATCCATTCCATACTCGACTTCCCAGCCGTCTGACAGAAGATCTCCATCGCTGTCAAAGTAGTTAGCCTGAGTTCCCCTAATGTATTCTTCGTAATTACTCAAACCGTCGTTATCTTCATCTAAATAACGGTCATCCACAGTTAGATTCAAATCATTGCTGTATTCGAATATATCTGGCATTCCATCCCCGTCTGTATCTGCAACCCAGGGATTTCCATCTGAAGCATATTCTTGACCATCTAAGACTCCATCACCGTCACTATCTTTATCCGCTGAATTGGTTACTGTTGGATTGAAACCATACTCTATTTCCCAATCATCTCCCAAACTGTCATTGTCAGTGTCAGATCTCAAAGGAGATGTATTGTAGTTGTTAACTTCGATGCCATCTTCAAGGCCATCGCCATCAGTATCAACATTAGATGGTGATGTGGAAGCCAGAAACTCCATTATATTGTTTAAGCTATCCGCATCTGTGTCATCAGTGGCTTCCTGCTGTGTAATATCTGTAAAGTGTTGCACCTCCCACCAATCACGTAAACCATCCGAGTCGGCATCACCATTTTCATATGTGCTGCCGACTACTTCATCGGCTCCTATATCAACATAATTTATATGCGGACGATAATCACCGTCGATATCTGTTAGTGAAGATGAATTTGCCAGTCTGTCTATAGCGATTGAGTCAGCTGTTAAGCGGCCATTGGGTGTAAGCAGTGGATCATTATTATCAACCCAGCTTGTATTTTTAACACTGTAACCTGAACTTTCTGTAATAATACAATTTTCTGCTTCTAAGGCACCACCGACAATTACATTCTCATTATTACTTCCGTTCCACACAATACTGTTGATGAGACAGCCATCAGATACATCCTCTTCGTTTATGCAGATTTCGTTTCCTGATGGAGCAGCGTTGTTATAAAGGGTAGTATGCAGAAGATTACTGCCTTCAGTCTTATTAAAATAAATTCCCCCACCTTCAGTAGTTGCACGATTGTTATAAATCAAGGTGTTCTGGATCTGCACATCCGAAGCACTGTTGTAAATACCACCACCTTGCGAAGCTGCATTGTTGTTGTAAACTTCACACTGCGCGACAAGGGCATTCTCACCTTCAATTAGAATTCCTCCACCTTCGGCACTTCCTACGCAGTTACGAATAGTGAACCCAACTAATGCACTTTGATTACCCTTTAATTGGGCTCCTCTCTGTACATTCTCACCATCAAGTATAGTGCTTACTGCACCTTCTCTTGAAATGATCATCATTGGAGGGTCGTCGTTACTTATGGTAAAATCTGAATTACCAGTTTTCAGATATGTTCCGGGTTCAACTACAATGATACTAAAAGGATTAACAACTGCATCGATTGCAGACTGAATTGTGCTATAATCGGCAGGTATATTGTAAGTTGTTTGTGGTCTGTTCAGAATTTCACTAGGGTTACCATTAGTATTACGTAATTCGTAAACATTTGGATAGTGATCACCATCCAAATCTAACATCGCGTCATTGATTAAAGGATTTAAGCCATTTGCTACCTCTTCACCATCCAACATATTATCTGAATCTGAATCCTGGTTACCAACGGTCGTTCCATAAATTCTTATTTCCAGTATATCATGGAGGCCATCGCTATCAAAATCCGAGCTACCCTCACAAATATCAAAACCGAACTGAGTTGCTTTAAGTATAGTTAGCCCTGTTTGAGTATCTACCAAGTAAGGGTCGTTGTATACGAGAGGATCTAAACACGAATATCTAATCTCTATTCCATCTGCCAACAAGTCGTTATCTGTGTCCCAATTTAACGGGTCTGTTTGATGAATTTTGAATTCATCGTAGTCAGATATGCCGTCCCCATCTGTGTCTGATGCAGAATCTGAGGTTCCTAGTTGTAACTCAAGCTGCACAAATAAGCCGTCACCATCGGAATCTACTAGGTAGTTAGAATTCAACCATCCAGAGATTGACTTGATCCATCCGTAACCCAAAAGCGTGTCGTTGAAAACGTCCCCGCGATTATAGGTGTACAAACTAATTAAGCTATCGTGAGGACGAACCCCCAAATTAATGTCTCCGTAATATGTAGGGCGCGCTTGTACACTATAGTCTGGAAGAAATTTAGAGGGCGAAATTATCCAGCCTCTACCTACTTCTGCATCATCACCAGAAGGACTATCATGTGTGTAGAGATCATCAAAACGTGTCGCTTGCCAATACTTTCTAGCGTAATTTATCTTTCTACTTGGTCGGCTAGTATCAGCAATAAAACTATTTTTTGAAGTTATCCAACCTTTACCAACATCTACTCCCCAGTTACCTGAATCCCAAGTGACTGTGCCTCTGAAATAAGAGTATATAGGATATCTTGCACCATTGGGATAAGTCTTGGGTCCATAGTATATTGTGCGGCTTGGCTGCTCAGTATCAGGGATGAAACCATCCTTTGAAGTTATCCAGCCTTCACCCATCAAAACTTCATTATCAACACCCAACGTAGAATAAGTATAAATTAGAACTGTGCGTTCGTTGAAAACTTTACGAGCATAATAAATTCTGCGTGGTGATTCAGACATGTCAGCTATAAATGCACCTTTCGAAGTCAACCAACCCTTGCCAACAGGAAACGCATTAAAATTTAGATTTGATGATTCTGTCGAGTATATATATTCCGCTCTTCCATCATAGTTAAATTCATTTCGCCCATAAAATACATCTTGGCTTGGTTGATTTACATCAGCAATAAAACTACTTTTCGAAGTTATCCATCCTTTACCCATTTTTACAGGATCAACCAGATTATTTTTTCTATATGAGTAGACATCGTCTGACACTATAGCTCCACTACGTAGATCATAAAACATCTTACCATAATATATTGTACGACTATCAACACTGAAATCAGCAGCGAATGAATTTGGCGAGCCAACCACTCCATAGCCTACTTCAACCGGATCGCTAAAATCAGATTGGTTTGTTGAATAAAGTGGAGCGCCTAAGACCGAGTTAGTGATACTACGCCCATAATAAACTGTTTGAGACGATACTAAAGGTGTGCGATCTGGTCTTGGATACGAACTTGGAATTGAAACTGTTATCCTGGAAGAAAAAGTGTCTGTAACCGGGGATCCATCAAAGAACAATTGGTATTTTACAGTATGTACACCAACATCTAGTGAAACATCTAAACTAGAATTAAACGTAGATTCTGTATTTGGCAGTTTATTGGCGTCACCTAGTGAATAAGCGATTACTCCAAGAGAGTTCGGGTTATTGATTCTAAAACCACCATTGATTACTTCTAAAGTTGGATCCTGCCAAACATATGCAGTAAGCGGATCAAGCCCTTCTGCAATTTCAAACGCATCATTTAAACCGTCGAAATCATAATCTGATAGTGCACTATGATTGAGGTTACCAAAGAAGTATTGAGCAGTAACAACTAAATCACTTTGGACGTTATCGAAGCCAACATCCCAGTGCGTGAAATAGAAACCTGTGTTACCTGCTACTGTCGGCGCTACTGCTGCACTGCCACGAGTCACGACCTGTGTCAGATCAACATCGCCTCCGCCCGTGCCTTTACCATCCAGATCAAAAGTTACAAGAAACGTGTTTTCTGCCGGGTCTGTGCCATTTAAATATTCGTCTAAATTAGATATGCCATCTCCATCTGAGTCGTCAGAACCTGATTCATAGAGACCTTCAAACCAAACTAACTCCCAGTCATCCGGTAAATCGTCAGTATCTGAATCTGTCTCAAATTGTGCGATTATTATTGAATCGTTGATCACGTTGTCAAAAGCCATATTCCAGCCTGCAAAAATGAAGCCACGATTTGCTCCTACTATTGGTTCAATAGCAGCTTCCCCGGCAGTCACATTCTGGGAGAGCTCGCCTCCTCCAGTTCGTGTGCCTTTGCTGTCCAGATCAAAAATGACTGAATAAACGAGTGGTGTTTTTGGAGAGGGTAAGAGCCCCGCATTATGGCTAATCTCAACACTACTGCCATTGTCGTCACGATCCACAAACTGCACTCGAGGCGAGTGGTTCCAGTTGTTGTAATCACCGGTAATGGCATAATTGTTGTTTTGGGAAACCCAAGTATCGTTCGTTAGCTCATCCCAGCGCCAAATGAAGCCAGGCGAATCCTCAACTATGGCAAACTCACTAAAAGGCTGAATCCGATTTGCTCGCTTAAAGTAGCAGTCTTCAAAGTAAACCGAATATTGGTAAGGATGATTGACAGTATCTGTCATCCACCAAGGATTTGTATCGACGATAACGCGAGTTAAATTGCCACTAACGGTCTCCTCGAAAGCACAGTTCATAAAGCGATTACGTGAGCTGATGTCACTGTTGCTCGCAGCATAATGGATGTAGATAGACTCATTCGTTGTGTTCGATGAGCGGTGAGTAAAATAGTTGCTTACGAATTGATTATCACTGGAAGCATTTCCCGAAACACTGTTATAAGCAATCTGGATGCTTTGGTAGATAGCAGAACCAAAATAATTGTGACTGATGATGTTATTGGAAGCGCCTAGTAGAGATAAGCTGACCGGTGCGGTACCGGTGAAAGTGTTATTGGTGACCAGTACACTATTTGCATTCTTCAACTCCAGGCTCTTATTGTTAAAATTAAAATTCTTTAAGGTAACAGTGTCAGCAGTGACATCGATATTTCCCATCTGCGTCAGCGGTTCACCATTAGTATCTAAAGTTCCTGACAATGACAGCCCTGTTATATCGATAGTAACGGAGTCTAGACTGTAGTCTCCTGCTGCAAAGTGAATTGTGTCACCGTTACCAACGTAACCAGTGTTTACTGTATTGAGCGCTAAAAGAGAGGACAGGCTCCGAAAGGGCGAAGTCTGACTTCCAGTGCCCATCAAATCATCACCATTGACTGCGTCTATATACCAATTTGTTCGATTTTCTGTCACAGCATTAACTACAACGCTGAACATCTGATTCACATTTAAAGGAGTTGAATTGTCATCCTGTGCAGTAACCACAATTGAACTAGATCCATCGCTGTTAGCGCTAAAGCTTAAAGTAAGTGTTCCACCATTTAAAGTATAGCTAACCAAATTGGGATCAGAAGCAGGATTAGCCACATCTATAGTGAAATTCAAACTTTCGTCAACTGTTTCACTATCTTCAAAAGCGTTGTACAAATCTATATCAATATCCGCCGCATTTTTCTCAACACTCACATCAGCGATACTATTTTGGACAAAAGGCCGTGTATTTGAGGGGTACTGAGGTCCGGCATTGTGGCTAATCTCAACACTACTGCCATTGCCGTCACGATCCACAAACTGCACTCGAGGCGAGTGGTTCCAGTTGTTGTAATCACCGGTAATGGCATAATTGTTGTTTTGGGAAACCCAAGTATCGTTCGTTAGCTCGTCCCAGCGCCAGACGAAATCAGGTGAGCCTTCCACTATGGCAAACTGGCTGAAGGCCTTAGTCCGATCCGCTCGCTTAAAATAGCAATCTTCGAAGTGGACCGAGTACTGGTAGGGATGATTTATAATATCTGTCATCCACCAAGGATTTGCGTCAACAATGACTCGAGTTAAGTTGCCACTTGCATTCTCTTCAAAGGCACAGTTTATGAAGCGATTGCGTGAGCTGATATCACCGTTGTTCGCAGCATAAGGAATGTAGATAGACTCACTCGTTGTATTCGATGCGCGGTGAGTGAAATAGTTACTTACGAATTGATTATCGCTGGAAGCATTCCCTGAGGCGCTGTCATAAGCGATCTGAATGCTCTGATGAATAGCCGAACCAAAATAATTTTGACTAATAATGTTATTGGAGGCACCCAGTAGAGTTAGACTGACGAATGTACTGCCCGTAAACGTGTTATTGGTAACTAATGTCCCACTCACATTTCTTAGCTCCAAATTCCCACTATTAAAATGCAGGTTCTCCAAGGCAACATTATCAGCAGTGATATCAATATTTCCCACCTGCGTCAGCGATTCGCCATTGGCGTCCAAAGTCCCTGACAAAGAAAGCCCTACTACATCAATCGTAACCGAGTCTGAACTATAGTCTCCTGCTGCGAAGTAAATTGTATCACCACTGCCAACGTAAATAGGATTTACTTTGTTAAGTGCCAAAAGGGAAGGTAGGCTCTGCAAGGGTGAAGCCTGACTTCCAGTGCCTGTCGTATCATCTCCATTGACAGCATCTATGTACCAGTCTGATCGATTGTACAAAATTCCATTTAAAAAACCTTCGTCGTTGTTAAATGAAGAGGGATCTGTTTGATAAATATATTCCTCAACATTTGTAAGACCATCCGAATCAAGATCCAAGTCACGATCATCTACGGAAGGGTTTAGTCCATTAGAAGATTCGAATGTGTCAGGAATACCGTCCGAATCTGCATCAGCGAACAGAGGGTTCGAAGCAACAAGGCTGAAGGTGTCCAAATAAGAAACCCCTGAGCTATTCCCATAAATATTAATAGCCTCTGAGCCATTTGTTAAAGCTTCTACAAAACCAAGATTCACTGCTAATAAACTACCATCAATGTATGCGTCCCATAAATTTGAAGTTAGGTTGAATCTCAGTGTAATTCGATGCCAACTAGTGAGATCCGATCCATCCAATGGCATTGCCTGGCCAGCAGCGAACCAAGTACCGCTCCCCAGACCGTCACCATTTAGAAATGCCCATTCCCCCGAATTTGTTAGATAGGGAAAAACTGCCACAATTGCAGTTGTTTCAGGTGAAGTCAGTGAGGGCAAATTTGGCAGCGCTGACGCAGTCAACTGCATGTAGTAGTCTGCAAATAAAACCGAGTGGCTATCCAGATTAAAACGAAGGCTCAGTATATTTTCAGGATTTGCTGAAGTAATGCGCACAGACTGTGTTCCCGATTGAGCGACATCATCCGCTGTCACAATCGAGGTATCCGTTGTCGTCCAGACTCCAGACAAAGGGGCCTCATCCGAGAACCCATCCTGATTTTCAAAATCAGTTGCATAAGGCAGAGTTATTTGAGCAGAAACTACTGGCGCTGTAGAAAGCAAAATTGATAACACAAAAAAATACAGCTTCATAGTAATGCAGTGGACGTGAATGTAAGTCGAAATGCAAGATACAAATTTTAGTAATAACGGAGTTGGGTGTGGTTTTAAACGTTAGCAAAATCATGCAGCCTTAAGATCATCCCAATAATCGTCCCATTGTTTGTTTGCTAGCAGTACCCTTAAGGCGATCATGTGCTTGAGATTGCCCCGTCCCCATTCAGCAAAGGTGGACGACTCTGCGCAGGCTGACAGGCAAGCTATGGAGAATCGTTCATTGGATGCGGTTTACCCCAATCCTTTATTTCAATGCCATTGTGGTGAAGATTCGCCATGATGGCAAAGTCTCCAACCGGGCCATTTATCTCGCCCTGGCAATCAATCTACAGGGCCGTAAAGAGATTCTAGGTATGTGGTCATCGCCCACTGAAGGTGCCAGGTTTTGGCTAAATGTTCTGACCGAGCTTAAGAACCGAGGACTGCAGGATGTGTTCATTTGCTGCGTTGACGGAATGAACGGTTTTGTTGAAGCCATCGAGTCGGTCTGTCCTCAGACAAAAGTGCAGCTTTGTATTGTTCATATGATCCGCAATAGCTTGAAATTTGTTAGTTGGAAAGAGCGCAAGCAAGTTGCTGCTAAACTCAAGCACATCTATAAGCAAACCTGCAAAGAAGAGTGAGTTACTGACCGTACGTTTTAAAAATTTGAAGTTTTCCGCCGTTATTGCAATGCATTGTATCCACGCGATTCTCCCATCATTCACGATTCTTTCCAATCCTCACTATTTCAATTATTCACTCTTCACCACTCACTATTCATCATTCCAGCTCCGATCACCGCATAGCGGTGATCGGAGCTGGCGCCGCTGGTTTCTTCGCAGCAATTACTGCTGCTGAAGCCAATCCGTCTGCAAAGATTACACTTTATGAGCGAAGCCAAAATACGCTCAGCAAAGTAAAGATTTCCGGTGGCGGACGCTGCAATGTGACACATCACTGCTTCGATCCAAAAGAGCTTTCAACGCGTTATCCCCGTGGTTCCCGTGAATTACGAGCAGCCTTTTACCGCTGGCAACCTGAAGATACGATTCAATGGTTTAATCAACGTGGCGTTACTCTAAAAACCGAAGGTGACGGGCGGATGTTCCCGAACACAGACCGTTCACAGACTATCATCGATTGCTTTCATCACGCCATCCACAAAAACAAGATCGAACTTGTAAAAGGCCTTGGTCTCAAAGCGCTCAAAAAGGAATCAGACGGGTCTTTCTCTCTAACGCTGAGCGATAACAGTCAGGCACACGCTGACGCTGTTTGCATCACCACTGGATCGCTAAAAGCTTCTCCACTGACAAATGCGCTGAAAGAATTGGGACATAACATAGAGCCCCTGGCGCCTTCACTCTTCGCATTCAACACAAACGACAAACGCACACAGGGGCTTTCGGGACTTTCGGTACAGAATGTTAGTGTCCGCGTGCTGCCAAACAGCAACACTCAAACCGGTCCAATTTTGATTACCCACCGAGGTTTCAGCGGCCCGGCAATTTTACGCTTATCCGCGTGGGAAGCCCGCAGACTTCAAGGGCAGGAATATAACTTCGATATTGCGATTAACTGGCTCAACAATTGGTCTGAAAATCAGGTGCGTGAGCATTTCATCCACCAACGCAAGCAACACGGAGCGGCGGCTGTAAAACGAAAAGTATTCGACACCCTACCCCGTCGGTTGTGGGAGCGGATTCTTGTTGCTGCCGGAATTAATGAACAGACGCAGTGGTCACAGCTGTCCAAAGCTTTGGAAACTGGGCTGATACAGGAACTCACAGCTGCCCGATTCAGCATTCAGGGAAAAACAACCAACAAAGACGAATTCGTCACCTGTGGTGGCATATGCCTCAAAGAAGTCGACTTTCGCACGATGGAAAGCCGAAAAGCATCTGGTCTCTACTTTGCTGGAGAGTGTCTCGATATCGACGGCATCACTGGTGGTTTTAATTTTCAGGCGGCCTGGACCACCGCACACATTGCCGGTGAATCGATGGCTACATGAATAACTTTGGTTATACAAACCCCGAACTCCTTATACCGAATCCTAAAAATTTTGACTCTGTTAAATCAAAATCGTTATCGAAATCCAAATCGAAAGCACCACTATAGTCAATCGATTGAGTATTGTTGCAAGCTCGGTACGATAGCGATTTGGATTACAAGAGTTCTCAAATCTTCTTTCAAATGGTATTACTTCTAAAAAAAAGACCCGTCTTATGACGGGTCTTTGAAAATTCTACTCTTTACAGGATACCTACTCAGTTGGAGAAGCCTCAATCGAACGATTGATTGCGCCACTTGGCGTCATGATTGTAGGATTCTGGAAAAGCGAGTTTGCTTTAACATTGCGATAATTTTGATTTGCAGGAGAACCACCTGGGCTCACTAGATTTGCAGTTACAAAGATCAGCAAGTTTCGCTTCAACCGCGTTTCACCCTCTGAACGGAAGAGACGACCCAATCCTGGGATATCGCCAAGAACTGGAACTTTATCCTTAACGGTTTTCACCTCATCACGAGTCAAACCGCCCATAACGACCGTAGCGCCGTCAAAGACAGTTACCTCTGTTGTTATTTCACGAGTCGAAAAAATTGGCTGATAAAAACCAGACGGCACTGTAACTGTTGTGCCACCCTGAATCGCCACACTGGGTCCACCGTACTCAACAAAACCTTCAAACTCAGTCACACGTGGCTCAAGAATAAGGCTAATCGTGTCATCATTTTGCACATTAGGTGTAACCGACATTTCAACACCCACATTACGACTCACGAAGTCTTGAGGTGTACCTGCAGTGATTGCGATACCGGCTCCACCGGATCCACCACCACCGTCAACACCGGCAGAAACTTCTGCTTCAATGTCACCGTAGCTTTCTGGATAAAGCAACTCTTGAGCAACCGTAATGGTAGCACGTTTGCCGGAAAGAACGGTCACTTTCGGTGCGCTCATCAGGTCACTACCTGTTTTACGTGATAGTGCACGTATCGCAAAATCGACATCATAGTCGCCCAAACTAAATCCTTTCTTAAGAGTTTCGAGACCAACATCGGATGCCAAATCAATTGTTTGTGATAAAACAGGAGGAGCGAAAGGAACATCAGGAACATCGGGACCATCCTGAATATCAATGGTAATAGCACCACTTGTCTCAGCACTAGGCCCAAAACCTTCGGCCAAACCTCTGGGACCGAACTGAAATACTGTATCGCGGTCGTCATCTTTGAGTGTCAGTCGAAGCCAAGTTCCTCAAGGTCACTCT
>CAZUYZ010000003.1:0-5839 GCA_964624365.1 uncultured Puniceicoccaceae bacterium
AGCAGGGATCCGGGCTGGCCTGGGGCAAACAACCACCGCCCATATGTCTCCATACCTGTCTGCCATTACGGCGGCAATTGACGTATATCGGGATGGCGCGTCCACAGCCAAAGAACTGACCACTGTGGCTTTGATTGCAAAATGGGCAGTTGATCAGCTCAGAAATAACGGAGTTGGAGTCGTGATGGGAAATCGGACCTATCAATTTGTAGAAATGCCTGACGGTACCTATGAACCTCCTGCGGGTCAAAAAATCTCTCTCTTGAAAAATGGGCAGGATAACTATGTTATGGAAGAACGCCACGGTCTCATTTATACGTTTGATTCTACCAATGATAACCGTATTTCCACAATAACGGATCCATCAGGAAACGAGCTTAGTTTTAACTATTCAGGAAACAAACTGACTCAGGTAACGGACACATACGGGCGCAGTTTAGAATACAGTTATGAGGGCACTGACAAAATTCAGTCAGTGACAGATGGGGAACGCACAGTAAGCTTCAGTTACACAGATGACATCTTGATGACTGTGACAGATGTGGAGTCCAAAGACTACTCGTTTGAGTATGACTCAGAAAATCGAATCACCGTTTTGCGTGATCCTTACAATCGAATCATTACCGAAAATACCTATGATAATGGCAGTCGAGTGATTACTCAGAAGAGCATGGGAGACTCCAACCGTCTCTGGCGATTCTTTTACACCGGATACTGCAACATTGAGCAAAATCCTGAAGGAGACGAAAAGACCTATATTTATGATCAAAAAGGTCGCTGCACGGCAAATATTGATGAACTTGGCAATGAAAGCGCTCGTTCTTATGATGGACAAGATCGGATAATTTTGACAGTCAATCCGGAATTGGAAGTCACACGGTTTTCATACAATGCAGGTCATGATCTGACCAGGATGACAGATTCCCTGGGATATTTTGTCGATTATGCTTATGATCCACAGCTACGCTTGCAAACCGTTACCGACAAACGAGGCAAGAGCACTACAAATACATGGAATAAGCGACGGCAACTTTTGACGACCGAGGCACCGGCGATTCCCGGGCAACCCGCTTCGATTGTCACTAATACCTACGATGATGCGGGTAACCTTGCTTCTACGGAGGATGCTAACGGAAATATTGCCTCCCACACATGGAACTCTATTGGCAAAATTGTTACCTCCACCGAACCCGAAATCGCTGCCGGTAACAATGTGATAACGACCACATACGATTTAAGGGACTGGATTCAGAAGACCAGTAATTCTAAATGGCTCTGTACAATCAATCAATAGAATCAAATGAATCTGAACTCTGGCGATATTTTCTTAATCCCCTTATTGGACGGAACATTTTCAGTGGGGCAGGTTATTGCCTTGGAAAAAAGGTCTTTACTTTGTGTTTCTTGCTGCCTGTTTGACATTCGTCTTCAAAATAAAAGTCTACCTGACGGGATGACGCTGGATCAGAATAAATGCTTTTCTACCCTCTTGGTTTTTCGGGATTATTTACTAAAAAAAAATGGGGAATTATCGGAAATCAAAAGCTTCGAATAAAACGAAAATATTACCCATATGAGAAAGAGCTAAAATCTGGTGGCATTGGAATAAAAATTTTGGAAGAAGAGCTAGTTCAATTATTTGTAAATGCATTTTTTGGGCTTGAGTATTGGGATGGATATAGAGATTCCGAATATTTTGAACGTCTATTACTTGATAAAACTAAAAAGCCCGCCGATCTAATCTACAAAGAATAGGTGTTACTCTTTCAAATGAACATTAGTGAAGGTGACATCTTTTTAATTCCAATTGAGTCAGGAGAGTTTGTTCCGGGACAGATTATTGCAGAAGACAAACGCGGCATGTTATGTATCTCTTGTGGATTATTTGATCAGAGAGTTTCAAGTCAAAATGCATCTGTTGAACTAAACTTAGATTTCAAGAAATGTTTTTCGACTCTTCTCGTCACACCTAAGAGTTTCGATAAAGACAAATGGATTATCATCGGGAATCAAAAGTTAGTGATTCCTAAAAGGTTATTTCCCTATGAGAAAGAGCAAAAAAAAGGTGGTGTGGGCGCGAAAATTTTTGACCCGGGAATAGTGAAAAACTTCGTAAATGCCTTCTACTCCTTCAAACCGTGGGACATGTATTATCGAGCTGATTATTTCGACGCTATGCTATTAAATGACTCCAAAAAACCAATAAACCTAATTTTTTCTAAATAATATGGGTGCATGGGGAACTAAACCAGATGAAGCTGATAAAGCTCAAGAATGGCTGCTATCTCAATGGGAACAGTCTTCAATCAAGAAAAGTGTAGAGCAAGCGTTAGTCCATAACGTAGATGATTACCATAAAGAGGTGAGAATGGCTGCCTTTGTTTTCTACAGACTTCGCGATTTGCTGGTTTGGGATTACGAAGAATATGCAAATCTAGCCAAACAAGCAATTGTTCAGCTTCAGGCAATTGCTGCATTGGAAATTTACCAAGACGAAGATTTTCAATCCGAGCTAAGAGCAGAAATAGATAATCTTACCCTGTTTTTGGCGACGTGATGTACAATGTTGAAAATGGTATACGTACTGTTGAGGGAATTGTTGAATCAGCTATATTTGGAGATTCATTTAGTAGTTCTTCATTTGGAAATTCAATAATAGGAAGTTCATTTAATTCCTCACTATTTGGTGAGGGTGGAAGTGAAATTAAATGAAGCGCCTAATTGTTTTATTCATTTTTGGGAGTCCTTTGGTCTCTTCTGTTGCAATCTTATTATGCAATTTAAATATTGTGGGGATTGCTACTGCTTTGGGTAGTCTTTTAGTTTTGAGCCTATTTGCTTTTAAATTTAAATGGAGAATAACTTCAAACTATATTCTAAACAAAGTTACCTTGTCTTTAGTCTCTACTATAATTGGATTCATTATTATATTCGTTATTTTTATAAATCCTTGGATCTTTGCTCTCTTACTATCCATAAGCTTGCTGCAATACTTCATAATTGATAATTTTATTCTGAATCCGTAAGATAGAATTCAAAATTATTGAAAACTACGACTAATCCTTTGATTAGAAATACATTATTAACTGGAGCAATTCAGTCAATCAACAGACTTAAATGTAACGTTGAACGCTAATTGCGGAAAAAGTGCCTCTCTATTTTCTGATAAATGAAGAAAACCACCGTTAACAAAAAGTTATATGACGAAGTATGATGCTCAACCACACATAGGCACTAAATTCAGTAATATTAATTATCTGGAATGTCGTTTTTGGGGAAGCTCCTTTATTGATTGTGTTTGGGATAATTGTAATTTCAAAAGAACCTCTTTTGCTCACGATGTTACGTTTAAGGATTGCCGTTTTATCAATGTTAAGTTTGAAAGTGTTCACACATGGATTCGAGCAAAGTACGATGGCTGCGAATTTCTAGATTGCAAATTCATTTGGGTCACAACGCATGAGGCTAATTTTTTGAACTGTGTATTTAGTGGAGAGATGAAGCATTTGATTTTCTTTGGCAGAAAAGCTCCCCATAAAAACTTACAGTCTAAATTCAAAAACGTAGATCTAACCAAAGTCAAATTTGTCGATACGGACTTTCGGATGAAGGTAAATCTAAAAACTGTTCGTTTGCCTCTGCAAAAAGAGGAAGGCCTTTTTGTCGAGGGAAAAAAATACTAAGGGAAATTATAATGGTTCAATTTTCCAAACCGACTTAAATGCTGCCAGATAAAGGAGATATTTTTACGATAAAGCTTAGAAACCAGAAATTGTTGCCTGGGCAGGTAATTCAATATGATAAAAGAGGGCTTCCTTGTTATTCAATAGGTCTTTTTGACTGCATTGTAGCTTCAATTGAGGAGGCACAATCACTCATTCTTGAATTTGATAAATGCTTTTCGGTGCTTCTTGCTACGCCAGAGTGTCTTCAAGGAAAATATGGTTGGACGATTGTAGGAAATCAGAGATTGGTTATACCCAAAAAATATTTTCCATATGAAACAATTAGAAAGTCAGGAGGGCAAGGAGCACTCCTCCATGACAAAGGGGCGATTGAAGAATTTTCAAATGCCTATTATGCACTTTTGCCATGGGATAATTACTACAAACCTGACTACTTAGACGGATTACTTTTGAATCCCAGTAAAAAACCAAAAAATCTCACTCAATTGTGCTCCTAAAGAGCGCCTACCATTCTTAATTATTCTCAATTCAGAGCATTTCATGGGTGTTATTGATCGATAAAAAGAAGTAATATGTAACCTTACAATGAGCTATTGCATTTCAATTATCGGTGGATCAAGAGAGACTCCCTTAAACTTCGAAGCGATTCTCCGTTCGATTGATAGTCGTTCTGGGTTTCATCCGTTTTCGAGAGATGATACCTTCGGCGTAACTCTTCAAAGAGCCGGTGGCTTGGAGGTAGATCTATTCTGGAGCGAAGAAGAATGCTCGCTATATACGACGCATCCAGAGACGGATATACTCGCTGCAATGATTGATCTGGCTCAGGCAGTTAACGGGCGAGTTCGGGGACAAAATTTTGAGACCTATAAAACGCCATACGAATCTTACGTGCACCCTGATGATCAGGAGTTAATCAAGCAGGTAAAAAAGTCGTCGGCAAAGATTCATCGCAGAGCTAGATGGCGAGGTTTACGGCAAACATTGACAATACCTGTGTTGATTGTCCTTTCAGTCATTGGACTGAATACTCCTTGGTTCTGGCCCAAGCCAGACATCTATGCAAGCGGATTTCCTGAAACCAGAGATTCTCAACTCGCAAATGCGAAAAGCCTGCTCCCAGCAGAGATCATTCTCCTTCCTCTCAATGATATCCATTTCAGATTCATTACCGAAATAGCTCATAAGACGAATAAAATAACAGGTCTTAAGGTGCAGACACTGCCGCCATTAACGATGCCTGAGATTGAACCTTACTCTGGAAGTAATCAACTTGATGCCATCAAAGTGGTAAGCTCGCTTGGCGAAGATATTGTAGCGATACGAAGAGAATATGGAAACGGAATGATTGTCATATTTACTTCTAGAGACATCAATCAGGGTAATTCTCCAACTCGTTTTATCTTCGCACACCATGATTACAGAAACCGCATATCCGTGATTTCAGGCGCTAGACTAACTGGCGGACACGGCATAGCCTTTGCAAATCGCGAGATGATACAGAACCGCTTTCTGAAATTTGTTCTACGTTCGATTGGCGAGCACCACTATGCCTTACCAAGAACGACCGATTCTGATTCTGTGATGTATGGCCCCATTCGTAGCCTGATTGATGTAGATAGCATGGGCTTTTCCTTGGGAACTACGACAAGCGAGAGAAAAGAATGAAGACGAAAGTGAGTTGGTCCAAAATGTAGATGATTATTACGAAGAGGTGAGAATGGCTGCTTTTGTTTTATACAGACTTCGCGGTTTGCTGGTTTGGGATTACGAAGAATATGCAAATCTAGCCAAACAAGCAATTGTTCAGCTTCAGGCAATTACTGCATTGGAAATTTACCAAGACGAAGATTTTCAATCCGAATTAGAAGTAGAAATAAAAAGTCTCAATCAATTGTGCACCTGAATAACATCGACATATTTAATTCATCACACTGAGAGTATTTCACAAAATCGAAAAAAATCCAATGAGCCAGTTAGCTGTTACCGCTCTAATTAAACCTGTGCAGAATTGCCGAATTAAAATCATGAGATTTTTGCAACTGTGCAGCGCTATTGAGAACAAAGTTAGCCATTACGGTCGTATACGTTTTCCTTTTTCAAGCCCCCAAAGTCAGTATTTATGGAGTTTGAAAAAGGAAAATGCATACTTT
>CAZUYZ010000004.1:0-6872 GCA_964624365.1 uncultured Puniceicoccaceae bacterium
GAAGCGCGCGGCCAAGCGCGCAGTGGCGGGGCAACCGCCGCGCAGGTTGGTTGGGGGAAGTCCCCCTTGGGGGACGCGTGGAGGGACGCGGCACAACTCGCGAGGTCGTAGCCGGTGACGCACAAGCGTCGCTCGGCTACGGGCGGCCAAGCGGCTAAGATGGTAAGCATCGGAGATCCACCGCTCAAATGACCAGGTGCCCGGGCGCGGGGGGTTTGAAGATGCTGCGGAGTCCCGACCCATCGGGACGGAGTCTGACTGAAAGACAGGGATCGTTCAAACGGCGCCCCGGGAGACCCGCCCCAGTTGCCCCCTCAAGCTGGCCCCGACTGACTTGCCGCTGGCCCCGAACAAGACCACATTATGTCTCTTTTTCCCAGGAGCCTTGTCTGAGCAGTCACCGACTGCGAGGGCTCCGGCCCGAAGGGTGGGAAAATTGGACATAATGTCCTTGTGCGGAAGAAGCGGCCTCACCACATCCGGCGGGGCCAGCCAGGGGGCAACCGGGGCGGGACGGTCGATTTGCATTGGCCCTCTTGGAGTGCGGCAGCCGTTGCGCGTTCGAGTTTTCAAAGGCTTTCGGTTGGGCAAGATTGTTTCAGTTGAGCAGCAGAGTATACTTCGAGCGTAGGCTAGGAGCATTGCGGGAGGCCAGAGCGATGGAGTTACGCTTTAATCGAATTCGAACTCTGTTTGTTCAATTGGAGCATCAAGTCCACCACCAGCTCCTATGTGCCGGTAAGCTTGGTGCATTAAATCTGGTGCTCTATCATGATCACTTGCATGAACCATCCAGAACATTATTGCTCCACGATCTCCCTCTTTCTGTATTGGGAATGGATATGAATGACGATAGCCCAACTCATCCTTGAACCTATCTGCAAGCAACCTGCCACGGTCATAACTTCTCAGCTTCAAAAAATCCATCACATCATTTTTGCCCCACCACCGGACACAACGTTCCTCGACATCATTACGCCAACTTTTAATTGTTCTATCGATCCAGCCTTGAGCTAAAAAGTAGAAGATCTCGATTTTGTTAATCCCTGAACGATCTTTATGAGCAGCAACTTTTTTCACGGTTTCCCAGGAACACTCCGTTGACCGTTGATCTAAAAGACAAAAAGTCGCTTCTCGATCTCTTATTGGGTTTGCAGATAAAAAAGCAGGCAATTTCTCATTACAATCACCATGAGTGACATTGACTACTCGCTTACCTTGCAAGTCAGGGTTTTCAGCAAAATGATGTTTCTTTAACCCATGCAGGTGATTAATCTGCTGAGCATCTTCATCAAACAAATGAAAACTACGCAACCAAGCTGGTTCATTTTCTAAAACGAGTTTAGCTGCCCAAGTGGTCTCTCTACTCTCTTCGTGCTGAGGACCCGCAAAAGCATCAATATATGTTCCGTGCTTTGTAACAAAAGTAAATGTTTTCAAATACCGGGCAATGAATAGGGCTTTGTTCTTGGTCCATAAGGGTGTATCGATACCTCTAAATTTTTTTGGAGCTTCCGCTGTCGGGAAGTTTTCAATATCAAATAAATATCCCTCTCTTTCCATTGCTAAGCACTTTGAGGCAGTCCGTCCCAAGTTCGACCATCAAGAAAACGTCCGGCTTTCTTTTTTCCAGCTGCCACCAATTTAAAATCATCAAGTATCACTGTCTTCTTTTGTTCAACAGTCAAAAGCTCAATAGGAGCCCAATGCCCCCACTGCTTAAAATGAAACGCTACATTGTAATGCAAACATTGATCCCGCAAAGAACGCACCCATTGAGGGCTCATTGGACGAGAGCCTGGACCACTCTCTCCTCCAGCAATAACCCAATCAATAAGACCATCTTTCATCCATCCAGATAAATCAATTTCGGCAAGTAACGGTTCACAGCTCAAAAATTTCACTCTAGCTCTATTGCCAATCAAGTAAGGCAAACGCTTTTTCGCCCAATGCTGATTTTCCACAGTAATTCCCAACCAAACATTATCTGGACAGCTGTCCTTCCAAGGAACCATCTTCGAGATGTTTTGCGGCCTCTTAGTTAAGAGAAGCCAATCAAGCATGGGAGTATTTTCAATTAACTCCCATAAACGGACTCTCCACTTCTTCAAATCTGCACGACGTTCAAAAACGTCTGCCATTGATGCGCAAAAAACCCTTCGACGATTTCCATCTGATTGAGCTTCTCTATTCCATTTCAAAGGCTCCGACCAATGCTGGTCGGAGAAAAAACGACGCGGTGATGATGCACCCCACACATTACTTCCAACACGTTTAGCCCAGCTTTCAGCATAACAATTTCGACAAGCAGGCGATACCTTTGCACAACCCCACCAAGGATTGAAAGTGTGATGCGTCCATTCGATTTTTGAATCTTTAGCCATCAAATTTATAACACACGTAACTTGCCTTCAGGTAGTTCTTTGTAACTATTTCCATTCCAGTCTTCAGAGATCATTTTGCCATCCCATCCACAAGGTAAATTTCCCTGCTTATACCAAGGCCATACGACTGGAAGACCGAACAATGGGGGCACTAATTCAGAAGTGTTTACTTCGGTTAACATGACACGCAGATCTAACTCAATCTTCCATTTCAATGAATCATCAGCACCTACGGTTTCAAACAAAGAAAATTCTTTTAAAACATATTCGACACATTCAAGAACTTCATCTCCACGCTTATTCAACTCATCCTCTCGAAGACCTTGCTCCCATAAAATATCAACGGTTCTATTTGAAGTAGCTGTAATAAACTTTTCCCATTTCTTAGTCTTGTATATGCGCTTGGCTTCTGCCCAAGACTTAAGAACTGAAATATCTTTGTATTCTTTTTCTGAAAGTTTTCCACAGTTGGAAAACCATTTTACCTTAGATAATTCATTTATAAATCCACTTAGTTTACTATTTAATTTCATGTTGTTGGAAAAGGTATTCGAATACGCTTTCCGCCACCAAAATATCCAAAATGCTTTGCCTGCTTAATCGCAGCTTCTGCCAAAATAAAAGCATCGTTTCCATGAACCCCAGCCGCCTGTAAGGCTTCAGCCATAGCACTCGAATACGCTAATTCATCTGGTACTTTGGTTGTGCCTCGATAGATTTTCCAAAATCCATCCATCGACTTATGGAAAGCGTGATGTGCTGTGCCTGCAATCTTTGCACTGCCTTCTAGCGGAATAGCAAGTCCCAAACTTTTCGGTATACCTTTAAAAGCAGCTAATTGATTCAAGTGATTGGCTTGGAAAATTCCACTAGCACCAGCTCCTTTAATCCCTTTTCGGATATCGTCATAAGTACCAAGAACAGTGCTAATTAAACGAAAACGATAGGCATCTATTGCTTTTTTTCCACCACTGAAGGCACGGGCAAGTGTACTTGCACGTTTTGCAGCTCTTGCTGCGGCGGCAGCTTTTGCAATTGCTAGTACTTTTCCACCTGCACCAAGTGTAACTAAATCAAGTGCCAGAAGTCCTCCATTTATAAGATTTGGATTTAAAGCAAACTGAACAGTGCTCCAAAGAACTGAAGCAACTGCCAGTGCAGTACCAACTGACGCAAGAGATACGTTACCACTCGGATCGACAAACATCACCGGATTGGCATTCGCATAGAGGTACTTGTGCAGTGTTATTGGATCTTGCGAGCGGCCCTCAAACGTATCCATGTTATGGAATCTGCCTTTGGATGGATCCATGTAGCGGGCACGAAGGAAATACATTTCCAGGTCTTCATCCCATTGTTCGCCGGTGAACTTATATAAATTGGGAGTTAAGGATGAGGAACTTGAAATTTCAGAAATCAACTCTCCGAAGGCGCTGTAGGTGTACGTATCGGTAATTGTGCCATTTTCATCAGCAAGCGCTCGTACGGTTCCCAGTCCGTCATAGAGGTAATAGGAGGTCTTCCACTCCGTTGGCGCTTCCTCAGGATGAAGCTGATGCTGGGCGATCAGGTCGAGGCCGTAAGTGTAAGTACGATAGGCTTCGAGCATACCAGTGCCGTCATCACGCAACTCTTCAACCACCTGGGCGTAGCCGGTGAGGTTGTTGGTATCCACATGGTACCATGTGGAATTTGAAATTCCAGATTGAAGATTTGAAATTGTTTTTTGGATGCGGTTGCCGTCGGCGTCGTAGCCGATGGTAATTGTCTTGTCGGTGAGGTAGGTGCGTTTGACAAGTCGGTTCTCGAAGTCGTATTCGTCAGTGTAGCCAACTCCTACGATTTCAGATTCCAGATTGGAAATTTGAGATTGGATTGTATTCCCGTTATCGTCGTAGGTGTCGCTATCTAGACGATCATTGGCATCATAAATGAAGTTCTGCGGATCGAGACTGGTAACGGTCGATATGCGAGTCAGACGGTTGCCCACCTTGTCGTATGAGAACATGACATCACCGTTGAGACCGAGCGAATCGGAGCTAATGGATTCATCAGTCAAGCGGTAGAGGGCATCGTAGGTATAGTCTACAGTGCGACCATTTTGCTCAACCATTTGCGAACGATGTCCTGAGGCTTTCAGCGTATAGCTGAAAGAATTTAAAATTTGAGATGCTTGATTTGAAATTGTTATATTCGTCAAGCGATTCAGGCTGTTGTACGTCCAAGTATGGCGAACGCCATTACGGTAAGTGAGTGTTTGGAGATTGCCTACGTCATCGTAGCTGTAGGAGTGCTCGGCAGGCGGTACGGAGGTGCCAACATCAGAGACGGTACTCAGACGATTGAGAGCGTCGTAGCTGTAGCTGAGTTCAATGCCGTTAGCGTTATCACTCTGGACGCTGGTGAGATTGTTAGCAGCATCATAGGTGTAGCTCAGCACACCCTGATCGCCGTCTTTACTTAGTACGCGTCCGCGCTTGTCGTAAGTCCATTCGTTCTGATGTAGCACGACTCGGTTACTATCCAAGGTGGCCGCCAAGGTGCGCTGCCCTGCATTATCGTAGGTGTAAACAATGTAAGCGGGGCCGGTGCCATTGACCACGGATGGATGGCTTGGATCGGCCTGTTTCTCGATCAGGCGGTCGAGATTGTCGTAGAGATAGGTGGTGGTGTAGTCGTTGAAATCGGTCCGAGTGGCCAGGGTGCCGTTGGCATTGTAGGTCATCTCTTCGACTTGGTTTTCCGGCAGGATACGCTTAATGCGGCGACCCAGCGAATCGTACTGATAGCGGGTGGTGCGACCCTCTGCGTCGGTTTGAGCAATTAAATTTCCGACTTCGTCGTAGATGTAGCGAGTTTCCAGAACATTGGCTGGATCCGATCGGTCAGGCTCACCGGGAGCGGTGTAGGCGAGGAATTCAGTGACCTGCACCAAGCGACCCAAACCATCGTAGGTGAACTCTTTGACCTTGCCTTCCTGATCAATCTCAGCAACGCGGCGGTTGAGGCTGTCGTAAACGATTTCGGTAAAGGTACCATCGTGAAAGGTAGTGCGTGTTGGACGGTTGTTGTCATCGTAGATGAAGCTGGTGGTATGCCCGTTGGCATCGGTCATCGAGAGCTGGTTACCGTTCTCGTCGTAGGCAAAGTTGGTTACCTGACCCAAGGCATTGGTAACAGTATTGCGTCGACCCGAGCAGCCACATTCAGGATCGTAGGTGAACAACGTCGGATTGCCGCGCTCATCAAAACTGGTAGCTACGCGCCCGATTTCATCGTAGACCGTAGAACTTCGCGGATTGTCCACGAGTTCTACGGAATTGAGAATTAGGAATGAGGAATTAAGAATTGTCGGATCAGCCGGCATAGTGTCGTCCGGATGGATCGTATCGGTCATACGACCGAGTTCATCATAGACAAAGTAGGTGGTACGACCCAGACGATCTGTATTGCTGAGACTACGGTTCTCCAGATCGTAAGTCATAGACTCCTCAGTGCCATCCGGATGGACAGTGCGCACAAGATTGCCGCGATCGTCATAAAACATCTCTGTAGTGCGACCCAGTTGATCGGTGGAAGTGGCCTGCTTGCCAAAGTCATTGTAGGTGACGGTGGTAAAGGTTGCCGTTCCCCCTTCGCCGGAGGCTTCGGAGGACACAGCCGGGAAGGTTGTCTTAGTCACACGGTTTTCAGAATCGTACTCAAATTGTGTCAACAGGTTCTCAGTGCCAGTTGCATTGCCCTCATCATCGTAGAGCGTGCGGAGCGTAGTTTGCGTGAGTTGGTTTCCATTGTTGTCGTATGTATACGTAGACGATGTGAGCACAGTATCCTGATCATCACGAACTTCAGTCGCGATCATGTTACCGGAGCTATCGTAAGTATTGTTGGTAACAGTGCCCTCGGCGTCCGTCATGGTTGTTAGATTGCCGGCAGAATCGTAGGTAAATTTGGTGATATTACCCTCGGCGTCAGTCATTGTTTCAAGATTGCCGTTAGCCGGGTCATAATCGAAGTTCATGATTTTGCCACGACTATCGGTAATACGGGTGGGATTGCTGAAAGAATCGTAAGTGTACGTTGTGGTGATCTCAGTGAAGCCCTCTGCTCCGTCGCTGATGCGCTGGGTCTCGGCAAGAAGGTTGTTGGTTGCCAGATCGTAGTTGCGCTCAGTGCGATTGCCCAGCGGATCAATGACGAGCGTTTCATTGTCGTTGGAGTCGTAAGCGTATTCAGTGATGAGTTCAGCGCTAGGATTGTTAGGATCGAGGGTGCGGGTGATCACGATGTTGCCACTCGCATCGTACTCATGAACGGTTTCAACACCCAGACGATCTGTGATGGTCACGCGCTTGTTGGGAATATCGTTTTCGAACCCGATCTGATTACCACCGGCATCGGTTTGCCCGATGAGACGGCCCTCGTCATCGTACTCACTGGCGATGGCTTCGATGCCGCGCGGATCAATGATACTGGTCAGGTAATTCG
>CAZUYZ010000005.1:0-20355 GCA_964624365.1 uncultured Puniceicoccaceae bacterium
CTGCATAACTTCTTTTGCATGGTTCCAATAATCATCCCGTTTGCGTAACTCTGCAAACTGCGAACGCGCATAGCGCACCGCTTCCTTATGGTCAACGATTGGCAAAGGATAATCTTTCCCAAGTTTGCACTTTGCTTCCACTTGCTTCAAATCAGGCATCTTCCAGGGTTCATGTATCTGTTCATCTGAAACCAGTTGAAGTTCAGGAACCCACTGACGAATGAAAACACCATCCGGATCATGATCCTGACCCTGCTTTATCGGATTATAAATGCGTAACGTATTGATGCCAGTCAGCCCACTCTGCATTTGAATCTGAGAAATGTGTATGCCGGGTTCGTAATCAATGAACTGACAGGCGAGCCAATCTCTAAAAGAATGCCAGTCCAGCCAAAGATGGTACGACGCAAAAGAGACTAGCATCGCACGCATACGAAAGTTGATCCACCCCCGTGCCTTTAGAGAGCGTATGCAAGCATCAACAAACGGGTAGCCAGTAAGACCCTCTTTCCAAGCCTCTAGTCGCTCATTTGCATTATCGTTTGCACTACGTAAATCATCACAGGCCCGATTAAACGCATGGAATTCGATAGCTGGCTCACTTTCCAGTTTTTGCATGAAATGACAGTGCCAGTGGCAGCGCGAAAGAAATGCACGAGCAGCAATTTTGGGCAATGGATCTCCAGCTGCTAAACGTACGGCTTGCACTACGGTGCGCATAGATATACAGCCCCAGGCCAAGTAGGCGCTTAATCGGGAGCAACTTTCATAAGCAGTGTTTGGGCTACTCATCTCGCGATGATAGCGATTGCCGCGGCCTTCTATAAAGCTCTGCAATGTGGCAGTACCAGCGGCTTCACCTCCTTTGACATCAACTTCGCGCTGCGATATCCTTAGACCGAGATCAGATGCCTCAGGAACTTCTGTTGGCTGCAAGCCATCCGGACTGGACAACTTCCCCGGAGGATCTATCTGCGGTTCGTGCATGCGTTTCTCCCACTGCTTTGCCCATCCATCTCGATCCTTTAGGCAACGCACGACTCCATTCTGCGGTATTTCAACAAAAGACACGCCGTTGGTGAATGCCCACTTGGAAACTGCCTGATCGCGCCGGTAAGTAATCGCATTTCCCGTCTCTTCGTGAGCCCAAATGGTCGAAAAATCAAAGCGTGCATGCAGCTTCTGTAAAACGTCGACCGCATTTCCCGAAACTATTTGCAAATGTGCGCCACGCTCGAACAAGGATTGCTTCAGATCAATCAATGATTCTTGGATAAATCTCCAGTGAAGCGCATCAAAGTCCGGCGCCTGAATAACGTCTGGCTCCACACAGTACACAGGAAGGACGAACCCAGATCGTTCGGCATGAACAAGGGGATGGTGATCGTGAATCCGCAAATCACGCTTAAACCAGACACAGTGGATGGGTTTCCTCATTGAAATCAACGATTCCTATTACTACGACAACGATCTGAGCAATAAACCACATTCTCCCAGCAATCAGCCCACTTCTTACGCCAGGAAAACGGACGTTGGCAAATTGGACACTCCTTCTCAGGCAGGTTTTCCTTCTTAACTACTTTGCCTTTAAAACGCATATAGAGTCATCGCAATACGTTTCAGCTTCCTTTCAAAGTATTTCCTGAAACAACCAACATTTTGTGCTGATGATCAGAAGCTACATTCTAATTTCCAGCTTCTAACTTCTTTTAGAGATCAAAGATACAAGGATCAGACACCTGCAATATCGCAGAATATTTTCTCAAAAGCAGAAACCGCTCGATCCATTAACTTGAGATCAAAGCTCTCGTCCGGGGCATGTAAATTATCCTTTGGTGTAAAAAGACCTATCATCAGTGCATCCAAGCCGGCACGTTTGCTAAAATCGGCAATAACTGGAATGCTTCCGCCTTCGCGTAAATAAATTGGAGCATTGCCAAAACTGTGCTCGATTGCCCGGTCAGCCGACTTAAAGGCTCGAGCCAATGCTTCAGGCTGATCCGCCGGTGTGTTCGGACGTTCCGGCGGCACTGCCAAATAGGCGCCTGCTACTGGCCCGCGTCGCACATGTAAGTGAACTCCCTTGGGGCAAAGCGCTTCGATCGCAGCAACGACCTGATCTTGAATTTTCTGCGGATTCTGATTGGCGACTAAACGACAGGTCACCTTGGCAAAAGCCTCACTTGGAATAACCGTCTTTGAACCCTCACCTTGATAACCACCACCAATACCATTGAATTCCAGAGTCGGCCCAAAACGCACAGCCTCCAATGGCGACAGACCATTAGCCGGATGAAAATCCGGAACGTCCAACAACTTCTGGTAACTTTCTACCGTTTCCGGATAGCGCTTTAATTCATCACGCTCCCAATTCATCACTGGCGCAACATCATCGTAGAATCCTGGCACGTTTACGCTGCCATCAGCGTTATGAAGCCCCGCACAGATTTCCGTCAAAGCCTGGAGCGGATTATACACGGCTCCTCCATGAATGCCCGAATGTAAATCACCCTTGGGCCCACGAACCTTGATCTCCAAGTCAACCAGGCCACGTAAGGCTGTGGTAATGACAATCTGCTCTGTGTTAGGAATACCAGTGTCGGACACGAGCATAAAGTCAGCCTTTGCCAGTCGATCCGCATATTGATCAAAAAACGCTGGCATGCTGGGACTGCCAATCTCTTCTTCACCTTCAATCACATACGTTATGTTTAGAGGCAAATCAGGATGTCGCTCCAGAACTCTGGAGAGTGCTGTCATATGCACCACTGTGGGACCTTTATTATCAGCAGCACCGCGACCATACATACGCCCATTCCGCTCCTCTGCCTCAAACGGTGGACTGGACCAAAGATCGAATGGATCTGCCGGCTGCACATCATAATGACCGTAAATTGCCACGTGCGGCCAGTCTGGACTACCAAAACGCTCTGCCAGCAAGATAGGATGCAATTCCGTTTCGATAACTTCGACTTTAAAGCCAAGTTGTTGCAAGAGTCTGGTAGCATACTCACGTGCATCTTTCATACCCTCTGCATATGAAGGATCGGTCGAAACAGAAGGAAATTGAATGTACTTCTTGAGCGTTTGAATCGGATCTAGCATAGCATCAGAATGTTTTCACTCAATCGCAGGTCAAGTGAACTCTACAAAACACTTACCACCCCACCTCACGACGACGCAATTTAGGAAGTCAGTCAGGTTCTGGCATGTGTTCATGAGGGACGTTTCTGCCGTACAGATGGCCATGCGCTTTAAGCGATAGCGTAGACGTTCGACCGTGGGCTTGCTCAACAATCAGTTATTAATCCAGCTGCGCGGAATTGATAACTTCAGGGATTTCTGGTTGGAAGTGAGAAGCCGAAGTTTTTCTCCCATTCCCCGAAAGGTACAATAATCTTTATCGCTTTATAATATTGCAACCTTCCAAAGAGAGTTGCGCTCGAAAAGCCAATATTAATTCGTCGTTGCAATTAAAGCGGAAAATTTATTGTGTATCTGTATGTCAAAAATTAATTTTCAAAAATCCGGAGTTGAACTGGAATGGGATGGAACCGAAGACAGCATCTTGGAATTAGCCGAGGCCAATGATCTCGATCTCGATTACGGCTGTCGCGCAGGAAACTGTACGGCATGCCAGAAGACTATTGTTTCTGGTGAAATTGAGTATCCGCGTGGTCACACGGGTGAACCAGAGGAAAGTAACGCGCTGCTATGCTGCTGCACACCCAAAAATGGCAGCGATTTGGTAATCGACGCTTAAATCCTAATTACTTGGCCATAACGCTTCCATTTGTGAACCGGAAAGGTTTACAAGTGCAAAGAAGGATACGTATATTATGTTACCAGAGCAGATTCCAAAGCTTGTAACGAAAGTGAGTCACTCGGCACCTTACATGGACATCAGGACAGTATTGAAAACAGCTCGACACACGCCACGCTGCTAGTGCCGAAAGCGAAGATATTTCGGGCATTTCCAAGCGTCCAAAACCAACATTGATGGCCTCACCGTTATAACCTTGTGCTTGGATTATTCGAGCGCCGAGACAAAACAAAGACAGCCGTTCCTCCCGACGTCTCAAAATGACTCCATTGCAAGACTAAATGAACAAACGCTTAAATTGCTAATCTTGACTTTTTGACTAAAGAACTAAGGATTAAAGTTTATAAAATCTAAGCATAATCATGGACTCGCTAAACGATAAGATTGATTTAGAAACTGCATCTGCATTCGAACGTACTGCGTGGGCGTATCAACAGTTTGGTAATGACCTGATCATTAGCACCAGTTTCGGCATTCAAAGCGCCGTTATGCTACATCTGGTAACCAGGCAAATTCCACACATTCCCGTGGTTTTTGTAGATACCGGCTATCTTTTTCCAGAGACCTACCGCTTCGCTGAAGCGTTGACCGAACGCTTTAATCTCAACCTAAAAACTTATCTACCACTTCAATCCGCCGCTCATCAGGAAGCTGTTTATGGAAAACGCTGGGAAAGAGGCCTGGAAGAACTGAAGGAGTACAACCGAATTAATAAAGTTGAGCCGATGAATCGTGCAGTTCAGGAACTAGGAGCTACGGCCTGGCTCTCGGGCTTGCGTCGCAATCAATCATCGACCCGCGAAAATCGAAACGTTACAGAACAGCAAAATAAAGTAACAAAAATTTATCCAATCATCGACTGGAACGACAAAGACATTTATAATTATTTGATTAAAAATGACTTGCCCTATCATCCACTTTGGGAAGAAGGCTACGTTTCCGTCGGCGACTGGCATAGCACCAGCAAGTTAATTGAAGGAACAAATCCCGAAGATACTCGATTTGGAGGACTCAAGCGTGAATGCGGACTTCATGAGTCCAATGCTTCGCTTGACTATCAGATTTAATTAATTGAATTCTTGACGATAAGTTTTTTGCATTTTTATTTGCATTCAATTTAACGAGCACACATACCTCAAGATTTATCTTAATCCGAACAACTTATGGGTCAGCCAAAACGCAAACATTCTAAGCAACGCAGTCGCAAGCGTCGCGGTGCAGTCATTTTCAAGCTACCGCAACTGGCGAAAGACTCTCAGGACGGGACTTTATTTCGATCTCATCGAGTGAATCCTTTCAACGGTCTTTACAGGGGCAGACAAGTTCTTGATATTGATGTGTAGGTCTACGGATTGCACTTAGAACATTTTGTCCATTCCAGACAAGCAATGGAGAATGGAACGATGAGTTGTACCATTGCGCTTGATACAATGGGCGGAGACAAGGGACCTACTGAGTTTATACGGGCCCTGTCTTTTGCGATCGAAGAACTGAAGTTAAGTCACAATTTTGTGCTAGTTGGCAAGGAGCGCTTGCTTGAGCGCTTGCTGAAAATGCGTAACTTAAGCGATTATTCATCCCGTATAAGTCTTTGCGGCTCGACCCAGACTATTGGGATGGATGAGAAGCCAGTGCAGGCTCTTAGGAGTAAAAAAGATTCTTCGATGGTTAAAGCTATAGGTCTGTTAAAGGATAAGAAAGCAGACGCTCTGGTCAGTTGCGGCAATACTGGTGCGCTCATGGCGGGTTCAACACTACGGCTACGTCAAATTCAAGGAGTTGATCGTCCAGCGCTGGCTACTGTTATTCCTGGTAAGAAAACCCCATTTGTACTGATTGACGTAGGCGCAAATCCGGAATCGACAGCGAAACATCTGGTCCACAACGCCGTCTTGGGTTCAAATTACGCTAAAACAGTTCTCAAGACCAGGAACCCACGCGTTGCATTACTCACTATCGGAACAGAGGAAGGTAAAGGAAATAATCTAATCAATCAGACTCATTTATTACTTCAGAAAATTGATCATACGATTAACTACATCGGGCCTATTGAAGGATTTCAATTGTTCGACGGCAATATTGACGTAGTCGTCTGTGACGGCTTCGTGGGTAATATTGTTTTGAAATCCAGTGAAGCATTGTTCGGCTTCATCGGTGCAACCATGCGTGAAGAGTTGGTACGTAACCTCAAACGCAAAATTGGCGCCGCACTTTCAAAATCGGCTTTTAAGGATATGAAGACCCGACTTAGTCCAGACAAACATGCTGGCGCTCCACTACTTGGATTGCGTGGCAATGTCTTAAAAACTCACGGATCTTCCAATTATGTGGCGATAGCGAATGCGCTTAGAATTGCCGGAGAAATCGTTTCTCAAGACATGGTCCATTCAATCAAAAATGACATCGACCAAGTTAACCAACGAATAAGTAACTCTGAGATGGACATAGCCTAGCTCACTGGATTTAAACTTAAAAAAATCTAAATCTGTTTCATGACTCACCAGTCAAAATCCGTCATCATCCTTGGCACTGGCTCCTACGCTCCAGATAGAGTCGTCAGTAATGACGACATGGCAAAAATTGTTGATACCTCAGATGAGTGGATTCGTACACGCAGTGGGATCAGCCAACGTCGGTTTGCCGCTGAAAACGAGGCGACTAGTGACATGGCCTGCGTTGCTGCCCAAAAGGCAATTAAATCAGCTGGAATTAAGCACGATGAAATCGACTTGATTATTGTTGCAACAATGACGCCTGACATGCCGTTCCCGTCGACAGCTTGCTTAGTGCAAAGCAAACTAAACCTTCCAAATGTAACCGCATTTGACATACAAGCAGCCTGTTCTGGTTTTGTTTATGCTTTGAACACTGCTCAGTCGATGCTGATCTCGGGCAATTTCAACAAGGCGCTTGTAATTGGCGCTGAAAAAATGAGTAGCATACTCGACTTTGAAGATCGTAGCACTTGCGTGCTATTTGGAGATGGTGCAGGCGCTGTAGTACTTTCCGCCAAGAATACTTCTAACGGTCATAATGTGGGGATTATCGGAGGATCCGGTGGTTCTGATGGCTCTAACCCTAGGCTGCTTTGCCAGCCGGGCGGCGGCTCTTCAAAACCTGCTTCGATAGAATCTGTTAGTGGCAGAGAGCATTTCGTCAAAATGAACGGAAAAGAAATCTTCAAACTCGCTGTCCGCGTCATGGAACAGGCAAGTATCGATACAGTCAAAAAATGTGAATATACTTTACACGATATCGATCGAGTCATACCCCACCAAGCAAATATGCGCATCATTGAAAGTCTTGCCAAACGTTTGAGCATACCCATAGAAAAATTCTACAATAATATCAAATATTACGGCAATACTTCTGCCGCCTCTGTTCCAATAGCGCTTGACGAAGCCGTTCGCGCCGGAAGTATTCAACAAGATGATCTTGTCCTTCTGGTTGCCTTTGGGGCCGGCTTAACGTGGGCTACTACGCTGATAAAATGGCAATAATCATGAATCGCTTTGTCCGTTATTTACTATTTTTTTTCAGCTTACTCCTCTCGTCTAATCTGAATTCCGCTATTCGTATCAATCCTTTAGAATGGATTGAGAAAAAAGATGTCTCTGATGTTCCCCAAAATATAAAGCCTATTGACGATAGTAAGAGCGTAGGCGAATCAACATTCACAAAAGCTGAAGAAAAATACGCTCAAGGCAAGGTAAGAACAGCAAAGCGACTTTCCAAAAAAATCATTCGCCGCTATCCAGACTCTCCGATTGCGGCAAAAGCGCTCGCCCTGAAAGCAAAAATTCACAAGGAAAACGAAAAATGGACTAAGTGCTTCGATGAACTGCAACGCATCATCGATAAACACCCCCAATATGAAAATTTCAATGAGATCAGCAGCAACCAATTCGATTGTGCAACTGCGCTCATGGAAGGCTCCAGAAGACGGATATTTTGGATTTTACCAGGATTTAAACAATATAGCAAAGCAGTTTACCAGTTTGAGCGTATACTTGAAAACGCGCCTTACAGCGACATTGCGCCATTTGCCTTGATGAACATTGCTCTCCTGTCAAAGAAGACTGGAGACACTGAAAACGCAATTGATGCACTTGATCGGCTTATCAATTACTATCCACAAAGTACTCTGGCGCCGGATGCCTATTTTAACTTGGCTCGGATTTACGCAGATTTAGTAAAGGGGCACGCTTATGATCAGGGCTCCACACGTCGGGCGATTAGCTATTGCGAAGACTTCCTTGTTCTCTTTCCAAACAGCAAGTATGCGGGTGAAGTTCAGGCGAATCTCAAAAAGATGGAAAATCTTTTGGCCAAGAGTCGCCTGGATCTGGGTGACTTTTTCTACTATCACCGCAACAACACAACGGCTGCCTTGGTTTTCTACAATGAAGCGATTACTATTGAGCCGGATTCCGACTCCGCTGAAGAAGCACGCTTACGTATCAGAGACATCGAGACTGGTGTTCGGCCAATCAGCAAGGGGAGTATTATCCGCACATTACTCGGTGTTAACTAAAAATCCTTCAGTCTAGCCAAATGCAAAACAGCTCACATAACGAAACCGTTCGTGTATTGAAAATTCTTGTTTCAGTCGCATTACTCACCGGTCTGCTAAGCGGATGTAAATCCTACCACCTTGGCTCACCATCTGAGGTCCCCTTCGAATCCATTTACCTAAAACCAGTATCAAATCAAAGTTACGCACCTCAAGCACAGCCAATTATTAGCGCCATGCTGCGTGAAAATTTCATACGGGATGCGCGAGTGAAAGTCGTCGCGAAAGAAGAAACTGCAGATGCCGTTCTTCTTGTCACTCTAGCTAATTACGGCCGCAACAGCACTGCACGCAGAGCTCAAGACACCGCGATTGCGGACGTTTTTGACGTACAGCTTGCCGCAAAGGTTTCGCTGTTGGATCAAAAAAATGAAAACTATCTCTTCGAAAATCGTCCGATTACAGTCACAACCAATGCCTACACAAGCAACCCCTATGCAAGTGATCTTGCGGTTGCTTACCAATTAAGTGAACGTCAGGCACTGGAGATACTTTCGAGAGACATGGCTCGAGAAATAACCAACATGGTACTCAATCCCTGGTAAGACCCTACTAACAGATTCTAGATAGGCCTTCTCCAACTAAACCCTCTAGCTGAACAGATAACTTAAATCTCAAATTTGAGTAAGGTCTACAAATCCAAGGGTACCATCAGCATTCAAACGGCGGTAATAGCATCCAGAACGTGCTATCCCTACTTTATTTTTGGTATGACAAGCACCTTTGCCAGCTGGAGTTACCAGGTATAAAATTGAGTTTTGTTCACAATTGACACGAATCTCATCAACTTTGAGAAAGTCACCACTGGTCTTTCCTTTAATCCAGAGTTCATTTCGGCTTGTGCTCCAGAAGGTTGCCATGCCACTTTCTTGTGCAGTTTTTAGTGCAAGCTCATTTGCATAGCCGACTATAAGCACTTCGCCAGTACTCGAATCCTGCGCAACAGCTGGTAAAACCTCGACCTCACAATTGGCAACTTTGCGCAATTTAGTGAAGTCCAAATTTAGCTTTGTGCCTTCTTCCAATTCCTTATGTGTCATAAGATGTCTTTCACACAACTTCAGGATAAAGTCGAGGAGTAGTTTTGTCCTTGAACCTTATAGTAGATCGAAGTTATTCATCAAAGCCTTCCTGAGTGGAGCCGCCTGCGGTAAAGCTCAGGCGAAGGAAGGCATTGTGAATAACTTTGCCGCGGCGGTCAGTGCAAGCCTATTTGCTTTTGCCGTTCGCCATGGTAGAATGCTGTCACGGCCTACGAATATTTTAACCAAACTTTCGAAGTCTAAATCTAGCAATTCGAGGCCGTAACAGCACCCATTTCCAAAACGAATCACTCAAGATGATGCTGACTCAACAGCTTGGCTATAATATAAGGTCTTCGCGAAAATGGATTTATTCATCAACAACAATGAAAGGAACATACACTATGAATACTCAAGTATCATTGCAAATCGGAAAATACCGTTATCGACGCATCCGTAATTGTTTTTCCCCAGAGATCAAACTGTGGATTCTGATTATTGTTATTGATCACATTTCCATTTGCATCCAGCGGAACTCCACTGGAGTCAGTCTGCCCATCATCGGCAATGTACATTGTTTGCAAGGTAGACTGATACCTTGCCTGCAAACTCTTGCTCACTGCGATTTCAGCCTCGATCGTACCCGTCGTTGCCTCCAGATCCCAATCACCACCGTTGCCGGTAATATCTTCGGATGCGGCCACATCAGCTCCGGTAAAGTCGCTCAGTTGATCAATGAAACGGTCTTCCGAACTATCTTTACCGGTCAAACAACCATAGAGAAGCAGATCTCCATCTTTAGTAAATTTCTCGCTCCAACTCGAAAGCGCTTCTCGATATTTGCTCAGGTTTCCGCTATTTAAAGTCGTGCTTCCCAATTCGACGCTCGCATGAGAACCATGGGAGATTATGTGCATGGCTCCTACTTGACCCGCATCATAGCCCAACAAAACTTCACTTACTTGCGCAATCCCGTCTTTCGAGCCATCCAACAGGAAAACTTCTATTGGACGCTCACTTGCGGAAGAGCGAATATCGTTCTCAAAAGCCGCATAATCAGCAACGGAGGTATCGACAAAAACCAGTTCGACTTCCGAATTCACTTGACTCTCAGAATTACCACGATCTGAGAATCCATCACTGCCCTCGTTATCTCCAAAAGATTCCGACAAGGCAGCAGACAAAGGTCTAAATTTGAGGTCACTAAGTTCACTGGCGCTCTCCAAATAATTTTCTTCAACAAATCTTGCAAATGAGCGCTTTAACGGCCTTAGTGGCAGCTTAATCGAGTTAATTTTTTATCGCTTACTTCACACCGTTGTATTACGATGTACTGGTTGAGTTCGAGATCAGTCTAAAAATTGACAAATTGAGTATGTGCTCAATGCTGGCGAGTGACAACACTATCACTCCACTCAAAATCAGCCTTTTTGACATATTTTGAGATTGGAAAGAAATCGAAAAAGTTCTTATCGCCACTCGTGCTTCGGATAACGCCCTGCCAGCTCTTTCCGTATCGCCGGATAGACTCCTGTCCAAAAATTGTCGAGATCGTCCGTCAAATGAACCGGTCGTTGATTGGGCGCTAGTAATTCAACCAGTAGAGGCACCTTTCCATTTGCGACAACTAACTGTGCGCCCTGAACATCGTAGAAATCCTGTAATTTTGAGGCAATGAATGCTCGGCCGTCGGACTCATAGCGAATTTTTACTGGATTACGCCGATGCGGCAACTTCATTTCCGTTGGTGCGTAGGTATCCACAAAGTAATGCTGTTCCGGACGTATCCACTCTTTAACGGCCTCCAATACGGGACGATCTTTGATCTCCTTATAGCTCAACGCTCCGTAACAGATCTGCTCGATTAACAACTGTCGCGCGGCATTGTCGATAGTTGCAATTTCTGTTTCCGGACAATGCCGGGAGACAAAATTGACCCGTTGAATCCAGTTTTCCACAGAGGCGTCCCAGCACTTCAGTTTAAGGCGACCTTCGACAACTTCCCTGGCCAGCAAAGCAGCTGCATGCTCGGGATCCGGGGCGCCCTGATCTGCGGATGACAACACCAGATCACGGAAGCTGCACTCTTGTCGACAAACCACTCGTCGTGTACGAGAGTCAAACTCAGAAATAGTCTTATTTGAAAATTCGTTGCCAAACAGATCATTCAACCAAGTGCGTTCTATAGCAGTGGCCATTCCAAGCAACAAATTCACTTCGCCGCGAAGCTCGCGTTCTTCTATCTCTGCCGCGACGAAGAGCGATTGATCAACAATACTTTCACGACGCAATTCACCGGATCGGTTACTAACAAGCGTACAGCGCCTGGTACCTGCATCTTTTCGCATGGCAAGTTGATCCGAAAAACCAGTCAAGATACATTTACAGATTTCTTCAACTTCGTCTAACGGATCTGCTGCTTCGGTTCTCAGGCCCTGTTCCTTTGAAAGTCGCAACAGTTGCCGGGAAATTTCTCCAGCCTGCCTAGCCGCGCCTGCATGAATATCCAATTCAGAACAAACTGAAAGGTTAAATCCAGACTTCCACGCTAGCTCCCAAGCTCGTAAGTGAACAAAAAAATCTGAGTGCGGATCAGCCACGTCTTCAATCTGCCGAATCTGCTCGCGTCGTATGCGTTCATTTCGAGAAACTCGATAGAATGATCGTCCCTGACTTAAGCCTATTATTAGCGCGACACTATCAACAACACCACGGCTGCCTGCCTCAATCAACATTCGGGCGTAGCGCGGATGCAGAGGGTACTTCACCATCTTTTGACCAAACTCAGTGATGCTACTGTCGCCATCAACTGCTCCTAATTCTTGCAGCAACTGACCTGCTTGATCCAATTTTTCGGATTCCGGTTTCTCAAACCAGGTAAACGATTCCAAATCTGTAATTCCTGCATCAAGCAGCATCAAAACGGATTCTGACAGATCGACCCGCTTCACTTCCGAGGCATTCTGTGCAGCGCGGGCAGAGTGCTCTGCCTCACTCCAGAGTCGAAGACAAACTCCCGGACCAACACGGCCAGCTCGACCAGCTCGCTGCTCTGCGGAAGAGCGACTGATCGTCTCTACCAGTACTGAATTAATGCCTCGACGCGGATCAAAGCGTAAAATTCGTGCCAGCCCACTATCAATTACTGCATGCACACCCTCGATGGTGATTGAAGTTTCTGCCACGTTGGTCGAAACGATTACCTTAGACCGACTACCCGCAGACAGTGCCTTATCCTGGGCATCCGCTGAGAGTTCACCGTGCAATGGCACAACCATGTAATCAGAAGCCTCCGAAAGTGCTTCGATTGCTGCAATCGTTTTACGAATCTCGTAAGCTCCCGGCATGAAAACAAGAATATTACCGGAGACTTTCTCGCGCACGAGCGTGCGAAATGCATTGGCTGCGCGCGTCCAAATCGGGGCTGCATCACGATTCAATGCAGCGCCCATGTAACGAATCGCAACAGGATACAATCGTCCGGTGGCTTCAACTCGTGCACACGGCTCCAGATAGGTTTGCAAAGAGTCGATATCAAGCGTGGCAGACATAGCAACGATCCTCAAATCCGGTCGTTGCGAACGAACAGTCTGTAATGCACAGGCTATTCCCAAGTCGGCATTCAAATTTCGCTCATGAAATTCATCGAATACCACAGCGCCCACCCCGGGCAGCTTTGGATCAGCCAAAACCTGACGTAGAAAAATTGCTTCCGTTACAAAGCGGATTCGAGTTTTGGGGCCAACAAATTTTTCAAAACGCACTTGGTAACCAACCTCATCACCCAGCTTGCTGTTGCGTTCCTGAGCCACTCGTCTGGCCAGTAATCGAGCCGCCAAACGCCGTGGTTGCAGGACAATAATTTCGCCGTCAATCTGCCCCTGATCCAATAAGATTTGCGGCACCTGCGTCGACTTACCCGAGCCTGTAGGCGCACTCAGAATAATACGTCCATGGTCAGCCATCCCCTTTACAATCGCCTCAGCTACGGAATGAATGGGGAGTGATGGGACGTCTGAACTCATAAAACGGAAAACATGAAATCTCACAGTTAAGTCAACTCACTTCGGTCAACGTTTTCGGCCAGATTTTTCCATTTGGGCGGCCTTTTTCGTATGAACATAAAACGGAAGTTCACTTGCTTTTTAAATCAAAAACAGTCGCGATCCTTTTATTCTTCAAAGAATAATCGTCCCTTTATTTGTTGGCTGAAAGTACTCTTGAAGTGGATTTATTCAAATTGTCTCCAAGTTTACTTATCAACCGCTCAAGACAATAATACAGGAAAGCGATTTTAGTTTGGGACGTTACCAAGCAGAAGAATCAATCAATTTTTGTGAAAACCAGACTAGCATTGGTGCCACCAAAACCGAAAGAATTGGACAGCACTTTATGTATAGGTTTTTTCCTATTTTTTGTCACTAAGGGTAAGTCTCTTACTTCAGGAGCTGGATCCACAACATTGGCCGAACCGACGATAAATTCATGTTCCATCATCAGGATTGAATAAATCGCTTCGTGAACACCTGCGGCTCCCAAGGAATGCCCGGTAAGCGATTTTGTTGAACTAAAGTCAGGAACGTTTTCACCAAAAATCTGACGAAGCGCTTTAAGCTCGGCAACATCACCAACCGGTGTGCTTGTGCCATGGCAATTCACGTAGTCTACCGTCTGATCCTGGAGCGCGTTTCTTATGCACCGGGCGGCTCCTTCTGAAGAAGGGGCAACCATATCGTGACCATCCGAAGTAGCGCCATACCCAGTCAGCTCGGCGTAAATTTTAGCGCCTCGCTGTTTGGCATGCTCCATCTCCTCAAGCACCAGAATTCCCGCTCCTCCTGAAATCACAAAGCCATCTCTTGCCGAATCAAAGGCCCGCGAAGCGGTTTCCGGAGCATCGTTATATTTTGAAGACAGCGCTTTCATGCCATCAAAAAGATGTGTCAGGGTCCAGTGCAACTCATCCCCCCCTCCTGCAAAAACGATATTCTGTTTACCTTCCTGAATCAGTTCTGCTCCATGGCCAATGCAGTGAGCGCTGGTTGCGCAGGCTGAGGTAATCGAGTAGTTGACTCCTTTTATCTTAAACGGAGTAGCCAGACAGGCAGAAATCGTGCTGGACATACCTTTAGGCACTGAAAACGGCCCCACCCGACGTATCCCCTTCTCACGCAAAGTGTCGGCTGCATTGACAATTGCTTCAGTCGAAGGCCCACCCGAACCGGCAACCAGTCCGGTTTTTTCATTTGATACAAGTTCTGCAGACAAGCTCGAATCTGCGATTGCTTCCTGCATTGCGATGTAGGCACAAATTGCGCCCTCGCCCATGAAGCGCTTCGCTTTTTTATCAATCTGATCGCCAACATTCAGTTTAATTGAGCCATGCACATGGCTATTGAGGCCCAGCTCACGATAAGCTTCGCAAAACTCTATACCCGATCGACTTTTCTCAAGGGAGGCTAAAACTTCGCTTCTATTATTACCAATGCTGCTAACGATTCCAATTCCAGTGACACAAACACGTTTCATGATTGCCCACCTTCCGTGGCTTCATCATTGAAGAGGGCAACTTTCAGATCGTTGCAATTGTAAATAACTTCGCCACCGCAACTAACAGTGCCATCGCCAACGGCCATTATCAACTTTCTTGCAATGACTCGTTTAATATCGATTCTGTACTCAACAGTGCCTACATCCTGAAAGACTTGGCCCTTAAATTTAACTTCGCCGCAACCAAGCGCCCGCCCCTTCCCGACGTGCCCCAACCAGCCCAGATAGAAGCCCAGCATTTGCCACACTGCATCGAGGCCGAGGCACCCGGGCATAACCGGATCGCCCTGGAAATGACAGTCAAAAAACCACATGTCGTTCGTTATATCTAATTCAGCCCGAATAATACCTTTATCGAATAAACCGCCTGTTTCGGAAACTTCGGTAAAGCGGTCAAACATTAACATCGGCGGCAGTGGAAGCTTTGGGATCGGAGCATCAAACAACTTGCCTTCGCCGCATTTGATTAACTCATCATGAGTATATTTGGATTTCTTTTCGAACATATAATTTTAAAAGACGGCTAATCTGACCTATAACTGCAAAATACAACCTTAGGCAAAGTAGCAATAGGAAATCTGATCGGGCAACAATTACTTACAACACGATGTCTTCGAAAAACGAAATAAATATAACAGAATTTTTGCTTGCATCAAAGAATGAGTGCATCAACTTAACTATCTCTTAGCGTTAGAGCTTGCTTAAATAAGGTAATAAGCTCCTCGGCTTCCCGCCATATCAAGTGGCGGGTACAACGGTTAAAGTGGTTTCGCTACTACTTTAACGGCTTCGAAAAATCGAAATCCAAAGTCGTGAATCTTAAATCAACAAATGACAGACATAACAGATACTATTGTAGACAAACAGGCAATTATTGAAGAATTCGCGCAGAAAGACGGAGACACCGGCTCTTGCGAGGTGCAGATTGCACTTCTTACAGCTCGAGTGAAGCACCTCACTGAGCACCTTCGCCACAATCGAAAAGATTACCATTCCCGTCGCGGCTTGATCGGGATGACTTCCCGCCGACGAAAGCTTCTAAATTATTTGATGCGTACTGATTTCAATCGCTACACATCTATCATACAACGTCTCGGCTTACGCCGCTAATCGAATCTACCCCTTTTGCCAGACTTCTAAATATAAAGATCAGGCATTTTATATGCAAACATCCTCCTATCCGAAGGGCCATATTTGCAGTCTTAATATTGCTGGTCAGCGACTACTGATCAGCCGCTGTCCAATGCGATTGACTTTAAAATAATTAATGCATTGTTGACTATTTAATACGAACAAAAGAATGAAACAAAAACATAACGTAACTGTAAAAGAACTCGGAATCGAGATTTCCACGGGTGATCTGGCAAATTTGGCCAGTGGATCCGTCACCATTCGCATGAACGATACAGTCGTATTCGTCTCTGCAACTGCTGCCTCTTCGCTACGCCCGGGCCAAGACTTTTTCCCACTAACGGTAGATTATCGTGAAAAGTTTACTGCTGCCGGAAAATTTCCTGGAGGCTATTTTAAACGTGAAGGCAAACCATCTGAAAAGGAAATTTTGACATCACGACTTTGTGATCGCCCGCTTCGTCCACTCTTTCCAAAAGGCTTCATGAATGAGGTGCAAATTATTGGCCTCCTGTTGTCCACGGACATGATGAATGAGCCGGACATACTGATGGTCAACGCTGCATCTGCAGCAACACTCATATCTGATATACCATGGAATGGGCCGATTGGCTGCGTGCGTGTTGGCCAGATAGATGGTGAATTTGTTACCAATCCAACCCATGATCAGATGCTTGATTCAGATTTGGATTTGGTCTACGTAGGTTCAGAGACTGAGATGCTGATGATCGAAGGTTCCGCAGAATTTATTAGTGAAGAACGTTTTTATGAAGCCCTTGAGTACGGGCAGAAGGCAATACAGCCAATCATCACGGCTCAAAAGGAACTGGCAAAACTCGCCGGTAAAGAGAAAAAAGAGTTTCCACTAGTGGTGACACCAGAAAAAGTCGTCGAATTCTGTGAAACAAACGCTGCCGAAGATGTGAAAAAAGCGCTCAATTTCGACAGCTACACGGAACGCAAGCTCGCCATCAATAAAATTTCCGAGAAAACAAAGCTAGATCTGGAAGAGAAATTTGGTGCAGAGAACGTGAATACAGATGATGTTGCACGGGCATTCGATGAGATACAGGAGAAGCTCTATCGAAAGAACATTCTTGAAACTGGGAAGCGTGTCGATGGCAGAGCCACAGCAGACCTGCGCACGATTTCCTGTGACAGTGGCGTGTTGCCTCGTGTACATGGCTCTGCGGTGTTTAACCGTGGTGAGACTCAAGCGCTTGTAATTACAACCCTGGGAACAAGTCGTGATGTTCAGGATATTGATGGACTCACTGGTGGAGCAAAGAGCAAGTCGTTCATTTTGCACTATAATTTTCCACCGTTCTCGGTCGGTGAAACCGGTAGATTTGGTTTCACCGGACGCCGCGAAATTGGTCATGGAGCTTTAGCTGAACGCTCCCTACTCCCAATTCTCCCACCCGAAGATGAGTTTCCATATGCGATCCGTGTCGTTTCCGAGGTAATGAGTTCTAATGGCTCAACGTCAATGGCTTCGATCTGTGGAGGTTGCCTGGCATTAATGGATGCAGGGGTGCCCATCTCCGCTCCGTGTGCTGGTATATCGACCGGACTCGTAACTGAAAAAGACAAGGACGGCAAAATTGTTAAACATGTTGTTCTAACTGATATTCTTGGAGCTGAAGACCACTTTGGTGATATGGATTTCAAAATTGCGGGTACAACCGAGGGCATTACCGGATTCCAGCTGGACCTGAAAATACCAGGTCTGCCATTTGACATCGCCTTAGAGGCAATCAAGCAGAATCGCGAAGCACGTCTGAAGATTCTGGCGATTATGGCTGAACATTTACCAGAATCCAGAAAGGATCTCCGCGAACACGCGCCACGAATTCACAAGATGCAAATTGATCCGGAAAAAACTGGTATGCTAATCGGCCCAGGAGGGAAAAACATCCGACGTATTACCGAGATATCCGGCGCTCAGATCGATATCGACGATGAGGTGCCAGGCCGCGTACTTATTTTTGCCAGCGATAAAGACTCTCTTAACCGCGCAATTCAGGAGGTAGATGCCTGTACTGCCGAAATAGAAACGGGCAAAACCTATCGTGGCATTGTCCGCGGCATTAAAGAATTCGGAGCTTTTGTAGAGTGTTTGCCCGGTAAGGAAGGTCTGGTTCATATCTCTGAACTGGCCGACTTCCGTGTTAACAAGACTGAAGATATCTGCAAGCTTGGCGATGAAATGATAGTGAAGTGCATTGGTATTGAAAGAGGCAAAGCGCGACTCTCACGAAAAGCTGCTCTTGAAGATGCTCAACAGACCCAGGAAGACTCACAAGAAAGCGAATAAGCCTTCCCATTCTTTCGGACTTTACAAAGGCAGCTACTCTTGGGGTGGCTGCCTTTTTTTATTGCAAAATCCAAGTGAATTTACACGAAGTTAGCTTCAAGCAGTAGTATTATTAACGACTCAGTCACTCCATGAACTTAAACAAAATAGCCCACGCAAACTGGTTCTCGAACTTCATCACTGTCATTATCATCATCAACGCTATCTTGATCGGCGTTCAGACTGAGGTTCAAAATGTAATTATCGATAATGTACAGCATACCATCTTGGGGATCTTCATTCTCGAAATTTTCATCCGCTTCTTTGGAAGGAACTCAACCAAAGAATATTTCGACAATTATTGGAACTGGTTCGATATCATTATTGTTTTAATTGCTCTAATTCCTCCGTCTATTTTTGCTGACGGAGCGGCGCTGAGCGCTCTACGAGTTGCAAGAGTATTCCGGGTAATACGAATGTTTAAAGCATTTCCTGAGCTAATGCTGTTGGTCAGGGTATTATTACGATCCTTCCAGTCGGTTTACTTCGCATGTCTGCTATTATTAGTCTTTATGTATATGTACTCCGTGATTGGAGTCACCCTTTTTAGAGATGTAACCAATGTCGTAACTTCTGTAACCACATATGCAGATCAAGTCGATCCATTCGGAAATATTGCCGAGGCTTTTTTCTCATTATTCCGGGTTACCACTGGCGAGGATTGGACTGATCTTAGGTATGATCTGGTAAAGGAAGGTGCAAGTTATCTGCTGGTCAATGTTTACTTCATATCATGGTACGTATTGTCTGCGTTCCTTTTGATTAACATCGTGTTTGGCGCAATCATCAATAACTACGAGATTGTATACTCTGAAGAAGCGGCAAAACTGAGTGAAGACGATGGACTTGAAGATCCGCTACTTGATAAAATCGACAGCCTTGAAAAGAAAATCGACAGCCTTTTAGCCAATCATCCCGACAAAGATTCTGGCTCTGCTTAGAGCCATGCTTATTACATGATCAGGCATGAAAGTTGCGCCCGGCAGTGGTCGCCTTTACATACCCTTCACGTATCGTAAAATCACCAAAACGCTCGTTCTCTTTCCTCTCACCAGCGTATTTATGTATAATGGGCCGTAGCTCATCGACAATTTGCTCGTGCGTAACTGATTTGCGATAAAGCTTGTTTAGACGCTCTCCGTCGAATCCGGCTCCAAGGTATAAATTGTACTTCCCGGGCACTTTCCCAACCAGGCCGATCTCACCAAGATAGGGCCGGCCACAACCGTTTGGACAACCAGTTGAACGGATAATAATTTCATCTTCGCGCAAGCCTGCCTCCTCCAATATGACTTCCAATTCGGAAACTAATGCAGGCAAGTAGCGCTCGGACTCGGCAAGCGCAAGTCCGCAGGTAGGTAGAGCGACACAAGCGATCTGACTTCGACGCATTCCCGATGCTGTCTTATAACCGTCTATCTTGTAGCGCTCAACAAGCGTATCAATTGTGTCTTTGTCATTAGCATCAACATTGCCAATGATCAGATTCTGATTTGCTGTCAGACGAAAATCGCCCTTATGCACCTTGGCAATTTCAAGCATTCCGGTTTTCGACTGAACGTCGTCATTGTCGACAATACGCCCGCCTTCGATAAACAAGCCCAAATTCCATTTACCATTAGTTCCTTCAACCCAACCGTAGCGGTCACCTGTACTGTCAAACTGATACTCACGTGCATCCTGTAACGTGTAACCCAGTCGCTTCTCAAGCTCCCCGCGAATCCAGTCAGAGCCGAGACGCTCGACTGTGTACTTGAACCGCGCATTGGCCCGGTCGACCCGGTTACCATGGTCACGCTGAATCGTCACTATCTTTTCGGCGACTGGCACCACTTGGTCAGGCGTACAGAAGGCAATTACGTCTGCCAAACGTGGAAATGTTTTCTCGTTACCATGGGTC
>CAZUYZ010000006.1:0-21526 GCA_964624365.1 uncultured Puniceicoccaceae bacterium
CGACAAGACCGGGCACAAAGTGAACCGGACCATATCACAGATTTGCAGCGTCTGCTTGATCTGTTTGAAACCTCATCGACCTCTACTCACTATAAGGTTGAAGAACACTTCGCAGGCCCTGGATCACTGCCAGATCGCCCCAGTCGGTGCCACGCATTGAATTAATTTTTGGAGGATATTTTCGTCCTTTTTCTTGTTGTCAAGCTTCTACAAAACCATGCACAAATTCTGCCGAACCAAGGATAGCTCCGTCGGTAAAGTAACGCACACGGCAACGCAGTATGACTGTCTTTGGCAGCTGCCCTTGCTGCTTCTCTAGCACTTTCACTGCTGCGTCATGGTCGATCGATTTGCCCTTGCTCGTCCAAGGATGCGAGCCCTTGCCAAAAATCAACTGTCGATGTGCCGCTAATACGTCGTCAAACGAATGGCTTCCATCCTTCATTTTCTTGAGTTTCATTGAATCAGCCCAAATGAAAGCCAAGCCTAACTTAGCCTTCTTTCCGCCGGCAACTGTTAATTAATAATGATAACTGATAAGATAAGATAATCTGATTCTGATTGAAAAAGCTAATCTCCGGCCAGACACTAGCTAGGAAAGGAGGTAAATTGAGTAAAAAACGAATTATATTTTTCCATCATGATTAATCAGTTTGGAGTATTTATCGTAAATTTCACGTCAGTCTTCCTCATCACCAATCTCAGCAAAACGCATAACTTCCTCAAGTGTGGTCGTGCCGCTTTTGATATGCTCCCAGCCACTTTGTTGCAGCGAGCGCATACCTTGTCGGATTGCAGTTTGACGAATGATACGTGAGGACTCGCGTTTGACGATGTGTTCATGTATTTCTTCCGACATTCGAAGGATTTCAAAAATGGCAATTCGCCCGCGAAAGCCTAGCTTGCGGCAAAGTTCACAACCGACATCCTTTTTGGCTAAATGCCCGAATTGCGCTTCTTTAGAATCAATCTGCATCGTTGTCAGACAGCTTTCGATGTGATGCGGTTCGTAGTTTGCGGGTTCAGCGCAATTGGGGCAGAGGCGCCTAACCAGACGTTGAGCAATGATCATTTCGACCGAAGAGGCGATCAGAAAGGGTTCAATATCCATATCGGTCAAACGAGTCAGCGCGCCCGGAGCATCATTTGTGTGTAGGGTGCTCAGTACTAGGTGCCCGGTCAGTGAAGCGCGGATGGCAATGTCAGCAGTTTCGCGGTCACGAATTTCTCCGACCATGATGACATCCGGATCCTGACGCAGCACTGCGCGTAATGAATGGGCAAAGGTGAGGCCAATATCAGCATGCACCTGCGTCTGGTTGACACCGGGCACTTCGTATTCAACCGGATCTTCGACGGTGATAATGCGACGTTCGGGGCGATTTATCAGGCGAATAAATGCAGTGAGCGATGTGGATTTTCCAGATCCGGTAGGTCCGGTGACCAGAACGATGCCATGCGGTGCAGAAAGTGTACGTATAACTTTTTCCTCCTCATCTTTTTGCAAGCCAAGCTCGCGCATGGAGAGTGGTTTTGACTTTTGATTAAGCAGTCGCAGACTAACGCTCTCACCATACATAGTTGGAAATGTTGAGATACGAATGTCGAGTTCGGTGCTGCCGGCGCCGAAAGAAATGCGTCCATCTTGAGGACGCCTTTTTTCAGAAATATTAAGCTTTGCCATGATTTTCAGACGCGAGATGATCGCATCCTGAAAACGGATTAGATTATCCGGAACACGGATAGAGATTAGCTCCCCGTCGATGCGGTAACGAATTTGCAAAGCATCCCGATGTGGCTCGAAGTGAATATCCGTCGCCCGATCGCTAACAGCTTTTTGCACCACCTCGTTTACAAATCGAATGACGGCTGCATCTTCATCTTCCTCCGCTTCTTCTTCCGCTTCATTCGTCACAATGTCAGACTCATCCAAGCTGCTGGCGCCAACGCCAAAATGTTGGGTAATTGTGTTAACGACTTGTTCGGGATCACTTAAATACCATTCGGGTCTGCGTCCACTGACTGCAAAAATCCAGCGATTCATCTGTTCATTGGGTGGCCATACTGTTACTAGCGGAAGTGAGTTGTCACGTTCGGCAGACGTTTCATCTTCTAGGCTTTCAGGTGAATTCTTTTTTACCGGAATACACTGATAGGCATGAATAAGGCGTAAGGGTAGTTTAGAGGTTGGTTTTTCGACCAGTTCAATCGCTTCCAATACTGGCAACTTTGAAACTTCGGCAATTTCGGCGACCAATTCGCGTATTGGACGTTTTTGAATGGCTGCGATCTCAGACAGCCGTTCCGCGCGTGGAAGAGACTTAATTAGCTCCCTTTCGGTTTCGTCCAGTGTCTTATAAATGGGCTCCAGTGGGGTCATACATCGAAAATAAATGGTTTTCCTGAATCCGCAGGCTAGATAAAAAGTTCCAAAATAATGTTGTTCCACATTGTTCGGATTTAGTAGCAATCCGGTCCAAATATTGAACATCTATGTGCACAAAATACGAATATCCTACTGATTAAGTCAACTTTTGCATTCGCTACTCGCAAAAGTGCCCTCTCTCAGTACATATCACTGTCTACATGGAACCCTATGAACAAATTCTAAACCTTCTGAGCGCTGAGGATTATTTGCCTGTGCGGAAAGAAGCTATCCCATCGATACTTAAGCTTAAACCGGAGAAATCCAAGGAGGCAGGTCAACTGATCGATCAAATGCTGAAAAGCGGCGAAATTGTTCGCCTCAAAAAAGATAAGATCTGCCTTCCAAATGACGCTGATCTAGTCAGCGGTAAAATACTTTTTCGACAAAATGGCGCTGCAACACTGATAACCGATACAAGCGGAAAAAAACCATCTTTTTCCAATTCAAGTTATTCGATTGCTGCCGAGGACACGGGAGTTGCAATGCATCTGGATCAGGTGCTGGCACGAATTATTCGGCAACCACCACGCAAAAGCTCGAAGAAGGGCAAACATAGTAGCGCCTACGAAATCAATGAGATGCCGACAGCCCGTGTCATTCGCATTCTAGAGCGAGCGCGTGAAACGATTCCCGGAACACTCAAGAAAAGTCGCCATGCTCACTACGTAATCGCGGACGATCCTCGAATCGTTCAGGACATTCTAGTTCCTGAACCTTCAAACTGCGGCATAAAACCGATTCCGAAACTAAATGATAAAGTAATCGTCAAACTTCTGGACTGGACGCAGCGCCATCTCAACCCGGAGGGAGAAATCATCGAAATACTCGGCCGCACGCATGAACCGGATGCCGAGTTTAAAGCGATCCTGCATCAGTACGGCCTTGCTCCACAATTCCCGGCGGCGGTTCAGGAACAAACAAAAAACATCCCGGATCGTGTTCGCAAAAAAGACATGGCTGGTCGCAAGGACTGCCGAAACCTGTTCACTTACACCATCGACCCCGATGATGCAAAGGACTTTGATGATGCACTCTCGCTGGAGGAGCTTGAAAACGGGAATACGCGTATCGGCATTCGCATTGCTGATGTCAGCGCCTATGTGAAACCCGGAACTCCTCTGGACATCGAAGCACAAGCTCGAGGCAACAGTACATATCTGGTCGGCACGGTGATTCCGATGCTTCCGCACACACTGTCAAACGGCCTGTGCAGCCTGGTCGAAGCAGAAGATCGCTTGACCAAATCCTGCTTCATCACTTTTGCCGAAAAGTCGAAAATTGTGAATGTGGAATTCGCTAATACCGTAATCTGCAGCAACAAACGTCTGACCTACGGACAGGCTTATGCCTTCATGACTGAGGACAGTCTGGATACGATCCGTAAAACACCCTTACCTCCGAAACATCAGACCGGTTCAACCGGACGTTCACTCAAAGACGTTGGCGATGACGAAATGCAACTTCTGCAGAAGCACATCTGCAAGAGCTGGGAAATAGCAAAACAACTTAGAAAACAACGTATGCGTAACGGCTCGCTCGACCTCGACATGGATTCCGTCAAAATCTATGTCGATGAAAAAGGTTATGCCGACCGGATCGAAAAAGAAGTCAACGACGAGAGTCATCAATTGATCGAAGAATTCATGCTCTGCGCCAATGAGCAGGTCGCGCGGATTACGAAGCGTTCGAATATACCCAGCATTTATCGTGTCCACGATGAGCCCGAAGATACAAAGCTCCAGGAATTGCGAGAAACCATGAATGCGTTTGGTGTTTCCTGCGGCAATCTCAGCAAACCACGTGAGATGAGCAAGTTACTCAAGAAGCTTAAAACACATCCACAAGGCTACACACTTAAGCTTCAGGTATTACGCAGCCTTAAACAAGCACAGTATCGGGCCAGCGCTGACGGTCACTACGGCTTGGCAAAACCGGACTATGCACACTTCACTTCACCAATACGTCGCTACTCGGACCTTGTCGTACACCGCATACTGGACGATTACCTACACAAAAAAGGTTCCGACTCAGCGCCAGACAACTTATCCATTCGCTACACGCAGGCAAAACTTCATTCCCTCGGAGAGCATCTTAGTATCACTGAGCGCAACAGCACCGATGCAGAAAGAGAATTCGCTAAAACCAAGCTGATAGAATTTTTCGAAAGAGAACTGAAAAAGCCTCAGAAGCAATCCTTTGAAGCCATCATAACTGATCTCAAAAACCACGGCCTATTTATCGAACTACGCGATACACTCACCTTTGGCATGGTACATATTTCTACTCTAGATGACGACTTTTACTTACTGAATCAGGATAGCACTGTCTTTACTGGTCGTCGTTCCAAGAACAAGTATGCGCTAGGTCAAACCATTCAAGTGCAAGTTGAGCGTGTCGACCGCTTTAAACGCCAAATCGATTTCAGAATCGTCGGTTCGGATCAAATTCCAACAGGCAAAAGCCAGAGAAAAACAAAAAAACGTCCCAAAAACTATTCGAAGAAAAACGGGAAAAGCAACCGTAAGAAGTATAGACCGAATTAATCCAAATCGTTATCACATCGTACCAAGTGTGCGAAAATCCTCAATCGATTGATTCCAACGATGCTTTCGATTTGGATTTAACAGCGTCAAGCGCTTTAGAGTTAGAATTCAGTTTTTGTTTGTCAGCGCATTACACAACTAAAACCCGTTGCAATTTTCGACCTTATATAGAATCCGCCTAAATCTCGAAAAAACTTGAAGCTAACACGTGAGAAGACAATTTATCGCTCTTCTTGCAATCATGTAGATAACCTTATGAAAACATTGAAATTCGCAGTTCTTGCCGGCGATGGAATCGGACCGGAAGTTATGGAAGTCGCCCTCAAGGTACTTGAAGTAGCTGGCAAACGATTTGATTTTACCCTGGATTACGCTGAAGCTGACATCGGTGGCATTGCTATCGACAATCATGGAACTGCCTTTCCGGAAAGCACTAAAAAGGTCTGTGAAGCCTCGGAAGCCATCCTGTTTGGATCCGTGGGTGGTCCCAAGTGGGAGTCTTTACCGCCCGCCGAGCAGCCGGAACGCGCTGCCCTACTCCCGATCCGCAAAGCATTCTCGCTCTACGCAAATGTGCGCCCCGGCCTGCTTTATCCACAACTCACAGCCGCATCTCCGCTAAAAATCGAGCGTATCCCCAGCGGCATAGACATTGTTTGCATACGCGAGTTAACCGGGGGCATTTATTTTGGTCAGCCAAAATCAACCACCACTCTTGAGGACGGAGAGGAACAAGCCATTGACACCATGGTTTACAAAACCGGTGAGATTGAACGCATTGCACAAGTTGCGATCGACACTGCCAAGGCTCGTAAGCGTCGCGTTTGTTCTGTCGACAAAGCCAACGTCCTCGAAACATCAGTACTATGGCGCAAGGTAGTAACGGCCTACTTTGCCAAACATGCACCTGAAATTGAACTAAGCCATATGTACATTGACAATGCGGCCATGCAACTGGCACGTGACCCAAATCAATTCGATGTTCTCTTCACAGAAAATATGTTTGGCGATATCCTTTCTGACGAAATGGGAGTCATCTGCGGCTCGCTTGGAATGCTCGCCTCTGCAAGTCTAGGCGCCGAAAAAAATAGGCTCGGCCATCCATTCGGACTTTACGAACCTTCCGGCGGCACCGCTCCTGACATTGCCGGAAAAGGGATCGCTAACCCCTGCGCCCAAATCTTATCCGCAGCACTTATGCTTCGCTACAGTTTCGGCGAACTTGAGGCTGCCGCTGCAATCGAAACCGCAGTTGAAAAAGCAGTAACCGGCGGCACGCGCACAGGCGACATCGCATTTGGCCTGAAAGCTGTTGGCACCGAACAAATGGCTTCTGCCATTTGTCAACACTTGTAAGAGGTCAAACAGCCTTTAGAACCTGTTCATGATCTTACAGAATCGGATGAAAAATACCTTTTACAATAAGTTCGATCTTGAGCGGTTTCCAGATTTGCCTATTGCCGAATCTGATTATCGCAATGCATTTCAGATTGAGCGTGATCGAATTGTTTTTTCATACCCCTTTCGAAGGCTTCAATCAAAGACGCAGGTATTTCAGTCTGGTGAATACGATTTTTATCGCACTCGCCTTACCCACTCCATTGAAGTGGCAAAAATATGTCGGTCTATCTGTGAATACCTGCGCCGGAATTCAGCGGACTTGAGCGATAATTTCTACATAGATGCAGATCTTACCGAAGCAATTGGCCTTGCACACGATCTTGGTCACCCTCCATTCGGACATATCGGTGAACGCAAGTTGAATGAGCTCATGAAGCCGCATGGCGGCTTCGAAGGCAATGCGCAAACACTACGGATCATAACTGAATTAATGTACGAACAACCGGGAAAGACAAAAGGGATTGCGCCAACACGCGCTTTTCTGGACGGAGTCATGAAGTACAAGGCCTTATTTAGTGAATGCATCGAGCACTCTGCTGATGGCTCCAGTCGACATCCCGAAAATCACTTTATCTACGATGAGCAGGCTTCGTGGCGCACCCAGCTGTTTGACGAAGATACCTTACCGAAGTTATCAGATACAAAGGATACATTGAATTCATTTAAAAGCATTGAATGCCAAATCATGGACTGGGCAGACGATGCCGCTTACTCAATAAACGATATTGTCGACGGTATTCACGCACGTTATATCAGTATCGGCAGGCTTTCAGAATGGGCTGCGCATCAGAAGCTGACTGACAATGAAAGCAAGCTGCTGGAAAAACTTTGTCGGGTTATCCGCGAAGAGCGTTACGAGTCCTACTTTGGCGCACGTATCGGCCTGTTCGTACATGGCTGCAAGCTGGTAAAGCGTAAGGGGATTCTTAGCGATACTACGAATCGACATGCGTTTGATTTGCAAATTGACACCGACGTTGAAACAGAGAGTAAATTCTACAAACGCATCGCGTTTGATCTGATTTTTTGTTCTCCACAGCTCCAGCAGGTTGAATTCAAACGAGGTTACATTCTGCAAAAACTGTTTCATGCACTTCGCGAACATTGTATTGAGAAGGGAGAGAAGAATCTTCGTATTTTACCAGTTTACGAACACGAGTTGATCCAGCAGGAAAGCTCAGACGAAGGTCGCATTCGACGCCTCTGCGATTTCATCGCAGGTCTTACCGACACTCTTGCAGTGCGAACTTACAAACGCCTTTACGATCCGGATTTCAGTCTGATTACCGAGCTACTCTGAGTGATTCACTTCAAAAACAACTGCCGTTGTATTATCTTTGCCATCGGCCTCAACGGCTTCTCTGACCAAGCGTTCGGCTGGATTCTCCTCCGCTGTTACGCGGCGAATAATTCGTTCGATACCGCTATTGAACAGGCCTTCCACCAGACCATCCGAGCAGATTAAAAAGCGATCACCTGGCTCGTAACCAACTGCGCCAAACTGCGGTTGTAGATTCTGATTTTTGCCCCCCAGAACCTGCTGCAGAGCATTGCGCCCCTCATGACTGCGTGCCTGATGCTCCGTTAATTGACCATTGCGATATTGCCAGCCGACATGTGTGTGATCGTGGCTTATTTGCACGATCTTACCATCTTTAGGCAGATAGTAGATGCGGCTGTCTCCGACATGGCCAAAGTAAAGCCATCCCGGGCGAATCCAGCAAAGACTTAGAGTCGCTCCTGTGCCTTGTAGTTCCTCATAGCTACGGCCCATTTTAACCAATTCCGCGTGAATGTCGTGAAATAGTTGGTCTAGCAAATCCTGAAAGCCGATCTGAATACCGGCTGCCGCGCTTCGAAAGCTCTGTGGCAGTAAACGAGTGATCTTGTCCACTGCCACACGACTGGCAAATTCGCCGGCATTTGCGCCCCCCATGCCATCGCTAACTGCAAACACAAAATCGCTGCCACTCAATGCTTCCTTCCCATATTTCCCTAATCGCTTGACGCCCTCACGGTCTATCGCCAGAGCAAGAAAGGCATCCTCGTTATTTTTGCGAAACCGTCCGACATCGGTCTCTCCAAACCATTGTATCTGCGAAACAGTTGCTGTATCTGTCTTACTCATGCTAACTGATATCAAGTAGTCTTGGAATAGTTATTTCGGTCTGGGTTTGACTTCATTGGCGGAGAAGGTGGATAGCCGGGCAACAAAATAGTGGCAAACTCAAAGTCTATTATACAGAAGCGCCCCTGATGTTCGTCATAGGTTATATTTCGCACCTCTGCGTCCTCATGGCGTACACCGTACTGCTCCAGTTCCGCAAAAAGTCGCTTTTTCTTGCCTTCGCTGACATGCTCGACGCGTGAACCACAGTTGCTGGTTACCAGATAAAGTTTCTCGTCGTCCTTTTCAATAATACGAGGAACAAAGCTACAGTTATTCTTTTGCAAAAAATCCAGCACCCGAACCTCGTTTTCATAGCGTTCCTTAGCCTGCGGACCTTTGAAAGTCTTGTGGACTCGACCATCGTAACCAATATGCACGATCGCTCGTGCTGTATTTTTTGCCTCATGCATGCGCTTCGAAAAATGTTGTTAACTGCTCCTTGTCTGCTTTGCGATCTGTGCTGACTTCCAGAACGCGAATACCTTGATTCGGCAATACTTTAATCGCTTCAATTAGTTCTCCCCAGTCGGATATCTGCTGATGCTCGACTCCATACGTCTGACACAAAATATCAAATTTTACCGTTTGTGGCGTCGCAAAGTAACGCTCGAACGACTCACTTAACTGCGAAATCGGCAAATGCTCGAAGATACCGCCTCCCTGATTATTAACCAAAACCACTGTCAAACCACCCTTCAATTCGCTAGTTGTCAGCAATGCATTTGTATCGTGCAAGAAGGCAAGATCTCCAGTCAGCAATACTGTCGGTTTGCCTCGGTGAGCCACACCCATCGCCGTTCCCAACGTACCATCGATACCATTGGCGCCGCGATTGCAATAGATAGAATATCTGCGGTCACTTGCGCACCAGAAATATTCGGCGTAGCGAACGCTCATACTGTTTGCGATAAAAGTTGGCGTGCCGGTTGGCAAATGGCGCGACAGTACCCACGAAATTTTCCCTTCAAACAAGTCATCTGTCTGTTCAAATTTGCTGTCGATAGCAGCCACAATCTCTCGCTCTGCGGCAACCCAGTCTTTAATCCATTTCACATCCGTAGCCTGCTGATGGATTGACTGGTTGAAGGCCTCTACTGTGCCACGAAGCGGTGTCGCGATACGATGGAGTGGATCGATGTTAATCGGCCGGTCCGAGAGTAAAAACGACACTGCATCCAACTTCATCAGCCAATTGCGCAAAACTTTACTGGTTGGCAAGGGACCAATCTGTAAAACAGCAGTCGGCCTTAGTTTTGCAACAATCTCATCGTTGCGCAAAATGCTGTCGTAATGACTTATGAACGCTCGACCTTCACTAAGATAGCCACGTAGAGGATTGAGAATATCGCTCAACACCGGCCAACCAAGTTTTTGTGCGATTGCGGCTACAGAGCTTGCAAAGGATTTATTGCCGCTGCTTGGATTGTTTGCACCGACGACAATCACTCCGTGCCGATGACTCGCAAGACGCTCCAGAGCGACCGAATCCAGATGTGACTCGCTGACAACTGATTCACACAAACGCGTTGCAATGGTCGCGGCAGCCTGCATTGTATCGAGATTAATGACCGGAGACTGCTGCGAATCAGGAGACAGTGGATTACGAAATGGAAAGTTCAAATGCACCGGCCCTGGATTGCCCTCCATGGATTGAAATAACGCATGCACAAGAGTCTGGCGCAAATAAGCCAGCAGGCTTGGATCTATCTGGGGCAAGGCAACTTCGTGAAAAAAGCGCGCCAGTCCACCAAAGATTTTAGTCTGATCAATCGTCTGACCAGCCGAACAATCGCGCAACTCAGGCGGACGATCCGATGTGAGTAAAAGCAAAGGCGTTCCCGACATTGAGGCCTCAAGAACCGCAGGATAGTAATTTACAACTGCGGATCCCGACGTGCAGACCAACACAGTCGGCTTATGCGTCCGCTTTGCCAGACCCAATGCAAAAAAACCCGCCGTGCGTTCATCCAGAATCGAAATTGCTTCGAGCTTTGGATTGCGTCCGGCGGCAACCGCTAGAGGCGTTGATCGAGAACCAGGTGAAATCATAATAGTTTCCACCCCAAGACGCGCCAGAACTTCCATCGTCAACGCACCCCAAACTGAATTCACATTGGAACGAGCGAGCAAATCAAAGGAACTGGAATTTTCTACGAACACGATATCCAAAATACAGTGTATGGTTACTGAAAAAATCAAGCTAAAGACAGAAGCTCAGGATTTCCTCAAATAGAATTTTAAAGATAATAGCCTATAAAATACTTTTTGAAGTACATTTTAAAACATGGGCACATTTAACATAAGGTACTAATAAATGGTAACATTTAAAACTTCGCAGCGCGCGACCACATATCTTTACGGCACAGTTTATCAACTTGGCTAAATGAAATAGGCGTTTCTGAAATAGATTGGGTGCGGATTGTAGGGCATACGGATAAAGCAGTTTCATAACGATACACGCATACGGAAATTGAAAATGTTAAAAAGAAATTAGAAATTCCGGAAGGTTGGAACTCATCGTCGTATTGCATTTGAAGATTTAATCAAGTATCGCAAGGAACGACACGATAAACATGAAAGTGCAATGCAGGAGCTTGCTGACATTGCTCAAGAAAACAACATGGGCTAGTAATCTTACAAAAAAACAGACCTAAACTTGATCGTAAATGTATTGCAAGAACGAGAAAACTGATGAATCAGGCTGTAGAAGACTGCCTGATTGAAGATTATGAGCCATTAATTGACTCACTAGAGCTTCCAGATTTAGATGACAGGCATGTTTTAGCGGCTGCAATTAGAGGCAGGGCTGATTTAATCGTTACATACAACTTAAAGGATTTTCCTGAAAAAATTTTGGACAAATATGGAATTGAAGTCCAACATCCCGATGAATTTATCGGCCATGTGATTGATACCAAATCTAAGAAAGTTTGAGGATTCTAGATGTTGTAGCCACGGCGCTCAGTCGCCGTGCGATTAATGTTTTTAACCGAAACGCCTCAACAGAGCGAGGCGGCTACAATGCATACCTTTTTAGATTTGGTATGATTTGCAGCCTGAAAAGGTTTGTCTTGCGGTAAAATTGATACGTAAACGCCTTCGCAATCCTGCTCAGGATGTTGACGATTACCTGATGAGCCTTGCAAAACAAAAGCTTCCTGCAACTGGGCGAACACGCCGAAGCCTTCTATCAGGGCCTGCAGCAACGTCGGCTCAACGCCCACGTGCACATTCGCAAAATCCTTGCCCTGCAGGGAGCGTACAGTCGTGCTCAGATCACTGAAGCCATTAGTGACGCCCAAGGATCACAAAGCCCTTTAGGTCAGATTCGATGCGTAAATGGCGCAGTTGTGCCCATTCGGCAGGCTCAGGGCATGGTGAGCTTGTCGAATCCATGTCGGGACAGTATATCAACTTATCCGGGGAGGCCTTCAGCGGTGGCTTGACTGGGCTTAAAACAGCCAACTACAAACCGAGCTTGATTTCAATCAAGCAATAATGGTGGAACATAAAGTTCCTGCGTATAACCGCCTTAAAACAGACTGCGTAGCATGTCGATCAGTCTGGCTGCGGACCCACATGGCAGGTGGTGTGGGAGCGAGTGGAGTTAATGCCCCTCGCTACCCGATTTGGGCTTCAGGTTCTTTTAAGTCCAAACTCAGGATTTCGCTTATGATGTCTCAATATTAGTATTCTTATTCTTTCTCCATGACAACAACACAACGGAACAGAAGGTGATATGGAAATTGGGCCATATTTGCTCTTCGCATATCATCACTTATCTTGTGAAACTTCGTAGGATTCTGATGAATATCCTGTGTAAGATGTTCAAGTTCCATGAAAAATCGGTCAGCTAGTTGGGAACCTCCTTCTTCTTCGTAGTATCGAAGCACAATTCTAAGATCGCGTTGAACTAAACGATGAAAGATTAAGGTCATTAGCGCCCAACACTATCTTTTAATTCATCCCAGGTAATTCCGTATGAATCACTTGTGGATAATTCCCTGTCTCTTCTAAGTGCTTCAGCCACACCACCATCCGGATCTTGCAAAGTTGCCGGTAAAGAATAAAGAAGTTCCGATGCCAGTGTAGCACGTTCCTGATCATTCAGGTCTAAAACTTCAGTCTTTAATGCTTCAATTTTATTCATGCAGATAGATATGACTAAAACTGGATAAAATACGAATTATTTTTTGCCCAACGTAGAGGATGATCACGCAGTGAAGCGCAGCGTAACGGAGTTGGATACTTTGATTCCACCTTCATAGGTGTTCGCATCCAGAGATGCCTCAACAGTTAGACCTGTATTTGTAGAGGTTGCTCCAATCAAATTTACAATCACCTCCAAAGATTCCAGGGGTCTGCCCCGCCAATTCTTGGTGATTTGAGAAAAAAGACGATGCTCAATCTTATTCCATTTACTGGTTCCAGGAGGAAAATGGCTCACGGTGATCTCTAAATTTAAATCCGTTGCCATCTTTTGTAATTCAATTTTCCAAAGGCGGTTACGACTTCCATTGCTACCGCCGCCATCAGCATGAATTAGCAACTTTCGAGAGTCCGGGTAAGCGCACTCTGATCACGAAATAACTTAAAGAGCCACAACTCAAACTAATGAATTGTGACTCTCATAGCTAAGAAGTTCGTTCTTAAAAAGGTGGGGTGGCTAACGGGATTCGAACCCGCGACCCCCGGTACCACAAACCGGTGCTCTAACCAACTGAGCTATAGCCACCATCTAGCGTAAGCATGTAACCTGAACTTACATCAAGAAAACGCAAATGCAGTGCTGGTTTGTCGGTTTGTCAATATCGCTTTATAGTAAGTGCCTCTTTTTTTGAGAATCGTATCCCCCTACATCCAGTTTCTTACGGTCAATTTTAAGATAAGCCGCGCTCACTCTCGGTAACAAATTCAATGAAGTTGCTTACCATTGGATTCGCTTCATCCACCATTGCATGAAGTTGCTGAATAGCTTGGCTACGATTTAGATCTTCCTTGTAGAAAATTTTAAAAATTCGACGAGCCAACGCTATTTCATCCTTTGAAAATCCGGAACGTTCCAGTCCAACCTTGTTGACAGTGCGAGCAATTGCCGGGTTTCCATCACTAATCATATAAGGCGGCACATCCTGTACTACTTTTGAAGCAGCTCCGGCCATTGAGTAATCACCTAGACGGCAAAATTGATGTATCCCGGCCCCCCAGCCAATGTTAACATGGTCGCCGACCACGACGTGCCCTCCCAATGCGGCATGACTGCTCATTACCAGATGACTTCCGATGATACACTCATGGGCAACATGACTATAAGACAAAATTACATTGTCATCCCCAATACAAGTGAGCTGATCTTCTTTGGTTGCACAATGAATTGTAGTGTACTCACGAAATATATTCCGCGCGCCAATCTCTAAACGCTGGATGCCGCCACGATACTTCAAATCGTGTGTCTGCCCACCAATGTAGGCATAGGGATGCACTTCATTACCTTCACCCAAAACCGTTGCACCATCGACAGTTGCATGATGCATTATAATGTTCTTTCGTGAAATACGAACGCGAGGCCCAACGAAGGCGTATGCACCAATCGTTACATCGTCGTCCAGCTCAGCGCCTGGCTCGATAATTGCAGTGGGGTGTATATTTGCAGCCATTTTTCCCAGCTTGTTTACTTGTCGCTATCAACAAGCATAAACATGAGTTCGGCGCTGGAGACTACCTTGTCACCCACAGTACATTCGCTGGTAGCTTTTGCTATTCTTTTACCGCGCGTTTTCAACAGTTTGACTCGAATCTTTATGGAATCTCCCGGCTCAACAGCTTGCCTGAATTTAATTTTGTCCGCACTCATAAAAAATGCGATCTTATTGTCTTCGATAGGCACCTTACGCCACAGCAAAACTCCAGCGGCCTGAGCCATTGCTTCGACCTGTAGTACTCCAGGCATAACTGGCCGGCCAGGATAGTGACCTTGGAAAAATGGCTCATTGATCGTAACGTTCTTCAGGGCAACCAGTTCATCATCACTTACAATTTCAATGATCCGATCAATCAGAATAAATGGATAGCGGTGTGGCAAGAGATCCATCACACGTCGAATATCCATAACTGTTTCCGGTTCGTTACTAACTTCAAGGTTTCTGGACTTGGATAACTTTTCTTTACCTTTGATTTTGGCCAAAAGTTTGCGCTGAAGAACCTTGGAAAGCTCAGCATTCAAAGCATGTCCTGGTCGTACTGCGATAAAATGAGCTTTGACTGGCATACCGACCAAGACAATGTCGCCAACAATATCGAGAATCTTATGCCGGACGAACTCGTCTTTAAATCGCAAAGGTTCCTTGGAGAGAATTTTATCACCTTTGATGACAATCGCGCTGTCAAGACTGCCTCCCTTAATCTTACCAAGTTTCAATAACTCCTCGATATCTTCGTAAATAGTGAACGTACGGGCTGGAGCGACCTGCGCAATGTAAGATTCAGGATCAATATCAAGGCTCAAGTGCTGCGTATGAATTCCACGATCATCCGTCGATGTGCAGGTCACCCTGAAACCATCATGTGGCAAAGCAATTATAGAACTCCCTCCCCTTGTTACGGAAACTGGCTCTTCAAGCTCAAAGTACTCCCGTTCAGCCTCCTGTTCGACTGGTTCTGCCTGCTGAATAAGATTCACAAAATGCTTTGCTGAACCATCGAGTATCGGTGGCTCACTAGCATCCATCTCAATTAGCACATTATCAATACCGCATCCATTTAATGCACTTAAAACATGCTCTACCGTGTGCACTTTTGCATGTCCACTGGCGATTGTGGTACTACGAACTAAATCCGTAACAAACTCTACTGAAGGCTTAAGCTCGGGTTTTCCAAAAAGATCCAGACGCTGAAATACAATTCCGTGGTTTATCGGTGCGGGTTTGAGGGTGAGATGCACCTCCTCACCTGTGTGTAAAGACTTACCACTAATTGAGACGTCTCTTAATATACTTCGTTGCTTCATAAAAATTGTTGTCGATATAAAACTACACAAATAATAGCGCAGTTTTAGTCTTAAGGTAAGATTCAGTATGAAACAGAGCTGGAATTGTAAAGCATCTGTTTTTTGGAGCTATTTCAAGAATGCGATTTCGCTGCGAAGTGCATTTTGTAACTTATCTACGGTTCCGTAGAAAGCAAACGAACACTCATATAGCTCAGGGACATATTAGCTCTAACTTTTTCCGGCTAACGCTTTAAGCTGTATTAGCTCAAGGGCTACCTGACGATCATCAAAAGGTACAACGCGCCCATCAAACTCCTGAAATGTCTCGTGTCCTTTTCCAGCAATGAGTACGCAATCATTTGCGCCCGCAGAATCCATCGCAACAGAAATAGCTCGCTTGCGGTCCTCTATAAATTGAACCTTAGGCATATCATCAAGCCGAAGGCCCTTACGCATGTCTTCAAATATTTGTTCCAAAGGTTCAGTCCGCGGATTGTCTGCAGTAACAAAAACCCGATCAGCCCCCTCCAATGCGGCACGCAACATAGGAACACGCTTACTACGGTCTCTGTCACCACCGCATCCGAAAACAACAATAAGTTCACCACTTGTTATTTCCTGAGCTATCTCACATGCATTTTTTAAGGCATCATCCGTATGTGCATAGTCGACCAACACACTAAATTTCTGTCCTTTGTGAATACCTTCCATACGTCCGGGAACCTGAGGAAAACCCTTCAAACGGTCAACCAATGAAGGAATGTCGTAGCCCATTGCATAACCAATCGAGATTGCTGCCAGCAAGTTGCTAATGTTATAACGCCCCAACAAAGGCGAAATGATGTGTATTTGATTCTCCTTCCAATTGAGATCAAACTCTGTGCGATCAGGGAATAGTTGTGAATTCTGCGCACGAATGGTCGCAGTTTCACTCGTTCCAAAAGTAATCTTCTCTAAACTATCTGGCAAATCGTTGCACATGCGGCGCCCATAACTGCAGTCAGAGTTGATCACAGCAGCTTTTGGAATACGCCCGTTTCCACCATCAAATAAGGCCCGTTTTACCGTATAGTAGGCTTCCATTGTTTTGTGATAGTCGATGTGGTCCTGAGTCAAATTGAGGAACGCGGCAACATCCAACGCTAATCCATAAGAACGTCTCTGATGAATGCCGTGAGAACTGATTTCCATGACTGCTTTTTTGCAATCGTCCTCAACCATCTGGTTTAACATAGAATACACATCCACCGATTCAGGAGTCGTTCTAAAAGCTGGTAGGGTCCGTTTGCCAATGTCGTAACGAATGGTGCCCAGAAGGCCCACACGCTCTGTTCCTCCAAGCAGATGTTGCGTTAGCATCGTAACGGTTGTTTTACCATTAGTTCCGGTAACACCGACGAGCTGTAATTTCTCATCCGGGTTTTCATAAAAACGACGGGAAATTAATGCCAGCGCCTTACGAACATCTAAAACCTGTATGGAATCAGCCGGAAAATGTGGCCCTAAGTCCTGCTCTGTGATCACCGCAACTGCCCCACGATCCACCGCTTCTTCGGCATATTGATTGCCATCCGTACGCAATCCGTTGATGGCAAAAAATAAAGCTCCCGGAGCAACACGCCGACTATCGCTAATCAAGGAAGTAACCACGTCTTTTCCATCCCCATTTCTGCAAACCAAATCAAGCCCTTCAATTAATGTTTGAACAGTCCACTTCATAGGCAAAACCATACTATTTTAGTTTGAGAAACGACGCGCTTCAGTCCGAGAAGGATAATCGAAAACAAAGAAAGACGGCTCTGTACTGGCAGGTCGAATACCGAGATAAGCAATACATGCCTCAGCGATATTCCGAAATGCCGGCGCTGCAACGGCGCCACCATAACCAATACCTTCTAGCTGAGGATCGTTAACCACAACTGTGATTACCAAAGCTGGCCTATCCGCGGGAAAAAAACCACTAAATGAGGCTACGTGATGCTCACGAGAGTAGCGTCCGTCTACAATCTTTTGTGTCGTACCGGTTTTTCCAGCGACCGCATAACTCTCGATAGCAGCCTTTCGGGCAGTTCCGTCGACACCAACCACATCGACCAGCATGTCTGCAACCGTTTCGGCAACCTCAGCAGAAATTACACGACGCCTGGCTTTAGGCATGAAAGTGACAACTTCATCTCCCTTTTCATCAAAAACTTCTTTGGCAATTAAAGGCTCCATAAGAATGCCCTTGTTGGCAATTACAGACATAGCTGAGTGTATTTGCATAGGAGTGGCGCTAACGGCGTGCCCCATTGGCATGCGCGTAATTGTAAGACCATCCCAGTTGTTAACTGGATGCAACGTTCCTGTAACTTCTCCGCCAAGATCGAAACCAGTTTTTTCACCAAAACCAAAGGCTTTTGCATAATCGTGTAAACGATTTTCACCAAGTCGGAGTCCCAGGTGAGCTGCCCCACGGTTGCTGGACTTAACAACGATATCATACACGGAAAGTTGCTCGTAAGTATGATGGTCTGAAGGCAATTTTAGAGTACGACCCTTGTAGCTTACCCGATCGTATCCTGTTTTAAAAACTTCAGACGGATCGACAACGCCTTCGTTCAAAGCCGCAGCTGCGGGTACAATCTTAAAAGTAGAGCCTGGCTCAATGACATCCGTTAGCGCTCGATTGCGTTGAAAGTCCACTGGATACTTTTCCAAATCGAAAAATTCATTTGGATCGTAAGTCGGATAATTTGCCATTGCCAAAACAGCTCCAGTTGAAGGTTCACTGACGATGACGCTCACACTTTCCGGATCATACTCTCCGACCAGATTAGTGATCTCATTCTCTACAATGTGCTGAACCATCTGATCAATGGTCAATGCCACATTCAAGCCGTTGTTAGGTTCCACCTGTCGTTCCCGAAACTGTGCCATTTCCCTGCGACGTCCATCGCGCTCCGTTTCTCGCCAGCCATCCTGTCCACGCAGATAATAATCAAAAAAACGCTCCGCTCCAGTTACCGGAACACCTTCATGATTAATGAACCCAAGTACATGCGAAGCTAGCTCTGCTCCCGGGTACGTGCGACTGTATTTACGATTTCCATACACTCCTTTAATTCTTAATTCCTGAACTGCTTCATACGTTGCTTCATTCAGGCTCTTTTTAAGTGATGCCCAGCGAACGAGATTAACCTCTTTACTATTTTTGGAGCCTCTTCGAGTTTTTGTATCAAAGGCTTTTTCAATACTAGCCAGAGGTTGATCAATCAGCCTGGCAAGCTCTGCCAACTTCGATCGATCCTCGTCTCGAACTACCTGTGGATCAACACCCAGGTCGATCTCCGTATGCATCGTCGCCAGTAAATTGCCACGACTGTCAACAATGTCGCCGCGGCGCGAACTGCTCACCTGTATTACTTTTCGATTACCCTGCACGTGCTCCAGCAACTCTTCGTGCTGCCAGACATGAAGAAAGAGCAAACGACTAATCAATACGCAAAACGCGAAACTGATCGCAGTTAATACCAGTGATAATCGTGGTGTAGATACAAATGCTTTACTCATGTATCAGGAATCAGCGTTGAGCTGACCGGCTCAGCAGAGCCAGGTCTGAGGAAATTGAATACGGCGAAATAGTTGCATAAGTGCGTCTGTTCAAAATCTCGCGTTCACGCACCCATACGATCTGATTCTCAAGCGATGGTCTCAATGTATTTACGACCTTGGATTGAAGCACAACTGGTTGGTGTATGGCCGCAATTTTTTCGTTCACGTAGCTCAGTTTGCGATCAAGCTCGTCCATTTCCGCTTCTACTTGTTGGCTTCTTTGCGCAGTTCTGGAGATTTGTTGTTGCATCCAGACAAGCGCGAACCCGCTAAAAACGGTAATCGCGATCATAGTGATCACTAAATAGGCAATGTGTGATTTATTTTTTTGAGATAGACGGTTCATGGTATAAATTAATTTGTTAAAAGTTTTCTTACCGCTCGCAGACGTGCACTTCGGCTACGTGGATTTAGCTCCATTTCCTCCGCTGTAGGAATGATGGGACGCGTCGCAATCATTGTCGCCTGCGCCGTGCGCTCGTCTGCAGTACGTGAATCATTACGGTGCTCAGGACGACCGGAAACTCTGCGGCAAAAGCGCTTCACCACTCGATCTTCCAGGGAGTGGAAGCTGATAGCAGCAAGGGTACCACCGGGAACCAGTCGATCAAAAGCAGTCGGCAAAGCACGCTCTATAGCGCTAAGTTCTCCATTTATTTCGATACGAATACCCTGGAAAGTTCGAGTAGCAGGATGGATCGCTTTGCGGCCACGTGGAACAGGACCGATGGCTTCGGCAATAAGCGCTGCAAATGAAGACGTACGTTGCAGACGACCTGTACCGCGGGCATTAAGAATAGCGCTTACAACTCGACGCCACTTTACTTCTTCGCCATAGTTGCGCACAGCCCGAATGAGCGCTTCTTCATCACAGGTTTCCAAAAACTCAGCAGCGCTTATACCCTGCTCAGGATTCATCCTCATATCAACAGGCGCATCGAAACGAAATGAGAATCCACGCTCAGGTTGATCCAGCTGGAAAGACGAAAGACCAAAATCAAATAAAACGCCATCAAACTCACTTTCTTGCAAAGTGTTCAAATTCGCAAAATTCATTGAACAAAAGCGAAAACGATCGCCAAATTTCCTGTATAAGGACTGCGCACGCTCTTTGGCTTCCGGATCACGATCAATAGCAACAACAACGACGGTTTCGTCTGTGGTAAGCAAAGCTTTGCTATGCCCACCACCACCAAACGTTGCATCCAGTATTTTCCCACCAGTCCGGGCAGACAAAAGTTCACACGTTTCATTAAGCAAAACCGGAACATGTCCATCTGAACCTGAGAAACTCATAATATCGTCGGCAGAAGCGTACATTGGAATAATCCTCAGCTGTGGAAAAATAGCGCTTTCAGCCTATCCAAGTCGCATCGGTGGTTTGGCCGGTGCAAGCGGTCGTCTGTTGGCGCTTGGGCTTTTTTTCATCAGCACGAAGCCTTCGTGTTCCATGCTGGGTCGGACGACATAACTTGGCTGTTTGAATCGCTTACGAATAATGGGTTTTATTGGTATGTTCATAATTTTCCATTTAGTTGATTTTATAGTTCAAAACGCTTGAAAACAGCAGCCCGAACAGCCGGATCACTGGGACCAGAATCCTGGCAAGCGTTGTAAAGTTCTTCACTGTAGATGCTAAAGGTGGACATTTTACCGAGTAGGACTGCGCTCTTCTTAATTTGCGCATGACTCACCAGTTTGTTGCTGAGATTGATGCGTCCCTGTTTGTCGCAACTAAAGCTGTGTGCCATCGACATCAACTCAGCGACCATACGCTGTCCTTCGACATCACCCATGCTGATTTGTGAAATGCGCTCTTCCAATCGTTTGATCATTTTGGGCGGATAAACCGTCACGTACGCAGAGGCGCCTTCTTCTACACTTGGCATTGCTAAAAAGTAATTCTCATCGCCGGCATTTTCAGGCCGCCAGGCAGAGGGAATCGTCAGACGACCCTTGTCATCCAAATTATGACGAAATTCACCAATGAATCCCCCTGTTCTAAATACACTCACTTGACCTAATTCAAACCAAAAAGACCCAATTCGCCCCACATTGCCCCACCAGTCAAGTTTTTTTCGACCACTAACAATCTTTTTTAGGCTTAAAAATTTCAACTTAAGTGGTTAATAATTAAACACTTAAGATTTATTTCTGCAAAATTTTCTAAGATTTTTGACAGAAAAATATTATTCCATGGCGCCCCACTTCAGGGTTTTCCAGTGAAATTCCTTTTCTACTGCTTCGAAGTCTGGTGACCGCAAGTTTCGTTTAGGTCGCAACGTCACTTCCACGATTGCTGGCAAGGGCATACTTTCTAACTTGAATGCAAATAAAGTATGTCACTTTATCTAACACTTGATGACACCGCTCCAGAATCTGCTCACTCAATATCGCAATGC
>CAZUYZ010000007.1:0-41106 GCA_964624365.1 uncultured Puniceicoccaceae bacterium
GTAGATAGGTTTGCTTCCTTGATGCCCTTCATTAGAGACTCCTGAAAGTTTCCGGCATTGGCTACAGTCTTGTCTTTGTCCAGAGAAAGGAGTTCGACAGAGTATTGTTCGTCTTTGCCTTGGGCATCCTCAATAAACAGACGCCATCGATTGTCGTTTTGCCAGCGATAACTTAGCTTTTCCGCTGTAGTGGTATTTACCACGAAGAGCGCGAAGAACACGAAGATTGTTTTGTTGGAGAACATTACAAAGTAGAGTTGATATAGTCGACTGATTGGAAATCGGGGTCGAAATCGGTATCCAAATCGACAGGCTTGGAACCATACTTTGACTGTTCTTCATGAACACTATATGCTCGACCTCCTAATTTGCTGAGCATTGCAGCGATTCTATCTAATTGATTTTTACGTTCCTGGTGCTCTTGCTCATTTAAAGCACCACCAGCCCTTAAGACATCTTGAATTGCAGCGCATTCAAAAGCTGAACCACGCGCAATTGAGGATTGTCGCCTTTGGCTCGGAACAAAATATCTTCTACGATCACCAGTTGTAGACTTTCCATTACCTTCAGCAATATTTAATGGAACTGACTGGCTTGCCCGCAGCCATTGATCTCGTGCATGCCGATGAGAACCACTTAATGTCTCCGATTGTTCAAACACCCATGCTACGTAAGCTATTGAGAGGCGATAAACATCTAACTTTTCGTGACCTAGTGACATTAGTTTTCGATTTCGATGCCGATTTGGATTTAGATTTTTGAAATAACTAATTTAACCTGCGTGATGCTGTACCGGCATTTCCCTGGGCATCAATTACCAATAAGGTGACTGTGTGTGTTCCCGGTTTCAGATTGGCAAAAGACCACTTGAAGTGATTCTTACCGGACTTGATTGTTTTCAATGAATTTCCATCAACACAAAGATGGGCGCTGGCCCAGTTAGACGGTGATGTAATCTCAATTTCAAAGGCTTTGTTATGTTCCGGGATCGGTGTCCATGTCCAGGTCGGCGTGAAATTGAGTTCATGACTTTCAAGCATGACTTCCAGAAAGGTCAGAGGCGGCTCGGTTGTTTCTCCTTCCTGCGCAACTAAAAACACAGGAAGAACAAGCGAAGCTAAAAGCAGGATTGATGTGAGTAAATGCTTCATCGGTGATTCATTTTGCCATGGGTTGTTAATTACAGATACCAGAAGGGCTCTTTAGCAGGGTGTTCGAGTTGTATTGGCGCAAGCTTGGAAGCAGCCTGATTGTAATAAACGATTCGCGGAGGTAATCCATAAACATGCTGCTCAATCAGAACAGTGTTTCCGTCTGGCGAAACCGATGTAGCAAACTCGCTTGCATTTTCTGTCTCAAGGAGAGGATTAATCTCTCCTGAAGCGAAATTCAATGCATACAGGTCATAGCTGCCATCTTTCAGTTCTTTGGCATGGAGGACGCGATCATTTATGCTATCCCAAGTTGGGTATATCGAAACCGTCTTTTGTGGCGTGATGTAACGTTCCTGACCTGAATCATCCAGAACAAAAAGTCGCTCTTCCCGGCGTTTGGCAATATGCGAAACAATTACTTCACGTTCTGATTTAACCGCAATTTGCCGAATTGAACCGGTTGGCATGCGCTTCAATAACTGTGGTGACGCTTCATTTGCCTGCAAATCCAAACGCCAAAGCGCCTGACGCTGCGGATTATTTGCCATTAAGCAGGTATAGAGCAGTACATTTGCAGTAGGAATCATGCAGAATTCAGCAATCCTACCTTTATCCGAGATACGAGTCTCACTACCATCACTACTCAATCGAATAATCCAACCTTGCGAATCCTTAAAATAAATTGAATCTGTTGCGGCATGATATTGAGGTCTACGCTTGTCGCCTGTCGAGAAAGTAAGCTGTTTCGATTGTTTGGTAGCAAAATCATAACGAAAAACCTGCCACTGTTCATCCGTTAGACCAATATAGAGAAAGCTTTGTGAAAATCTGGATGCAGCGTTAGAGGCACTTGCGCCACCTGTAAAACAAATAGCCAAGATTAAGATCAGGATTACAGGATGCCTGTACATAACTTTCTTAATTAGTCACTAGCACAGATGCCCAATAGGTTGTGACTTTTCCGGTTCGTACATCCTCAATGATGAACTTTACACGGAAATAGCCATCTAATCCAGATACAGGACTGCTCATGTTAGAATCGTCAAATAATTTGACATTTCCATTGCTTTCAAAGCTTTCAAAATTCATTGCAACAAATTCGAGCATATGATCTCCGGCGCCAAGCGGTAAGCCTTGCAGCAATTCATAGTTTTGAGTTCCTTCATTGTAGTAGTAGAGCGGATATGGAGTAAGATCCGGACGATACAACTGCAAGGTGACTTTCGCATCACCACTCAATGTAAATACTCCGTGCAAGACTTCTCCCAAACTTGGAACCGAGCGATAAGCTTCAACTGAATAATTCGTGAATTCAATACTTTGATTTGTGTAGATAATCGAATTTTCCGGAAGATTTCTAGTTTTGAAGTAACTTTGACTATTTTCGGGAAGCACAAGATTACCCAACTGCCTTTGCTCGTAGATTAATCTCCCTTCCGATGTGAACGGTAGCCAGTCTACTACTTCTCTCTGGTAGAGTAATCGATTACTCCAAATGCCCGGATATATCTGATGATTGGCAATAACAGGATTCATCCCATTGGATCCGAAACTAAAACGCATGCGTGCATTGCGGAAAAATTCAGCATCATTGGATCGATCTGGGAAAGATTCAGAGAAACCAATTGAACCACCCGATTCAATGTAATCGCTTGTGTAATCGATTATATCTAAATTACCACCGCCATCGGTTTCAGTAGAAATTACTTTTACCACAACGACTTCGTAGCCATGGAATTGACCAGTTGCAGCATCTATGCCGTCCCAATTAATCGTATTGTCACCTGCTGATAAAGATTGTGAAATTGTTGCTATCTCCGTAAAGTTAAAGTCGCCAAAATCACCACCAGTACGGGCTGGAAAACTATACTGACTATCGATATCAAAACTGAACCTATAAAAAATAATATCCGCTGTATGTGCTTCATTTGCGATCAATGAAAGTTCCAGGGAACGATTGCTAGAATCGCTGCCATCAATTATAGGATTAGCAACTGTAACTTTTTGTAACCCCTCCCAACGGAATGGATCAGAACCGAGCAGATACTCATCCAATGCTGACAAACTATCGCCATCAGGGTCTGACGTATCAGTAAGCGTCGTTAAATCACCGGCAACAGAAATTTCCCACCAATTGGGTAAATTATCGTCATCCCCTTCAATCGTAAACACCACAGTCTGAGGCTCACTTTCCAGGAAGTCATCGGAAACAATTAACTGGGCGACATAAATACCAGACTCATCGGGTAGGAAAGTAGGATCAACTAAGTCAGGGTCTGAGAGTGCTATCGTGCTGTTTTCCGGTTTTTCAATGAGTGCCCAGAAATAGCCGATCGGATCGCCATTAGCGTCAAATGAACCACTGCCGTCAATTTGGACAGTGTCTCCATAGTTTACAAACTGGTTAGAACCGGGATCGGCAACCGGACGGGTATTTTCGGTGCTGATAACTGCCGTATCCCATTTACTTTCAGAAACGCCATCATCAACAATAACCTGAGCGACATAAGTACCTGGCTGATCAACTGTAAAACTCGAGTTGACTGATGTAACATTTGATAGTGCGGCACTACTACCAGCTGGCACTGAGGGTAGAGACCAGAAGTAGTTGAGAGAATCACCATCTGCATCGCTGGAACCGCTGGCGTCCAGTTGGATCATTTCACCAAGGATTGCCGTCTGATCTGGCCCAGCATCAGCTACTGGAGGTGTATTCTCTGTATTGATCACTACCTGATCGGGTTCGCTGTTTATGCTTCCATCATTAACTATCAACTCAGCAGTATATTGCCCTGGGACGTCTACTAAAAATTCAGGATAGACTGAATTGGGGTCTGAGAGCACGGCAACGCTTCCTGTCGGGATTGAGATCAGCGACCAAGAAAAGTTAAGGAGATTGCCGTCCACATCACTAGAGTTGCTACCGTCCAGTTGAATTAGCTGGTTAATGGAGGCAGGCTGATCCGGTCCAGCATCTGCCACTGGATGTATGTTATCGGTGCTAATTAAAACCTGATCTGGTGCGCTGTCACTATTCGGATCGCCGTCGTTAACGATCAACTCAGCTACATATTCCCCAATGACATCGACTTGAAAACTAGGATTTACAACATTCAAATCCGAAAGTGTAGCACTACTACCCGCAGGTACCTCAAGTGGCGACCATGAATACGTAAGTGGATCGCCTTCCGGGTCGCTGGATCGGCTGCCATCAAGAAAAACAGTGATACCGAGTTCAGTAATCTGATCCGGTCCAGCATTAGCTGTAGGAACTAAATTCGGATCATCGGTATCAACAAAGTCTCCGTTCACAACAAATTCTGCCAACTCCCAGTAGTCTTTTCGGTAGCCACTTTTTATCACCAGCTTCACATATGCTGCCTCAACAAGGCCCATATTCAGGGTAATCGAACGGTTACGTTCTCGAGGCAACCGACCACTGGCTATCCGAGAAAACTGGGTTCCGTTCAGAGAAGTCCACACCTCGACATCTTTTGAGAAATACTTTCCTTCAGCTTTTCCTCCATGAATGACTACATTGTCCAGCAAAGCGGTATTTCCATCTTTGAAGGAATAGACGAACTCCTGAGAAGTTTTTGGCTTACGCTTACTGGACCAGCCGTCCTCGTTTGTGACTCCGTTAGTCAAGTCTTGCACTACATAGCCGCGACCATATTCAGTGAAGTTGGAAAGTGAACGTTCAAGAATACCTTCATTTTTTGGTGATACAAGATTTGTCGGTGCTTCTACTTCAATAAGTGTTCCGTTAACAACGAATTCAGCCAACTCCCAATAGTCCGTCCGGTAACCGTTCTTTATCACCAGCTTTACATAGGCTGCCTGAACAAGACTCATGTCCAAAGTTATGGAACGATTACGTGCTCGAGGCAAAGTACCACCCGCGATCTGAGAAAACCCGAGCCCATCCTGTGAAACCCAAATCTCAACATCCTTAGAGTAGTACTTACCTTCGGCAGTTCCTCCATGAATTACCACATTGTCCAAAACAGCTGTGGCGCCTCCTTGAAAAGAATAGACAAACTCTTGAGTGCTGGGTTTACGCTTGCTGGCCCAACCAATCTCATTCGTAACTCCATTAGCCAAGGCAGTTGGCCCATAACTTTTGCCATATTTAGTGTAATCTGAAAGCGAGTCTTCGAATATACCTCCGTTGGCCGGCGAAATCAGATTAACTTGGGGCGTCTGAGCGACAACTTTTGATAAAAACAGAATAACAATTGAAATTGAAAGTAGTAATCTTTTATCTCCCATAAAATATTGCTTTTTTCAAAGTCACTTTTTTTGTCAAATAAATTTCGATTTGAAAACCGGAAAATTATCCTGAAATTCAGCAAGTGGGGTGGCTTTTGACAAACAAATCAAGATTGAGTTGCACAGATCTGATTCTATACATCTTGTGCATCTATGCAAAACCAGGATACTCGCAATCAAATATTCCAGTAAACAAGTTATCCACAATTTCAGTATTACACGAACACATAACGGGCTGGTTCAATGGACTCGCTTACCAAGTCATCCACCTGCGTAATCACTACCGTCATCGCTATGAAGAAATCCGAAGTATTTTTGCCAAAAGTTAAAGAACAGCCTGAAAATCTACTGTTCCGCTTTAGTCTCGGTCAGGCGCTTTACGAAGAAGGCGCAGTTACTGAGTCCGTTTCGCACCTTCAAAAATGTGCCGATTCACAATCCGACTGGATGCTACCTCGAATTCTATTGGGCAAAGCCTTGCTTCAGGACGGCGACCTAGAGCAGGCAAAACCGATACTACAGGATGCACTGCAACTCGCAATTGAACAAAATCATGAAGGTCCCGAATCTGAATTGCGCGCTCTCTTGGACGGGGTGTAATTTTAAAAGTTAGCAAAATCATGCAGCCTTAAGGTCATCCCAATAATCGTCCCATTGTCTGTTTGCTCGAAGTACCCTTAAGGCGATCATGTGTTTGAGGTTGTCCCGTTCCCACCAAGCTCCAGAGAGTTTTAAGCGTTTTTGAAGGACATGACGATGCGCTCCCTCAATCAAGCCTGAGCCGATCGGCAATCCTGTTGATAGGGCTTCTGGGTAATTGAGTTGTTCGACTCGGTTGGAAAAATAGCGATGTGCAGTTCTTATCGGCGCCTTTTCATCATCCACTTCCTGACTCTGCATATTACTTTCAAGTAGGTCAATCAGGGCTGCACTCTCGCCTTGTTTTAAAGACTGTTTCTGGTTTTTGAACCAATCCTCATCTTCAGCAAAGGTGGACGACTTTGCGCAGGCTGACAGGTAGTCGCAGGCATGGAAGAAGTCCAAAACAACCGTTACATTTTGTCCCAAACACTGCTTAGCTTGTTGCGTAATCCAAGGAGCGCCATCACAAACCACATGGATGTCACTCTTAGCGTTCGCTCCTGCCTGTTTGACACACTCAGCCCAGTGTAGGCCTAAGTCTTCCACGCTTTCACCAAATCCATAGACGGCTTGTTTCTCCCCTGATTTTACCGCAGCGCAAAGCTTGGTCTCTTCCCATTTTACCACCCGGTTCTTACGGCCATCTTCTGCATCACCCTCAAACTCGACAACCGGTAGCATTGTGCCATCGGCCTCGGCGATGATGGTGGAAGAGCCTTCACCACTAAGGGCTCCATTGAGTGTGTCTAAACGCTCATTTTCATAAATGTCCTGAGCGTGGCAGAGAGTTATTTTACGCAATTTGGTCTCTGAGAGTTCAATGCCGTGATGGCGTAACAGGCGTTCTGAGGCTTGGGCAAAGGAGTCTTCTGCACCAAAGTCGACAATGACTTCCTGTAGACTGACCGAACAACCTTGAGCAACCATATTCAAGGCCTTTGCCAACGGACGTAGACAAGTACTGCCTTGCTGGAGCACTGTTTCCTCCACGCTAATTTTGCCTAGCAAGGTAGTGAAGTTGAGTTTTTTTTACTGTGCTGGCGCACTCCTTCTTTCGCCTTCTCAAGAGTGGAAACTTCTTTTTCCAAAGATGCTGCCCACTGACCCAAGGCGTTATTGCCAATAGCTCTAACTTTTTCTAGCAGATAGGTTTCGATGGCATGAAGATTTTCGAATTGCTTAGGGTCTTCTTCATAGACTTTGGTCACCTCAAGGAATAAATCTAAAAGCTCTGGATTGTCCCGGAACCTTGCAACGAGTTGAGCTTCTCGCTCAGTAGCTGTAACTTTTGAATTTTTCATTCATGAAAAGTTATCAAATACTTCGGGATTGTAGAGCAAAAGATACTGGGCATGTCGATTTTTTGCTAACATTTAAAATTACACCCAGTCTTGGACGATCTGTAAGACTGCTCCATTGACACGCTTCCTACCAGCCATCATGCTCACGCGATCTGACTTTCGTTCAGTATGAACCTATGCTGGTTCACAGTTTTTTGTGACCGAACAGTTGCTGAATAGCGTAAGCACCCGCGCCGCTCTCGAGCATGCGTATTGCACAGGTATTCCGAAACCGGTGTCAACATAAACGTAGCTCGCTTAAAGTGCCTGAGTTTCTTGGTTAGCGCCATAATACAACACCGCATTCAGCCTCAGCATCACTCGTACACTCAAGCATTAAGGAATTACAAGATTGAAATTTTCAGAATAAAATAAACCTCTTTTCATGGGAGTAGAATTATACTAAAAGTGCTGCTTTGTGAAATTTATTAATTACTTGATTCACCACGGAGTGGAGAGCCTTCTCTAAATCTTTTTGTGTGGTAATTGGGTTTTCGTTAGTTGCTAGAGAGAATTCTCCGGAGTTTGCGCTTTCAATTAACTTTTCCAATATTTGGCCCACTGTTTTTCTACCATTCATATATTGTCCGACCAATCGATCAAAGTAATCAATCGAGATGGAGTTATGCATTGTATTCACTATCCATTCATTGGGTGTGCTTCTTATCTGATACAGAGCAAGCCGGTATAGCTTTGGTTTATTCAGATCTAATTTGCCATATTTGCCGGTTGCCAGTGATAATTCCAACATGCCTCTGATGAACAGCGAAATAGCATTGTTCTCAAGGGCTTCCTCTACTTTTGTCTTATCGATTCGATCTATTTTTTTGTATGCTTGTTCGACAATTTCATTGAAGCTCAAAGGGTTTATTTGAGTTTCCTGGAAAGTATACAGTATTGCTTTTAGTGCAGGTGAATCGGTCGAAACATGCTTTTTCTTATTCTCGTTGAAGTAAAAGGTAATCCTTTCTTCACTCTCAAGATTTTCCTTACTCAATGGCCTGTCAGTCGATACTCTGGCGCTCATAGTGAAATTTCTTGCCATAGCGTCATTAAGTTGCCGATCAACAGCTACGTTTCCATGGCAGAGCAGAGTATTTCTGAAACGGCGATTCGTGATAAAATCCATGTATTGTTCCGTTGTAATAATATCGTCTATGTTCGTGAGTTCTTGAGCTGCTTTTTGCGGAAAGTTGCCTACAAACATAGTTGAAACTTTGGTGTCAGAGAGATAACGCAAATTATGCTTACTCGCTTCGACCATGAAATCACTGAAGTAGAATGGCTTGTTATTTTCCTCCAGATACTCATGCCTAAGATAACGGTTGTCATGGCCTAATAGCATGTCTGCTTCCTGTTTGAGCATGAGCGCATATGGACTGTTGTTTTCCTGAAGCGCCTCATTAACAAAGCTCAACAGCAATCTTGATTGGTCTATTTTATCCTCAAGATTCTTAAACTTTTGACTATGATACAGCATCATATCACGGATCGTCCTGATCATATTCCAACCAGGCAAGGCGTTGTAGCTGATGTAGGCAACACCCTGTGGGGATAGGTTTTTTGAACAAACTTCAAGAATTTTATTTCGGACAAAGTCAGGTACCCAGGAAAACACTCCATGGCAAATAATGTAATCAAATTCACCAAAGGCTTGGTCTATATCGACAATAGACATGTGCTTCAGTTCAATATTTTGCAAGCGCAGGCGCTGAACATGCTTTTTCCCGGCATCAATTTGTACTTTTGATAAATCGATACCGACTAATTCTGCCTTTGGATATTTTACTGCATGAGGCAATAGGTTGCTGCCCTCGGCACATCCAAGTTCTAGAATTCTGGATGTTTCCGTAGCGGGTGGGTTCATTCCGAATAATTTACCAACCATTCTCATGTGGTCAGGGCTGCTTTGTGGGTAAGAGCGGCCCTGATAAGGCATCTCATCGTATGCATTTACTTCGCTCTGTTCTACAACTGGGATTAAATCCTTCACTTTGCTTTATCCTACTTTAAGCATGATAAGATTAAGTGGATGGCACCTATATCTGCAAGAACTTCAAATCTAAATTCGTGAGTTGAAATCGTGATCTTTCATGATCTTTTGCTCCACAAGGCATTTAGCAACTGACTCAACGCGCCAAAAGGCACGCCTTCACATCTCAGCAATATCTTGTAAAACAAAATCTTACAAAACCTCATCGATCTCGACTCACGAAGGTTTAAAGCACTTGTCTCTGCTCACTTTTCATTGAGCCGTAAAAAGAGAGATCAATCAGACCATTCGTCAGAAAGACGAAGTGCTTCGGGTGTGTGTCCAGCGTCGCGCAGTTCCCGTAGACTTCGAGACCGGTGACGTTTTGCCAAACGCTTGCCGTCTGAATCAAGCATCAAAGGGACATGGTAGAATTGCGGTGGCGGTAGTAGTAATGCTTCATAGAGTAGAAGCTGTCTCGCTGTTGATAGCAGTAAGTCTTCACCGCGCACCACTTCAGAAATTTGCATGGATGCATCATCTACAACAACTGCAAGTTCATACGAGGGAAAACCATCTTTTCGCCAAACTAGGAAGTCACCAAAATCCTTTTGGCAGACAAACGAGCAGAAGCCAGCCCTGCCATCCTGAAATTCGACCTTACGATAGTCTGGAACCCGAAACCGCCAGTTGGAATTTTCCGGAGAGGTTGCCATTTTGCCTGTGCCATCAGGAGGTCGAAGGACTTTTGGATAAATTGAATGGTGCTGGCCAAGACTTTCATGGGGCGCCTGCGTCGCATGAATAAGGTCTTTACGTGATTGATTACATGGATAAATAACGCCAATTTTCTTCAGCTTTTTCCAAGCGGCCAAAAAGGAAGCCATTCGCTGGCTTTGTCGGTAAGGTGCAAACGGGCCTCTGACATCAGGACCTTCGTCCCACGAACAGCCAAACCAGCGCAAATCGTCTATCGCCGCTTGAGCAAACTCGGGCTTGCAGCGGCTGGAATCCAGATCTTCACAGCGATAGATTAATTTGCCATCTGCTGCTTTTGCCCGCATCTGTGTAATCCAAAAAGTGCGTGCGTGGCCCAGATGCAAATAGCCGCTGGGTGTCGGCGCAATTCGGCCTCTGTAGTCCGGCTTCATGAAATCGTTACCAGCGGTTGTTGTTTATAAATGTACAAAGTTGACATCAGCAGCTACTTTTTACGTTATTGTAATAATTAACTATTTGCACATATACAAAATAAACTTAGTTTCTTTCGTTAAATATCAATATTATCTCAATTTAAAAGTTATGCGAATTTCCCACTTCTACATTCAGGCATTTATTCTGCTTCTTCTCGGCTCTGTCGCCGCTAGCGCTGTGCCGCTCGCAAGTGCGAAGGTAATCCTTGTGAAAGGCACTGCCAGTTATGGAGCTCCCGGTGAAGAGAAAACACAGATTACAAAAGATACTGTTCTTAGTGAAGGCGACAGTGTAATTACCAGCGATACGGGTGTTGTATATGCTGTTTTTTCCAACGGAGTAGGGCTAACTATTGAGGAGAATTCTAATCTGCTTTTTACCAGGTTGGAGCAGAGACCTTTTTGGAGGGATGATGAAAATGAGATGCCCGAGGAAGAGATTAGTCAGTCAAAGTTCGTTCTAGAACTAAAGTATGGTAGTCTTCGCGGTCACGCAAAGGGACTGCGTGATGATTCTGAGTTTCGGATCAAAACTTCGCTGGGTGATGTTTTGGCGCTTGAAAACTTGTTTTTTGCAGAGCTTTACTACGATTCATTTCAGAGAAGCATTGTTCTCAACGTTCAGAATGTGAATGGACTTGTTGATTTAATCACAAAATTTTCGAAACCTTTGAAATTTGGTCGTAAAAGTAAGATAAAACAAACCTACGAACCTAATGCTGAGAATTTTCAAGTAGTTCGTATTCCGCCAAAACGTTCTATTTCAATGCAGGGATCCGTTTCTGATCCATTGATTAAAGATCTGGTGCAACAGTTTCCACAAAGCGCCAAATCAAGACTTGTCGCAGAATTTCAGACTATAGAACCTTTTGTTGCTGATCAGGATCGGGCTGAAGATGTATCGCTTGTTAGTGACGATGGTTCTCAAGGTGTAGGCGCAGAGTAGATGGGTTGACTAGTTTCCAGTTGGATCAGTCTCTGGTCTGGCATCCTAAGGGAACTCTATTGATTTGCTGTTAAACAGATGTCACACATTCTGTTAAACAGTTACCCCTTAAAACTGAGCGACTCCACGGAGCTTCTTCTCGAAAATGTTCCGCACTTATCTTTCTCCTCCGGACATCCGAAGAGAAGATTATGCTGCTCTAGAAGCGGTACTGGATTCAAACTGGGTAGCTCCTTCGGGCCCGCACCTTACGCTTTTTGAGAATGCACTGGCCAAACAGGCTGGCCGCAAGCATGGACTGGCAGTCAGCTCTGGAACAGCTGCTTTGCATCTTGCCCTAAAAGTCTTAGACATACAGGCGGGCGATTGCGTGATTTGTCCGTCATTTACATTTGTTGCGAGTGCAAACCCAATACGTTATTGTGGCGCAGAACCTGTATTTGTGGACAGCACGCTGAACACGTGGAATATTGATCCAGAGCTTTTAAAGTCTGCTTTAGCTATGTGTGCTGCTTCGGGCAAGTTGCCGAAAGCTGTTATTGTCGTTCACTCATATGGGCAATGTGCAGACATGGACTCTCTTGAAGCTATATGCCTCGATTACGAAATCCCAATTATCGAAGACGCGGCAGAAGCCCTTGGAGCATCCTATAAAGGGCGACCGGCTGGTGGGATGGGGAAGCTCTCGTTTTTTTCTTTTAATGGAAATAAGATTGTAACTACTTCGGGGGGTGGGATGTTGCTTTCAGACGATGATGCGTTAATCAAACGAGCGCGTTTTCTAGCAACCCAGGCAAGAGAACCTGTTGTACACTACGAGCATACCGAGGTTGGGTACAATTATCGATTAAGCAATGTGCTTGCTGGCCTAGGGCTGAGTCAGCTCGAAGATTTGCAGCGGCGCATTCGAGTGCGACGTAGGCATTTTGAAGTTTATCATGACGCGTTTTCCGATCTGCCCGGAGTGGCATTTATGCCAATCAGTGATCCCGATGCAGCGAATTATTGGCTAACTTGTTTGACGATAGATAGCTCGGTTAGTGGCACATCACGTGATCGGATTGTTCAAGCGCTGGAAATTGCACATATTGAAGCGCGGCCGCTTTGGAAACCACTGCATCTGCAACCTGTCTTTGAGGGGTGTTCTGTTATCGGAGGGGAATGTGCTGAGAATCTTTTTGAAAATGGTCTCTGCTTGCCTAGTGGTTCATCTATGGAATCAGAAGAACGTTGGAGAGTTATTGAGAGTGTACGCGCTTGTTTTTCCAATGAGTGAGATTGATCTAGTTGAGTTCAAATGATTGCTCATAGTTTACTGCGTTTTTTCAAGCTCCATAGGCTCGGGTTGATATTGCTCTATGCATCATTGCTTGGGTGTAGTTATTTTGTGGCATTTCAACTAAGGTTTGATTTCAATGTGCCGGAGAGCTTTGCTTTGGACATGATCCACACTGTCTGGTGGGTTGTTGGCTTGAAGCTGGCTTTGCTTATAGCCTTTGGGCAGGTCGACTGTGTAATTGCATATTTTCGACTATCGGATGCGTTTCAGCTTTTTACTAGTTTGTTGGTTAGCAGTGGGTTTTTTGTCATTCTTTGGTATGTCTACGCGGGAGCCGGTATGCCGCCGCGTGCTGTAATTCTGTCTGACTTATTGCTTAGCGCTTGTTTATTGATCGCGTTCAGAGTCGCGATGAGGGTGCGTACCAGTAGTAGTCTGAATGACTGGTTCCATGGAGATAATGTTAGTAATGTAATTATTGTTGGAGCAGGTGAGGTTGGAGCCGGAATATGCTCTGAATTAAAGAATAAGTTACGTTTTAAAATGCGTCCGGTCGCTCTTTTGGATGATGATGTGAGCAAGATGGGGCGCTATGTGCACGGCGTTTTGGTCGCTGGATCTGTCGATCAGCTAACGGCTGTCGCCAAACAGTATCAGGCAGACAAGATAGTGGTTGCATTTCCTTCTGCGTCGGCTCGCCGAATACGTGAGGTTGTAAAAATGGCGAGAGAAGCGCAGCTGCCTGTAGAGAGTGTGCCGGCTATAACGGATCTGTTGAGTGGCCGTGCGAAGATTACGCAACTACACCCAATTGACATGGAAGACTTGCTTGGCCGCAAAAAGGTGGATTTGAATTCAGCACAAATTCAGTCTATGCTGTCAGGGAAGCGTGTTATGATTACAGGCGCCGGAGGTAGTATCGGGCGCGAACTGGTTGCTCAGGTTCTTGCATATGCGCCGGATGCTCTGCTTTGTTTAGATCAGGCCGAAATTGCTATTTTTGATCTAAAACAGGAAATTTTGCAGCTCTGTGACACCAAAGACATTGCTCAGACATACGTTTTGAATATTAATCAGAGTGATGAGCTGAGAACGGTTTGCGCTGATTTTAAACCGGAAATCATTTTTCATGCCGCAGCGCATAAACACGTAAGTTTAATGGAGTTTCAGCCAGCAGAGGCGTTGCGAAACAATTTTTTAGCTACCGTTCGGTTGATCCGTATGGCAAGTGATTTGAACGTGGAACGGTTTATATTCATTTCGACCGATAAGGCGATTAATCCAAGCAGTGTTATGGGAGCCAGTAAACGGCTGGGTGAACTGGCTTTGCTAGAGCAGCAAAAGTCACCCGGGAATCAAACTCGTTTTATGTCGGTGCGTTTTGGTAATGTCCTTGGATCATCTGGTAGTGTAACAGAAATTTTCAAACAGCAGATCAAAAAAGGAGGTCCACTCACGGTTACCGATCCCGAGGCGAAGCGTTTTTTTATGACAGTTCAGGAGGCCGTCGGCCTCGTTCTACAAAGTGCGACACAAGGGCAGGGCGGTGAGATCTTTGTTCTTAATATGGGGGATTCGGTGAAGATTATCGACATCGCCAGACAAATGATCGCTCTCAGCGGTTATCAAGAAGGTGAAGATATCGAAATTCGATTTACGGGTCTAATTCCGGGTGAAAAATTACACGAAGAAATTCAGCACTTTAGCGAGGCCTTGCAACCCACTCGGCATCCTCGTGTTTTGCGTTTGGGCGTCAGGAATGAGGCAACTATTTCAATTGATTCAATCTGCGCGGAACTTGAAATCGTATTGCTGTCGAATAATATTGCCGACATAAAGCGGACTATCCGAAGATACGTCCCTGAGTATACGCCAGTGTTACAGTAACAAAGGATTTCGGAATAAAATAAATAATTTTGATTGGTGGTCGAAGGGGGACTTGAACCCCCACGCCTCGCGGCACATGTCCCTTAAACATGCGTGTCTGCCAATTCCACCATTCGACCTAATCAAATGAAATATGCAAGTAGAAGAATGGATAGGTGAATTGCTCTACAGGCAATAAAAATATGTGAAAATTAATGAATTATCTTACCCGATCAAATAGCTTGAATAGTCAGATGCATTTCCTTAACAAAATACAATATAGATCATAAATCCTAAGGTACTTTTATTTCGGATTGTAACTATTAAAAAAAAATGAAGGAAGACAAGAAAGGCCCTCCTAAGGAGTCTCTGAAAGAGACGCTTGATCTAAGTACACTTAGCGAGTCCGATTTCGGGCCATCATGGGCAGAGAAAGATTCAGGAAAAAGATCCCTGAAGCGACCAAGCGACCAAAAATTTCGAAAAAAGAACTCAGAATTTGCTGACAAACCTGATCGGCGGGGCGCTCATGGCGGAAATCAGTTCAAAGATAGTAAATATAGCAAGTCAAGTGATAGACCAAGGGTCTCTGGTAAGGGAAAACCAAATAGCTGGAGCTCATCACAGCACGGTGGCTTCCAGCCGTCGATAGATGTGGATATCTATCCTCGAGATGAGATGTTTGAGGCCTTGACCAAGCGATTACGTTCAACTGCCCGCACGTATCCATTATTTGATATCGCACATCTTATTTTGGAAAAGCCAGAGCGTTATGTCGTTGTTGTTCGGAATAAGGCAAAAAAGAATGAAAAGTCTAGTCCATTGTATTTTACGTTGGTGGACTATCTCCCCTTTGAAACTGAAGATGCGGCTATTAATCATTTTCTCAATAATCATTTGGATACACTTTTCGATTCGGAACAAATCGATGTGGAAGCTCCGAAAGGCAATTTTCAGATGGTCAGCCGATGCACAATAACCGGAGAGTTGTTGGGGCCGCCTAACTATCATCGCTATCAGGATTTTTTGCAGCGGCACTACGTTTCAAAAATCAGTAATATGTCTTTCGATCACTTTACATCTAAGGTTGAGTTAGTAAAGGAGCAGGAACTGATTGATGCATGGATTGAATCGATGAAAAAAGGAGTTAGATACACTCTGAGGGAGCCTGGGCAAGGTGAGCCTGAATCTTTTGAATCATTTGAGGCAGTGCGGTCATTCCTTTTGCAAAATTGCAGAGATAAAGTTGTTAGTTCAGGTGAGAGCGTTCGTTTTGCAGGTCATAGTATAGCTCAATTGCCCGACGGCTCGATTCGACGTTCGATAGAAATGTACATTGCGCAACAGCTTCGATTTCCGTTGGATACCGCAAACAATATCCGTGGTCGTTTGCGGCGGCATCATTTCACCGTTTACAAGAAAGGCTCTAAAGGAATCGCATATGTCTGCTCTGTGAAACGAAAGTTTCGCGACAGTAAGACCACTTTTACCTCATCTCTTCAAAGAATGATCGATTTTATCGAGAAAAGTCCTAATATTTTGGCTTCAGAATTGCCTCAGAAGTTTCTGGGAATCGGTGTTAAAGAACAAGACCCGATTAAGCTTGAGATGGATGAGGCAGAAGTCGCTCCTGACAAAAATGACAGTAAAGCCGAAGCGGCAGATTCTTTCGGGAGTGACACACATGGATTAACGGAACTAAAGCCTAAGTCTGAACTTGGTGAAGACGAGTCGCAGAAACTAAGCCAACTAATTTCAGACTTACGCTGGCTTGTGACGGAAGGTTATGTAATTGAATATGGTGACGGATCTTTATTCGCGGCGCCACCGATACCGGACCCCAAACCAAAAAGTCTGCCGGAAGGGTCTGCTGTTTCTATTGAGCAAACGGAATCGAGCGATAGCAGTAAATCTAGCCGTGCGTAGAGGCGCTTCCACCATTTGAGGAATCTTTTTTATCCCTCTCCTGGAAATGCTGAGAAACTTTACTCTTTTCCTGACTAAGTTTGGATTTAATATTTTCTAGCTGTTTTTCCAAATCCTTAATCGTTGATTCGAGTTCTGTGTCTATCTCGTACAAACTGCCTGACTCAATGGTAAGAGTATTGTTTGAGCCAGTTTCTTCGCCAGTTTCGTTGATTTCAAAGACAGCTTTAATCGTGGCTGGCTTAGAACCCATAGTTACTCTCGCCACAGGCTCATTTACCTTATCAACTGTCGTGTCTGGTGTTTGAGTTTCGTCTTCGACCAACTCTATTTTCCATTCTTTAAACTTCTGTCCTTCCGGAGCATTAACAGCTCTAACAACAACAACTTGACCTTTTGGAAGATCTAGAGTCGTCCTCCCGCTAGTCACATACTCTAGAATCTTAACATCCCCACTCATAACTTTTTTCAAAGAAATGGAAAATTCATGTCAAGGAAGAATTTTGTTTTTGATTATCCATTATCATTTTTTTTCACTGCGGTATGCAGCAATTGCACGACAGTATAACTCGCGGCTTATCCAGGCATCAGTGGCAGCATAGCTAATTTGTTTTTGACTTAATTCCCCTCGTTCCCAGTTGGAAACCTGAGCGGCTTTGCTGATTCGACCTTCCAGGAAAAGTCCTGCAAGAGCGCGCAGTCCATGATTTTCGTAACCAAGCTTTTGTGTAATTTCAGTAATTTCGGTGAAGCCGGCTGGTTCAAACGCTTCCAGTTTTTGCAGTTCCTTTACATCGTTTTTGATTGCGACGCCGGTTTTCAGTGTTTCGGTCGACTCGAGAATCGGTAAAAGAGGTGACAAAGTCCCCGTTTTGCAGATGCGAAAGAGGTAGACGCAGTCTACGTCGCCGATTTGCACCAGTGCTGGCGCATGATATTCGCCCTTTTTGAAACTGGGACGGGTTTCAACATCGAAACCTAGCAAGGCTTTGCTGCTTAGTATTTCTGCAGAAGCCTCCATTTCCTCAATTGTGTTCAGTATTTCAATGCGTCCTTTCCAGTGAATGAGAGGAAGTGCATTTAATTCGTCTTTAGATATGCGACGCTTTTTAGAATTAGAAATGATAGGCATTTGCTTGTGAATGAAGAGCTTGATCGGGTTTTATGCCTTACAAGTGAATATGACAAACTATGATACTGACCTAAAGATGCTCGTATGGAACAACTTTTTTCTGGCGGACACCATAAATTTGAATTTTTAGATTTAATTAATAAATATTCAGTTATGTTTGATTTTACATCCCCCATACTCAAATTCGGGCTGGTTGTTGTGGCAGTTTTAATCATTTTTCTTGCCCGAATAAATGCTCGAGGTGAGTTTCCCGTTTTGATCCTCATGAACCGTTGGTTGCGGTGGTTGCTGTTCGCTGTATTTTTTGCGTATCTTTTGAAAGTATTTGAGTTCTCATCGCGGTCTGATTGGGTTCACTTTGTGACTGGATTCATGTTATGGTTTTTGATTGAAACCGCCTATAATTGGTTGGCGATAAAAGTGCTTAGTCGGAGCGAAATACCTTTATTTCCCAGATTTAAAGTGAATAAAGATGGAGATGAGTGGCCCAAAATTGCACATCTGGACAAAATCAAAAATTGGTTAAAAAGTAAGAGATTTAAACGTTTGGCAGTCCTCAAAGCAGAATTATTCGAAGATACGTTTCTGAGAGCCTCTATCTACGAAAGCCCCGACCAAACAATGCGCCTGCAAATCCTTTTTGTTCCAAGAAGAAAAAGTGGCGCCTTTGCGTTTTACACTTTGTCGACTAATGGAAAGAACGGTCATCGGTTAATCACAGACAATCATTCGCTCCCTTTTGGAGGGTACTATCCAGAAGGTTGGGATTTTGTTCGTAAACCGCTTGTCGGGTCACTCGAAAAACTGTTCCACCTTCACAAAAAGCGGCTGAATCAAACAATTTTTGAGTCGATACCATTTGAAGATGGTCCACTCGAAGAATTGAATCATCAGCAGAATTTACTGGAGCGTATTAACATGCAATCCGGCTTCCTTAATCCTTTGCAATATTGGGAAGAGAATGGCCGTTTAACTTATGATGGGCGCTATCGCCTTTGGAAGGAAATGTGGCTGATCGCTTATTTGGGCAGATCAATTTCATAGAACGGCCTGGATAAAAGGTTGGAGGTTTTTTGAAAGATTGTTGATTGCAGTATTTGCAGCGACCCATTTTGGTGCTATCTCACATGAATAAAAAAAGGCTCAAAGTTTCCATTGGTACGGATCATGCAGGTTTTCCATTAAAAGCGCCGATCATCAAACTTCTGCGAGAACGCGGTTATGAAGTTGTTGACTATGGTTGTCATTCCACTGATCCATGCGACTATCCTGATTTTATAAGGCCTGCAGCTCAAGCAATCGTGTCGGGAAAAACTGATTGCGGAATCGTTCTGGGAGGCAGTGGTAATGGTGAAGCAATTGTCGCCAATAAGGTAAAAGGTGTGCGCTGCGGACTTTGTTGGAATGAATGGTCCGCACAGATGGCCAAGGAACACAATAATTCTAATTGCATTGCGATTGGATCACGCATAGTGACTGAGGAAATGGCATTGAAAATGGTTAGTATTTGGCTAGACACCGAGTTTGAGGGGGGGCGTCATGCCATTCGTATTCAAAAAATCGAGGGTTGATATTCCTTAAGTATACATCACAGCTTGAAACTTTCGATAGCTATGCTCACTTAGATTAATTATAACATCTCTTAATTATAAACATTTTATGGAAAAAGAAAAAAACGAAGAACCAGAAAAAGGATACAAGTCGAAAATACAGGAATCGTTTCTCAAAGATCGGAAAGTTTTTCTTTGGGGAGCAGTTACCGATGAATCCGCTCGTGACATTACGGAAAAGCTCCTTTATCTGGAATCAGACGCTCCGGGAGAAGAGATCACCTTTTATATCAATTCACCTGGTGGATCCATAACGGCTGGTATGGCGGTTTACGACACGATGAAGCTGATCAGTTCGCCGATAAAGGTAGTGGTTACAGGTATGGCTGCAAGTATGGGTTCTATTTTGCTATGTGGCGCTAAAAAAGGGATGCGTTACTTGTATCCTCATTCACGGGTTCTCATTCATCAGCCTCTTATTTCGGGTCAAATGGTTGCAGTCGCTGTGGACATTCACATTCAAGCACGTGAGATGGAGCGTTTGCGCGATGAGTTGAACGCGATACTTGCATCGAGTTCGGGGCAAAAGCTTAAAAAGATTCAGCAAGATACGGATCGCGATTTCTACATGACCGCTCAAGAAGCCATTGATTATGGCCTTGCCGATTCGATTGTGGACAAGATTTAAAACTTCCAGAAAAAAGGCACAACCGAGACTGTAATCAAAAAACAAATGAAGTTTAGCGGTAATCCAACACGAGTGAAATCAGAAAACCTATAACCACCAACGCCGTAAACATAAGTGTTCGTCTGATATCCTATGGGCGTTGCAAAACTTGCTGATGCTGCTACACAGCAGCCGATTACAAGAGGCCGCGGGTCGATCTCCAAAGTGAGTGCTATTCCGAGAGCGATAGGAACCATAAGGGCAACGGCTGCATTGTTGGAAAGAAACTCAGTGAAGGCTGACGTAATAATGTATACAAATGCCAGCATGATAACATTTTGCAAATGTTCTGGTGTGAAGCTCTGAATAAGTCCGATCATTGTTTCAGCAATAAGCATGCTGGCCCCTGTTGAATTCATGGCCTGCCCCAGTGCCAGCATTCCGAAAATAATCATCAAAATACTCCATTCTACGGAATCATAAGCATCCTTCGGTTTCACGCATCCGGTAATCATCAAGATGGCAGAGCCAAGGGCAACTGCAGCTACAATTGGAACGAGATTGAACGACGCGAATGCGATTATCATTATGCTTGTTCCAATGGCAATTGGCATTTTTGCGCGGATACTGCGAGCGGGCAAGCTGGGGCGGTCCAGTAGGATGATTTCGTTGCTGTTTGATAGAGAGCTGATTGCATCGCTCGAACCCATCATCAGCAAAGTATCGCCAGGCTGCAGTCTTAGCTCGTCAAGGCGGTCGCGTTGATTGTGTCCACGGCGATGTATGGCGACTACTACCATCCGAAAACGCTGGCGAAAGTTAATTTCGCTTAATGTTCTTCCTGCAATTGTTGCATTTGGGTCTACGATGCCTTCAACAATAGCACCTTCGTCCATGGCGATTGTCTCCAGCCCCTCAGATAGTTTGCCGCGTAAGCTTATGCCCTTGATGGAATTTGCTTCAGCAACACCGGACGGGCGACAGGCGAGTACAAGTCGATCCCCGGCTTCAAGCGTTGCTACTGAAGGATCGCCGGGAACGGCGATGCCGTGTCTCACTATTTCCAGAAGCCGGATTCCACGCCCTTTAAGTATACCACTTTCACCTGCAGTCTGCCCTTCAAGTTCTGAACCAATTTTGACAAATGCCTCGGTCATGAATTCTTTACGTTCTTCTTCGCTGAGAATCGATGTAAGTGTTTCACGATGTGGCAATAACCTGTTGCCGAATAGAACTAGATAAAGTCCGCCAACCCCGACGATGGGTAGGCCTACGGCTGCAAGCTCAAACATGCCTATAGGCTCATATCCGGAGTCGCGAAGTATGCCGCTCGCCAATAAATTCGTGCTAGTTCCAAGCAGCGTGCAGGTACCACCAAAGATCGATGCATAAGAAAGTGGGATGAGTAGCTTTGAAGCGGCAATTCCCATCTCACGAGAGAGTGCCAAGACTACGGGCATTAGGACAATTACAACTGGAGTATTATTGATAAATGCAGAAGCGGCAGCTACTCCAATCACCATAATAAAGACAAAACTTTTATAGGGGACTTTAACCAGTTTTTTCAGATATATAGTAAACAGATCAATCGCACCTGTACGTTGCAATGCGCCACTGACAATGAACATGGCTGCAATAGTAAATGGCGCTGAATTTCCGAAAACACCCAGTAGATTTTCGAGTGTCGGAAGCTCAGGGCTCTTGGTGAGCATGCTGACAAAAATTAGTATGCCAAATACCGTAATGGCGGTAAGGTCGGCGGAAATTCGCTCTAAAATAAAGCTTCCGATTGCAAATATCAGAAGCGCAAAAACAAATATAATTTCCCAGGTCATTGTCTAGTTGGCCATGTTTGTCTGCAAAGAAGAACTGTTCTTAGTCCCAGAATCCTCTAATTCTTCGCTACGGACCCAAGAATAGAAGGAGATTCCCAGAATTGTCAGGGAAAAAATCATATTTGTTACTTTCATAATAATTCCACCAAGCACCTGATCGCTCAGAGGATCCAAGTCGGCTATTCTCGGAGCCCAGATGTACGTTGGATAAAGTGGTTCGCCGGCAAATGTCAAAAATGCGAATACAGGCAGTTGACCAACCATCAGTAAGAAAATAGCCAGCATCTGTATTCCATAACGGCTACGTGGAATCTGTTTGGAAGTGGTAAGATAGGGCCAGAGCATTAGCACGCTGGGTAGAAAAATAGTCCAGTGCTCTAGGATGTGAATACGTTTGTTTTGTAGGGCTGCCTCGTACAGGGAGGGAACATGCCAAAGGGTAAAGATAAAAAGAAACAAAATACCTCCTGTTGCAGGATAAGTAAGAATCCGCATCGGTTTGTGAACACACTTTGGCTTTAGTAACCAGTCAATCAGCCACTGAGGTGTTCCAAGTATAAAAAGTACCGGACTTACGTAAATTAGCAGAATGTGCTGAACCATGTGCGCACTGAATAGGAACTGTTCTCCAATTTGATCCAATGGTGAACCAACGGCCAAATAAGTAATAACTAATCCTAAGTAAAATAGGAGGATTTTTCTTATGGGTAAGGTAACCTCCCTTGCCATTTGATTGCGCAATGGCCCTAAGGCTAAAGCATATAACCATCCGATAATCAGAAGTGTGATCAACAGGAGTGGTTCTGTGTGCCAGTGAAGTTGCATTATCTTGTCGTCTGAAAACCAAGAAGTAAAATTTCAGAATTCGCCAGTGATTGCTAGGCTCGCTACAAATGAAAAATTACAACGAGCCTTGAGTTGTTTAACGTGCAACAGCTGATTTTTCTAATCGAACCTGGTCGATTCCTACTTAGACTGAAATTCAATTACTTCACGTGTCTCATTATCAAAGACAACTTGATTAATAGAAGTACTGTAGGAAGGATTGGAAAGCTTCATGAGATTTATTTCACCAAATATAGAGAACTAAGCTTCTTTAGGAAATTCTTGCAAATATGAAAGGTGCAATCTTTTTTAAGGGAAAATCAAGCAGCGTATTTTTATTACGGAACGATGATAGCCTCGGAAAGATGGACTGAAAGATCATTTTTTAGTCAAAACATTGCGTGAGAGGTATTGTGCACAAAAAATTCCATCAAGGGGCTGTGGCATAAATCAAATAAATTAATTTTTTTTAAAATAGGGTATTGACGCATGAAAATTAACTCTCTTTTTTCCATCGTTCGTCTCTATTCGTAGAGGCCCAGTTTTTATTTTAACCGCTAACGCAGGTTTTTGATTAAATAGAGCAATTGCTCTGCCTGCCAATTAGTATTATGAAAATCTCTTTACTCGGAAAAAAAATAGGTATGACCCAGGTATTTGACGACACAAGTCGTCTAATACCGGTTACTGTTATTGAAGCAGGCCCTTGCCCGGTTACACAGATTAAATCTATGGATAAAGATGGTTACGATGCCGTTCAAATCGGTTATCGTGAACAAAAGGAGCACCGCCTTTCCAAAGGAGAACTCGGCCATCTCAAGAAAGCAGAATTAGCGCCAGTCTCAGAGCTGAGTGAATTTCGTACTAATGGCGAAGCAGATTTTAAAGTTGGCGATGTTCTTACGGTTGAGCGTTTCGAGGCAGGACAAAAGATTGATGTAATCGGAACTTCCAAAGGTCGTGGCTTTCAGGGTGTTGTTAAACGCCATGGATTTGCCGGTGGTCCTGCATCCCATGGCTCTATGTTTCACCGTCGTGGTGGTTCTTATGGCTTTTGCCAGTGGCCGGGGCACGTAATAAAGGGCAAGAAAATGCCGGGGCGCATGGGTGGCGATCAACGTACAGCCCAAAATCTCGAAGTAGTTAGGGTAGTCGCAGAGAAGAATTTGATACTTATCAAAGGCAGCATACCTGGTTCGCGCGGTAGCTTGGTTACCGTTCGTACGGCTGTTAAAAGCAAAACTGCCAAAAAGGCGTAAACAAGCAAGAGAGCATCAAAATGAAACTTAAAGTATATTCGGTTGACGGAGAAAAAAGCGAAGAGAAGGAGTTTTCTGCATTTCCTAGCTTTGAAGATGATAAGGGTGTTGCTGCGCTTCGTCAGGTAGTGATTGCCCAGCAGGCGAATCAGCGTCAAGGCAATGCAAGCACTAAAACGCGTGCAGAGGTTAGCGGCTCTGGAAAAAAACTTTTTCGCCAGAAAGGAAGTGGTCGTGCACGACAAGGTACGCGACGTGTCCCGCACCAGCGCCATGGAGGTGTTGCTCATGGTCCTAAACCTCGCGACTACTCACAGAAAATTAATGGTAAGATGAAGACGCTTGCGTTTCAGCGAGCGCTTTTCGAGCGTGCTTCAGAAGGTGGTCTTTCCGTTATTGAGTCATTCGAAGTTAAAGAGCCGAAAACCAAGCTTTTTTATCAGGTACTTGTCAAAGTACTTCCCGATTATAAGAAAGTTCTGATCATTGATGATGCTTTCGAGAACGATACCGTACTTGCCGCGCGTAACATTGAAGGGCTCTCGCTTACGGCCGCCAGCAATTTGAACGCACTCGATCTGGTTCGCTTCCATCAGATAATTGTAAGTTCAAAAGGAATCGAGACTATTATTGCACGCGCAAACAAAGGTTAATCATGCTTATTACCAACAACATTCTTCGCGAATTTAGAGTCACTGAAAAAGCTGCCAATCTTGCAGCTAACCTTAACCAGTACACCTTTGAAATTAATCCAAGCGCTAATCGGACTGAGGTAGCGCTTGCTGTTGAAGAGGTTTTTAACGTCACGGTGACCAGTGTGAACATTGTAATCAAAAAGCCTAAGATTAAGGCTGATCGCTCACGTCGCGGACGTCCTGGTAAAAAGGGTGGCCACAAAAAGGCCATCGTTAGCCTCAAAGAAGGTGACAAAATTGAACTTATTTAATATTTATTTTCACGCGACATGCCACTTGTAAAATCCAGACCATTAACTCCAGGCCAGCGTTTTCTTACGCGCAACAAAGCTGAGGTTTCGAAAAAGAAGCCGGAACGCCAGCTCACGGCTTACAAGCATAGTAAAAAAGGACGTAACTGCTACGGGCGCATCACCTCTCGTCGTCGTGGCGGTGGACACAAGCGTGCCTACCGCATCATTGACTTTCGTCGCGACAAAATTGATATTCCCGCGAAAGTACAGGCTATTGAGTACGATCCAAATCGCTCTTCACACCTTGCTTTGTTGGCTTATGCCGATGGTGAAAAACGCTATATTCTGGCTCCCCGCGGAGTTAAGGCAGGCGACTCGCTACTGAGCGTGAATGAACGTGTTGAGTTCTCGCCAGGCTATAGTATGCCATTAGCTGTTATACCACCGGCAACTAAAATTCATGCTATTGAGCTACATCCGGGGCGAGGCGCTCAAATCGCTCGTTCAGCTGGCCAATCTGCACAGTTGGTCTCAGTTGATGGGGACCGCGCGACAGTCAAATTGCCTTCTGGTGAAATTCGTTTTCTAAATTCACGTTGCCGCGCAACTATCGGTGAAGTCGGGAATCACGAGCATCAGGGACAAAGTCTGGGCAAAGCCGGACGAAATCGCTGGCTTGGGCGTAGACCCCGTGTTCGTGGTGTGGCTATGAATCCGGTGGATCACCCTATGGGTGGTGGTGAGGGGCGCACCTCGGGCGGAGGACATCCGCAGTCGCCGTGGGGCCAGCTTTCCAAGGGATTCCCAACTCGTAAAAAGAAAAATCCAACTAATTCACAAATTCTAGTGCGTCGTAATGGTCGCCAGTTTAACAAGAAATAAAATTACAGTTTTGTTATGTCTCGTTCCGTCAAAAAAGGTTTCTTTGTAGATCCGCATCTTAGTAAAAAAATAAGTGCGGCCCAGGCTAATGATGATCGCAAACCGATTCAGACGTGGTCCCGTCGTTCGACAATCACACCCGATTTCGTGGGTCTTAACTTTACGGTACACAATGGTCGTAGTTTTCTGCCCGTACACGTAACAGAAAATATGGTTGGTCATAAGTTGGGCGAATTTTCTCCGACACGTACCTTCAAAGGGCATCAGGATAAGAAAAAGAAATAGTACGTTTTTGAATAAAGGTTTTTTATGCTTCCAAGTGTGCGAGATATAATTCGGTTTTTCTGTGGTCTTTTTATTGGATTTTTGTCTACGGCCAGTTTTGTTTGTGCAGATGTTCCTACATTTGTTGGTGAGTCTATCTATAGTTCCAACAAAGCCGTTGTTTCTGTTATCGATTCCAACCTTGTTGCTGACCTTGTGATTTTAGACGGTGGTCTTGAGCAAGGTCTAAGACTCGGTATGTCATGTTTAGTTGAGCGTAATTCAAAATCCGTCGGAGAACTTGTAATCATAGAGTCCGAAAGTGCCTGTTCGGCAGCTCTAATCCTTAATCTTACTGATAATCTAACCATACAACCCGGTGATAGCGTCCGGATTAAAACTTTCCAAAATAGCTGAGTATTATGCAAGTACAAGCCTACACAAAATATGCTCGTATGTCGCCCCGCAAGGTGCGAGACATCACCCGTGCAATTCAAGGGCGTAATGCCGCCGAAGCAGTTGAAATTTTACGTTACATCCCGCGCAAATCGGCCCGGCTTGTAAACAAGACACTACAGTCGGCAATTGCTAATGCTGAGAACAATAATAACCTATCTTCCGACATGTTAACAATTGAGTCTGCAATTGTTGAACAGGGACCTAAGTTTAAGCGCTTTCGTCCAGCATCACGAGGTTCGGCACATCCTTACAGAAAAGCTACAAGTCATATACGCATCATTCTGACTGACGAACTGTAAAACAAATACGATTTATATTATGGGACAAAAAGTACATCCAAATGGTTTTCGACTGGCAGTCAATCGCGACTGGGACTCTCGCTGGTATGCCTCGAAAAAAGATTTTCCTCTTTTTGTAAAGGAAGACCACACCATTCGCGAATTCCTAACGGAGAAACTTCGCTATGCTTCGGTGCCTCGTATCTTTATTGAGCGTGCCTCGGGGCGTATTCGTGTCAAAGTTTTTACTGCGCGTCCAGGTGTTGTTATTGGTCGGAAAGGTTCTGAACTGGACAAATTAAAGGAAAATCTGAACAAGCTGGTTAATAAGGAGATCATGCTTGATATTCAGGAAGTTAAGCGACCGGAACTATCTGCACAACTCGTCGCCGAAGGTGTCGCTTTGCAACTTGAGCGTCGTATTGCATTTCGTCGTGCTATGAAGCGCGCTGTTCAGACCACTATGGCAATGGGAGCGGACGGTATTCGTATTCAATGTGGTGGACGCCTTGCCGGCGCCGATATTGCACGTACCGAGCAGCAGCGCATGGGTAGAGTGCCTCTCCAGACATTGCGTGCAAATATTAGTTATGGCTTTAGCGAGGCAAGTACTGTTTATGGTATCATCGGGGTGAAATGTTGGATATGTCTTCCAGATGAAGATGAATTGTGAGGTCTTACAATCACAGAATTAAGAACCAATCTTATTTAAAACCAATCATTTAACTTAATTGAATAATGAAGTATTTACCTTCTCGCACTAAATATCGAAAAGTCCATAAGGGGCGTATCCGTGGCAAAGCACAGTCTGGAAATGAAGTTTCTTTCGGCGAATTTGGCATTCAGTCTTTGAGTCGTGGTCAGATGACCTCTCAGCAGATTGAAGCTGCTCGTGTCGCAATGACTCGCAGTCTTAAACGTAAGGGTAAAGTCTGGATTCGAGTATTTCCACACAAGCCAATTACTAAGAAACCTGCCGAGACTCGTATGGGTAAGGGAAAAGGCCCTGTCGAAAAGTGGGTGGCGATTATACGTCCGGGAACAATGCTCTTCGAAGTTGCAGGTTGTTCACAGTCTGCTGCCCAGGAAGCGCTTCGCCTCGCCGACACCAAGTTGCCTTTCTACTGCCGTTTTGTCGTTCGTGACAACACATTATAATACTCTCTTAACCAATTATAACTTTATATGAGCACAGCAAAAGATATACGCGAAATGTCGGAAGTTGAGATTGAAAAGAAGCTTCGTGACACACGTGATTCTCACATGAACCTTCGCCTGCGCAAACAGACCGGACAAGTTGAGCATTCCCATGAGTTTAAAAAACTTAGAAAAGAAATTGCTCGCTTGGAAACCATCCTCAAAGAGAAAGAGATCACTGCCATCAGTGCCTGATTTCACAGAAACACTTTATTGTTATCATGGAAGTTATACGCAATTCACGTAAGTCATTGACCGGAACGGTCACTAGTCGTTCTGGAGACAAGACTGTAAAAGTAACCTATTTTTATAAAATCCCACACCCACTTTACCGCAAAGAGATTAAACGTAAAACAGTGGTTCACGTTCACGATGAAGCGAACGATTGTGGCATCGGCGATAGGGTACAAATTATGGAAACGCGACCAATCAGTAAGCTAAAACGCTGGCGGGTTACCGAAGTTCTCGAAAGAGCGCCCAAAATCAGAGATGAGATTGATGAGGAAACAAATAAAGAATCGGTGGATGAGAATTCTGCTGGATCTGCTACAGAAGCAGAAGTCGAAGTAAAAACTCCCGAAACTGCTGAATAATCACCTAATTTGAAAGGAAGGCTGAAATTATGATACAGATGAACAGTCGCGTATTTATCGCAGATAATACTGGCGCAAAAGAGGCCGAGATGATTCGTCGTCTTGGTCAAAACAAGCGTACTGCCGATGTTGGTGATGTAATTGTCTGCAATGTAAAGGTTACATCAACAGATTCTTCCGTAAAAAAGGGAGAAGTCGTTCGTGCCGTTGTTGTGCGCACAAAAGCGCCAATTCATCGTGCCGACGGAAGCTATCTGCGGTTCGATAACAATGCTGTAGTTATCCTCAATGCAGATGGAAACCCTAAAGGAACCCGTATATTTGGACCGGTTGCCCGTGAGCTTCGCTCAGAATACATGAAAATCATATCACTCGCCCCCGAGGTATTATAAAATGGCTAAAACAATCAAAAGAGAACAGGAAGTTGTCGTCATTGCTGGCGCCCACAAAGGGAAGCGCGGCAAAGTACTCTCTGTAAAAGCTGGTGAAAAGGTGGTCGTTGAAGGCGTAAATCTTGTTACAAAGTACATTCCTAAAACTCAGGAAAATCCTGAGGGAGGTAAAACAGAGAGTGAAAGGCCAATTCACTACTCCAATGTGATGTCAGCCGAGCGATTTGATGCCAAAAAGACTAAAAACTAGCCTTGCCAGATAATAGAAGATATTCACTTTAAAAAACTTTTTCATTCTTATTAACTTTTATCGACCTGGCCGGTTTAGAAATTTGGCCCATTCGTGATGCAAGTACCTACATTAAAAACACACTATACTGAAAAGATCGTTCCTGAACTAATGAAGAAGTTGAGTCTCGGTAACGTTCATCAGGTGCCAGCGATCAAAAAGATTGTTATTAATTCAGGCTTTAGCGCTACCGCTGACAAAAATCATGTAGCTTATGTAAATGAGGAAATTACCAAAGTATCTGGTCAAAAGCCTGTAACTACTAAAGCAAAACTAAGCATTTCAAACTTTAAATTACGTGAAGGTCAACCGATTGGGTGCAAAGTTACGCTTCGGGGAAAGCTCATGTATGAGTTTCTAAATCGCCTGATTCATATCGCACTGCCAAATATTCGTGATTTTCGCGGTGTGCCGACTAAATTTGACGGCCAAGGCAACTACACGTTTGGTATTTCCGATCATTCCATCTTCCCCGAGGTCAATGCTGACGGAACGAATGCAAACATGGGAATGGATATCTGTATCAATACCAGTGCCGATAGCGATGAAGCTGGTCGTGAGTTGCTTGCGCTATTTGGTGTTCCATTCCGTAAGTCGACAACAGAAACTGCTAAAAAAGAAGAGACTCTCGAATCAACTAACGAATAAAATTTTATGGCAAAAAAATCATCCATTCAGCGCAACCTCAAGCGCGTGCGTCTTATTGAGAAATACGCAGCAAAACGTGCGGAACTCAAAGCAATCCTTGCAAGCCCTGAAACGTCTGATGAAGACTTTTACAAGGCACAGGCGAAGCTCACCAAGTTGCCTAAAAACAGCTCACCGATTCGTGCGCGCAATCGTTGTTCTGTTACTGGTCGACCGCGTGCTTACGTTGGTAGATTCGGTCTTTCACGTATCACATTTCGCGAGCTTGCCTCTCAAGGCAAGATTCCCGGTGTGACCAAAGCATCCTGGTAATTATCTTACTTTACTGAAAACCCACTAGTTAGACTATGGCAGTTCACGACACAATCGGTGATTTTCTCACTATCATTCGCAACGCTAGTTCAGCTCGCAAAGATGTCTGTATCGCTCAGTATTCAAAGATGCGTTCAGCGATTGCGGCGATCCTCAAGCAAGAAGGCTACATTAAAGGCTTCTCCGAAGGTGAGGATAGTCGCGGCTTTAAAACACTTGAGATAAGCCTCAAGTACGTTGACAACATACCTTCAATTACAGGCTTGGAGCGCCATAGTAAACCGGGGCGTCGGCTTTACTATGGAGTCAACAGAATTCCTCGCGTGCTAGGTGGTATGGGTGTTGCAATTTTAACTACTTCAAAGGGTGTTGTACGTGCTCGTGAGGCACGTGAACTCGGAGTTGGCGGTGAGTTGATCTGTAAAGTTTGGTAGTAAGGAGATAATCACAATGAGTAGAATAGGAAAACTTCCCATCCCCATCGTCGACAAATCAACCGTCATTGTTGAAGGCCAGACAGTGCGTGTTGAAGGTCCAAAAGGTAAGCTTGAAAAAACATTTGATAGCTCCATCAACATTGAAGTAGTTGACAATGAAGTGCGCGTAACACCAGCGAATGAAAGTCGCCACTCCAAAGCAATGTTTGGAACCACACGCTCAATTATCAGTAATATGGTAAACGGTGTTGTCGAGGGTTATAAAAAAGAATTGGTTCTTAAGGGGGTTGGTTTTCGTGCAGCTCTTTCCGGAAATATTTTGGATCTGGCGCTGGGTTATTCACATCCGTGTCTGCTAGAGATTCCGGAAGGTATTAAAATTACCGTTGCGGAAAATACTAAATTGACGGTTGAAGGTGCAGACAAGCATCTCGTTGGTCAGATTGCCGCTAAAATATTCAGTTATTATCCTGCTGAACCTTACAAAGGTAAAGGTGTCCATATTGTCGGTAAATATGTTCGCCGCAAGGAGGGTAAGAAATCCGCTTAATTTTATAAAGCATATCCAATTCTATGAAACTCCAAAAGAAAAGAGCACTCTTGCAGCGTCGTCGGTGGCGTGTACGCAAAAAAATCAATGGTACGGCAGAGCGACCACGTCTTTCAGTACGTTTTTCCAACAAGCACATCTACGCACAGTGCATTGACGACAAAAAAGGCCATACATTGTTATTTTTGTCTTCCTTAGCTAAAGACGTACAGGTTAAGGCAAACGTCGAAGGTGCAGCAACACTAGGTAAGATCTTTGCTGAAAAGGCTGGTTCTGCCGGTATTGGCGCGGTTATTTTTGATCGTGGTGGTCGTCGTTACCACGGATGTGTTAAATCGTTTGCAGAAGCTGCTCGCGAAGGAGGACTTAAATTTTAAATTTATATATGAGTAAGCAAACCAGTTCAATCGCTCATTCAGAGAGTGCCGAGGAAGTTCCGGAGTACGTTGAAAAAGTAGTCCATATTAATCGCTGTGCAAAAGTCGTGAAAGGCGGACGTCGTTTTAGTTTTGCAGCGCTCGTTGTAGCCGGGAATCAAAAAGGTGAAGTGGGTGTTGGCTACGGCAAGGCTAAGGAAGTTCCTGAGGCTATCCGCAAAGGTACCGAGCAAGCCAAAAAAAATCTTATTACTATCAAGCTTCGTGGCGACACTATCCCACATCATGTTGTTGGTGAGGCAGATGGTGGTAAAGTTATTCTGCGTCCTGCCTCAGACGGTACCGGTGTCATTGCCGGCGGTGGCTGTCGCGCAGTTCTTGAATCTGTTGGCATTAAAAATGTTCTCTCAAAGTCTCTCGGATCAAACAATCATCTCGCGATGGTGAATGCCACTATGGCAGCTCTGAAAAAACTTCGATCAAATGACGAAATTAAGCGCATACGATTCGGTGATTCTATCACCGCTGAATCATAAGAACCAATCCAATGAATCTCGAAAACATACCAACAATTAAAGGCGCCACTCATCCAACCAAGCGCCTTGGTCGTGGCGAGGGTAGTGGTCACGGAAAAACTTCTGGAAAAGGTCACAAAGGGCAGAAAAGTCGTTCTGGTGGCGGTATTCCAGTTGGTTTTGAAGGTGGGCAGATGCCACTCTATCGAAAGCTTCCTCGTCGTGGTTTTAATAACTTCAACTTTAAGACTCATTATCAGCTGGTTAATCTAAGACAGCTTGAGAAGTTGGGTGGTGATACCGTTTCGCGTGAAATCCTGGTTGACGCAGGGTTGATCCGTGACAATGACGAAGCTGTCAAACTGCTTGGCGATGGTGAAGTGTCCAAAGCTTACACTGTAACTGTCGATAAAGTCTCCAAATCTGCTAAAAGTAAGATTGAGGCAGCAGGCGGTAGTATTGTTGAGCAGGAGGTATCTGTTCCAGATAAAGAAACTACTGGAGAGGCTTAAGAAGGGTAATTCCTCTTTAGGTCAAAATATCCTTAGTCTATGTTCTCCGCATTCACTAATTCCCTGAAAATACCGGAACTTCGGCAAAAGATTTTCTTCACACTCGCTTTGTTGTTTATTGCGCGTGTTGGAGCAAACATTCCCCTGCCAGGCATTAATATTGGGCCGATCAACGACTACATGGCGGATCAGACTTCGTCCAGCGGCGGGCTTGTTGGTCTCTATAACATGTTCACTGGTGGAGCGCTTTTGAATGGCGCTGTTTTCGCTTTGGGTATTATGCCTTACATTAGTGCATCCATTATTATGCAGTTGGTCGGTGCTGTATTTCCTGTAATCGCTCGTTTGCAGCAGGAAGGGGATGTTGGTCGTCAAAAAATCAATCAGTATACACGTTATTTGACCATCGTGATTTGTATAGTCCAGGGCCTTCTCCTGCTCATTGCGTTGAGCACAAATCCGGGAAGTATTATTGGACAAGGGTTTAGTCCCGAACAGTATGGTCCTGTTGTTATTTCTGGTAAAATACAGTTTTTGATCACTGGCACCATCTTTCTCACTGCCGGTGCAATGATCATGGTGTGGCTTGGTGAGCAAATAACACAGAAAGGGATCGGTAACGGGATATCGCTCCTTATTACGGTTAGCATTATTGCCGAGTTGCCAGCTGCAGTGGTTTCGGCCTATCAAATGTTTGTTGCGCCGGTTGGCTCTGAAGGTCGTCAATTAGGCCTCCCCGAAGGTATTCTGATGCTAGCTTTGTTGTTTGCAGTAACTGCCGGACTGGTTGCCATTACGCAAGCGCAGCGGAAAATTCCAGTGCAATATGCAAAACGCGTTGTGGGTCGCAAAGTTTACGGTGGACAGAGTTCTTTTCTGCCACTTAAGGTTAATTATGCTGGTGTTATGCCAGTTATTTTTGCCTCTGCGATACTTATGTTTCCCACGCAAATTTTGAGCTATCTTGGCACTGCGACCGGGATGCGCTTTTTTAATGACATTTCCAATGCGCTTGGCAGAGGTGAGTTGTGGTATTACCTGCTGTTTGGGTTTTTGATCTTTGTGTTCAGTTATTTCTGGGTTTCGATGATGTTCAAACCTGTGCAGATAGCCGATGATCTAAAGAAGAACGGTGGTTATATTCCGGGAGTTCGTCCAGGTCAGCCTACGGCAAAGTTTTTGGATCATATTATGACTCGTCTTACGCTGTTTGGAGCTATTTCACTTACAGTGATCGCACTTTTTCCAGACATCCTTCTATTTAGTTATAATGTGCCTTTTTCAGTCGCCATTTTCTTTGGTGGTACTGGAATGTTGATTACGGTGGGTGTTCTCTTGGACACGATGCGTCAAGTCGAGACCTATCTGTTGCAGCGTCATTACGATGGATTTCTCAAGAAGGGTAAAATTCGTAGCCGCTCAGCAGCACGTAACAAGCAATTGGTAGATTCTTCTGGGCTGCAAGACTTCTGGACTGCATGGCGCCCTCTTCTATTTGTTGCTGTAGCTTTGTTTGTTCTTGGGCTCGTTTCCTGGGTTCTGAAAACGTTTTAGCTGCAAGTGAGCAAAATCTCTTTTTGAGATATTATTCATTCTCTTGTTCTTTGTTATAATTTCTTTTGTGACTAGTGAAAAAGATTCGTACAGACGAAGAAATTCAATCGATTCGCGAGGCTTGCCAAATTGCAGCGACTGTTTTAAAACAATTATCAGATGTCGTTTGTGCCGGGATGACAACGTACGATCTTGATCAAATGGGTCGTAAAGCTATTGAGTCTTTTGGCGCTGAAAGCGCTTGTTATAATTATCGTTCGGGAGACAAAATATTTCCCGCTTACACCTGTATTTCGCTTAACGATGAAATTGTCCACGGTATCGGCACCATGCGCCGTGTAATTAAGGGTGGAGATGTCGTCTCGATTGATGTGGTCGTACGTTATCGTGGATACATCGGAGATAATGCCCGTACAGTCCTGATAGCGCCGTTTACAGATGAAAATCGGTCTTTGGTAGATGCGACTCAAAAAGCGCTGGATTATGCAATCAGTTTTGTACGTGCAGGAAATCGCGTTGGTGATATATCAAATGCGGTACAGCGTTTTATCAAGCGACATAATTATGGAATTGTTCGTGAGTTTGTTGGTCACGCTGTCGGCGCATCTATGCACGAAAAACCGGAAATACCTAACTACGGTCGTCGTTCTAGCGGGGCTTTATTGAAGCCTGGTATGACACTCGCGATTGAACCAATGATTAATCTTGGCAGCCCAGAAATAAGAATGCTGGAAGATGGTTGGACCGCTGTTACAAAAGATGAAAAACCGTCTGCACACTTCGAGCATACAGTCTTAGTTACTAACGCTGAACCAGAAATTTTAACAATTCCAAAAAAATAACTTTTCAAATCCAATTTAACTGTTAACTTCCGCTTCTTTTCTCTTCTCATAAAGACCTAAACCAGATTTTATTATTATGCCACGCATTCTAGGAGTCGACATTCCCGCAAACAAAAAGTTGGAATATTCATTACGCTACATCTATGGTATTGGGCCAACACGTGCTCAATTGTTGGTCAAAGAGTCTGGCTTTGATCAAGACCGTCGGGCCGGAGATTTGAGTGAGCAGGAACTCAATCAAATTGCATCTTTAATCAGTGAGAAACAGTACATTGTTGAAGGCGATCTTCGGCGGGAGCGCACAGCTAACCTCAAGCGTCTAATCGCAACGCGCACCCTACGTGGTATCCGTCATACAAGAAGCCTTCCCGTGAGAGGTCAGCGCACCAAAACCAACGCACGTACTCGCAAAGGCACTGTAAAACCAGTTCGGAAGTAAGATAACATCAAAGAATAATTTTTATGAGCGAAGAAAAACTAGATTCCGAGAAAGAAGAGGAAAAGAAAGAAGCAACTGCTGAGGAAGCCGCCGAAACTACGGAAGCTCCTAAAAAAAAGGAAGAAACTGCGGAGGATTTGCTAAAAAGCGATCTGGATGGCACAAAAATTCGTCGTGCCAAAGGCAGTAAAAATATCACGGTTGGTATTGTAAATGTATTAGCAACCTTTAATAATACTAAGGTTACTTTTTGTGATGCGCGTGGAAATGTGATTTCTTGGTCGAGTGCAGGTAAGTGTAATTTTCGTGGTTCTCGTAAGTCCACTGCATATGCTGCTCAGGTAGTTACACAGGATGCTGGTCGTGTAGCAATGTCGCATGGTATGAAAGAAGTAACTGTAAAATTGAATGGACCTGGAATGGGCCGTGATTCAGCAGTTCGTGCAATTCAGTCTTTAGGCATGGTTGTTACTGATATTGTCGATGTAACACCCGTTCCACATAACGGATGCCGCCCACCAAAACGTCGTCGTGTCTAGCGTATATCTGCTGCGTAGACATTATTTCAACAAGTTAGCAGAAGACTAAAACAAACAATTATGTCCAGATACACAGGACCCACAACTCGCCTCAATCGTCGTTTCGGTCAGGCCATCTTCGCGCCCACCAAGGCATTTGAACGCAAACCCCACATGCCCGGCCAGCATGGACCGACTCTGCGCCGTAAGGTCAGTGAGTACTCGATCGGGTTGAATGAAAAACAGAAACTCCGCTACATGTATGGTGTCACCGAAAAGCAGTTTCGGTTAACTTTTGAAAAGGCTAAGAATACCCGTGGCGTAACTGGAGATATCTTTCTTCAAATGCTGGAGTCTCGTTTAGACAATGTTGTCTACCGCCTTGGCTTCGCCAAATCGCGTGCAGGCGCTCGGCAGCTGGTAAATCATGGGCATGTCCGTGTAAACGGTCACAAAACCGACATTTCCAGTTTCATTGTAAAGGAAAACGATGAAATTGAAGTTCGGGAACGCACTTCTTCGCGCCAACTGGCAACACGTAATATGGAAGAAAGTCAAGGTCGTCCCACCCCGGAATGGCTAACACTAAAGGCTGATTCGCTTAAAGCCACTGTGAACCGTCTTCCGTCTTCAGATGAGGTAGAGGTAAGCATTAATGTTCAGCTAATCGTCGAATTTTACAGCCGTTAATCCACTACCAGTCGTCACCCCCCTCTTGGGTAACGTTTTACATCTACCCATCCATCCATCCATTCATTTCATTTAAAATAGTTAATTATAAGTATATTATGCCAAAACGCTTAGGAAAATTTGAACTCCCCAACCGACTTGTAAAAGTTGAAGAAACCGCATCCGATACATTTGCTGTTTTTCAGGTAGAGCCTTTTGAAACAGGTTATGGACACACACTTGGAAATTCTCTTCGTCGTGTTTTGCTCAGTTCCATCGAAGGTGCAGCCATTTCATCGATCAAAATTGATGGTGTGCAACATGAATTTCAGAGTGTTGAAGGTATTGTCGAGGATGTTACTGACATCGTTTTAAACCTTAAGAAAGTGCTCTTTGTTTCAGAATCGCGTGACAGCGTAAATCTGATTATCGATGTTAATCGGGAAGGTGTAGTGACCGCAGCGGACATTCAGCTGGATGCAAATGTTTCAATTGTAAATCCTGACCAAGTCATATGCACACTTAATAAATCACAACGTTTTCTAGCCGAACTGGAAGTGCGTGTAGGAAGAGGTTATTGCTCTGGCGAAAACAACAAAAAGCCAGATCAGCCAATTGGCGTAATTCCTGTTGATTCCTTGTTTAGTCCGGTCAAATTAGTTAAGTACACTGTAGAGAATACACGTGTTGGTCAGGAAATGGACTACGACAAGTTGATCCTTGAGATCACAACGGATGGACGTATCACTCCAGATGATGCTCTTAAGCAAAGCGCTGCAATCATAAAGCATCACATGGATATTTTCGACGAGGTCTCCAACGATTCGATCGAGTTTGAAAACGAGAGCAAAGAGATCAGTGAAGAACAAAATCGTCTCCGTAAACTGCTTAACATGAGTGTTAACGAGATTGAGCTTTCAGTCCGTGCTGCAAACTGCTTAAATAATGCAAATATCACTACAGTCGGTGAACTCGCAATGAAGTCAGAACAAGAAATGTTAAAGTATCGTAACTTTGGTAAGAAATCGCTCAATGAAATTAAGGACAAGCTCGAGCAACTGGGTCTTTCTTTAGGTATGAAGATTGACGAGCGTTTGCTGGATCAGATATCTGAATTTTAAAAAGTGAGTAAATCCTGAAATCCTGTTCACACATAAGGTAATTTAAAAATGCGTCACGGCAAAAAAAGACATAAACTGGGAGTTACTGGACCACACCGTCTCGCTCTATTAGCTAACCTATCTGTTGCGTTGATAACCCATGGGAGGATCAAGACAACACTGGCAAAGGCAAAGGCGCTTCGCCCGTTCATCGAGAAAATAATCACTTTAGCCAAAAAGGCTGAAAATTCCAATGATGCTGAACGCAAGCTGCATTTTCGTCGTCTTGCAATATCACGTTTGAATAATGTAAAAGCAGTTGCTACTCTCTTCGACGAGCGCGTGGTTGAGTTTATGGAGCGCTCCGGAGGTTATACTCGCATCTACAAGCTCGGACAGAGAATCGGAGATGCCGCAGAGATGGGACTAATTGAGTTAATCGATGGAAACGATGAGGGGTACGCTAAAAGGCCTTCCAAGAAAGCTTCCACCATCTCTGTAAGCAAGGATTCCGATGCAACCGAGACCGAAGATGTGGCTGAAAGCGTTGACGAAGCTCTCGAGTCAGGCGACCAGTTGGTAGAAGAACCAGTTGAAGGTGTTGATGAAACTCTTGAGTCAGAAGATAAGTTAGCAGAGGATGACGTCGTTGAAGAAACCGCTGAATTGGAGACTTCGGAAACCAATGAAGCTGAAACATCTGAGACAGAGGATTTAGAATCCAAAGACCAGGAGAAGGATAGTTAGTTTTATCCTCTTAGGGGGCATTATAGAATCTAGATATCTGATATCTGATATTTGATAACTATATTTTATGTTGAAGATTTATTTAGAATCGATCTTACTCACTTGCCCTGCCTTTTATGCAGCGTTTTTTAAAAGACAAAACTAAATGAAAATATGGAAGTTTTAACGCCGCTAGCAGTATGGGACTGGGCTGTCATTGGGCTTTTCTTTTTGATAACTCTTGGCATTGGACTTTACTTTTCAAGACGTGCAACCGGGAGTATGCTTGAGTACTTCGTTGCTGGTCGAAAAATGACCTGGTGGCTGGCAGGTACTTCGATAGTCGCAACTTCCTTCGCAGCTGATACACCTTTGGTTATCTCGGGTTGGATGCGTTCAATCGGACTGGAACGGAACTGGTTCTGGTGGGGTGGAATAATGGGGATGATGCTTTGCACCTTTTTCTTTGCCCGGCTCTGGCGCCGTTCGGGGATCATGACCGACGTTGAATTCAATGAATTACGCTATGGTGGTAAGCCAGCAGCCGGATTGCGGGTTTTCCACGCGACCTATCGCTCTTTAATCCAAAATACGCTCGTGATGTGTTGGGTTACTCTGGCGATGAGCAAAATCCTTGAAGTAACACTAAATCTACCAACTATTGTTTTTGTTGACGGATCATTACTTCCTCAAATGGTGGCAAGCGGTGTCGATGTAATGTCACAGTTTGATTCAGAGATGATTGCAAAGTGGCCTGTTATTGGTCAGGCGATTATTGAGCCCAAGATTACTGGCATCGTTATATGTCTTTCGGTTGCTGCACTCTACAGCGCGATTTCAGGGCTTTGGGGTGTTATGGTTACTGACTTTTTCCAATTTTGCCTGGCAATGACGGGTACATTTATCCTGATGTTTATTGTTCTGGCGCTTGTGGATGGTCCCAAAAACATGATACAGCAAGCACAAGAATCAATTCTCGATGGAAAAGTCATTAATCACAAGCCTTTAGATCGACTTATTGTTGGTTATGATGAGAGCCTTGAGGCTGCAGGACTAATAACACAGCATTCTGTTTCGGAAGAAGATACTTGGAGATGGGCAAAGACTAGTTTGTCAGAAAATACTTTAATGCAGCAATTGGATCAGGCTGGTGTTGAGGATACACAAAGTGCTTTGGAATTATGGCGAAATAGTTTTACCCTAAGTAGGGGAAAGTTTACGGATTTCGACACAGTGGAAGAAATTTTGAAATCTGGAATACTACTTGAAGATCAGATCGATGGTCAAGCTGCAGAATATTTTCGCATCCCGGATATTAGTTTGACCGACAATGGTTTTATGGAGCGATTGAACGACGCAGGCATCGTAAATAAGGGTGAAATTATGGCTGCTTGGCGGGATGACAAGGTTGTGCCGGCAAAAAAAATTACCAGTTTTTTGCCTCCATTTGATCTTAAAGGCGGTGGTTTGCTAGCGGTTTGGTCTCTGATTGTATTTCTTGGTCTGCAATGGTGGGCTGGTGGAGAAGGTGGTGGTTTTCTTGCGCAACGCTTGTTTTCTTGTAAAGATGAAAAGCACTCAATGATGGCGATGCTTTGGTTTAACTTTGCCAATTATGTACTTCGCCCTTGGCCTTGGATCGTCGTTGGTGTCGCTTCGCTAGTTCTTATTCCTGACGTGACTGCGTTTGGCGACCATTATGATCCGGAGCATGCCTATGTTATCATGCTAATGAAATATTTGCCTGTGGGGTTAAAGGGGTTAATGGTTGCAGCGTTGATGGCCGCATATATGTCAACTATTTCAACGCATGTGAACTTTGGAGCATCTTATGTGGTAAATGATTTGTATAATCGTTTTATTAATCGTTCTGCAAGTGAACGAGGAAAGGTAGTAGTCTCTCAGGTCGCTTCTGTTTTGCTCGCTATTTTGGCGGGAGTGGCTGCTTACTACGCTACTAATATTGGTGGGTTATGGTTGACCATGTTCGAAGTGATGTCAGGGGCTGGATTCGTGATTCTGTTGCGTTGGTACTGGTGGCGTATCAGTGCTTGGTCCGAGCTATCAGCCATGTTTTCAACGTTGTTAATGTACCTATTGCTAAATTTCACTGCTGTATTTCACGGTTTATTCGAAGCTTTTGATTGGCCCCTCTATCTGCTGGATGAATATGCCGTTCGTTTTACTATAAATCTTGTTATGACAACGACGATTTGGGTGACAGTTACTTTTCTGACTCCTCCCGAAAAAGAAGAGACTTTGATCAAGTTTTACAAACGTATTAAGCCAGCCGGATGGTGGGAAGATATCGCTGGAAAAGCGGGCCATGCAAACCATCTTAATGTTGGAAAACTGGAGTGGGCTTGCTGGGCTCTTGGTGTCACTGGCCTTTTTGCCATGATCATTTGTTTCGGTAAACTTTGCTTTGGGCAATATTTACAGAGCTTTTTCTATGCGATGTATAGCCTATTCGCCGCAGTTGTCTTGTTCAAGTTGATCGGTAAGATGGACTGGTCTGCAATAGAAATGGAAGAGCACAGCAGTTTTTAGTTGCTGTACGGACGCTCAGTTCTCATCAATATATACTTTGGCTCAAGGGGGTAAACAAAGCCGGACATCGCCATCGATGAATCCTAGATTCGTGAGTTGAAATCACGATCTTTCATAATCTTTTGCTCCACAAGACATTGAGCAGCTGACTCAACGCGCCAAAAGGCGCGCCTTCACAGCTCAGCAATATCTTGTACAACAAAATCTTACAAAACCT
>CAZUYZ010000008.1:0-18855 GCA_964624365.1 uncultured Puniceicoccaceae bacterium
TCCGGCAGCTGTCACCGAACCACCTGTAAGTGTGAACTGAGTTCCCGCTGTTATGGAAACATTGCTATCTGCATCCACCATTCCGGTAATTATCGTATCTGCTCCAGAGTCCAAGGTAACATCGCTGCCGGCATTCACGACACCCGGGACATTCATAACACCGTTCGTGCTGGTCAACGCAATATTATTGCCTTCTACATTATTTTGGGACGTCACACTGACGACATCCACATCGCTATCTGCCTCTATGGTAATCGCTCCATTGTCAGCATATACATCTGTTAACGTAATCGCATCGGCCTCGGTAATATCAATCGAGGTTCCCGCTTGAGCTGTCAGAGTAGATATTGTTGTCGTCAATTCGATGGACCCACTCGCCATTGCAGCAAGATTGTTCGCGGTAACAGATCCACCCTCAATATTGTCTCCATTGGCGTTCAGGATGACGTTGCCCTCACTTCCGGCATTTATCTCGGTAATCCTAAGATTACCACCAGCGTTTAAAGTTATCGGCTTATTCTCCGAAGTTGCGCTTAGGACAACAATATCTCCTTCAATTGAATTTACAGTCGTTGAATTTACGTGAGTGCTTTCAATCGTAAAGTCTTCTCCACCACTGCCCAACTCTATCTGCAAATCATCAAAGAGATTGTAAACAATGGAGCCCTCCGCATCAGCCATACCCAATCCGGTGATCTCCGTAGATGTTAGAAAACCGACTTCATCACCCGTACGTAAAGTCATATTACCCGCATCGCTGACAAACAACAGGTCTGCCTCATCCGATGGATTCGTCTCATCCGACGAATCTGTCTCAGCCAATGGATTCGGCACACTCTCATCGTCACCATTTATGGTAAGTACTGCATTAATATTATCCAGTGTGCCGACATTTAGTGGCGCATCGGAAGATACGTTTACCTTATCGCCCAAGTTATGATCACCTGCATTCACAGTCGTATCTCCATCGATGGCTTGAATATTAATAATGTCATCACCATTGCCTGTTGATATAACGGTCTTTTCACTATGCGTGCCAGTAACCGTGAAGGTGTCATCACCGGACCCAAGTTTTATATTCAAACTTTCCAAAGTACCATAAACAATGCCCTCAGGAGTTCCAAGACCGGTTACCATTGAACTAGTCAATATTCCGATAGCATCTTCACCATTTCCATTGTCATCTAAACTGAGCACATCGATACCTGCGTCACCGTTAATCGTCAAAAGCGCCTGTATACCACCCAGGGTAAAGTCGACACTTGAATTGTTTACGCTAATGATATCGTCACCGTTTCCTCCATTAACAATAGTTTCCGCGTTAATAGCGTGTACCGAAATCTGATCATTGCCCTCTCCAGCCAATATAGTAACAGGGCTACTATTGCTAACAAGTGTGATATTATCCACACCATCACCTGTATCTACAACCAAGGGTAAATCTGATAAAGTATCATTAATGGTTACATTGTCACCACCTCCCAAAGTTTCCAACAAGAACTGTTCGATATTGACGTAGGTGATAGACACTGAATCGCTCATCTCAATTTGACCGCCATCAAGCGTTACAATATCGACATCTTCTGTAAAGGTAACGCTCAGAACATCTGCGTCACCCTCTCCACCATCAATCTCGACCGACCCTGCGACAATAGGATAGGACAGACTGATCTGATCATTGCCGGCTTCGCCCAAAAGTTTAACATCACTCTCGCCCAAATCACCCGCCAATAATAAAGTATCGTCACCATCTCGACCAGCAAAGGCCAAAATTTCTACGCTGGTAAAGTCAAGTCCCACACCACCAGTATCAATGCTCAATCCATCCACGGAAATAGTGTCACCTGCATCCGTACCATTGATCTGTAGCGCATCTCTATCGCCTTCACCTCCGTTAATGGTAAGGGAGCCCATGCCGCCGGCAGACAGGTCAATACTGATGGTGTCGTCCCCCGTGCCTGTTTCCAAAATAATGTCACTGCTCAGTCCATTGGTATCCACGTTCACAACGTCATCACCATCAATCAGGTTAATAGTAACAAGATCAATATTGGTATAGTCGACAGGCGCCCCGCCCAGATCAACACCGTTGCTATCGATAATGACAGTATCGCTATCCTCGCTACCACTAAAGATAAGAGAATTATTGCCATCGGCGCCATCCAGCAGGCCGGAAACTGAAGCATCTGGAGTCAGAGTAAAGTTATCGTCACCGGCACCCCCGGTCAGGCTCTCAAAACCGTTGAAAGAAATGCCGTTGATTGTGCCTTGATCATTGCCTGTTATGAGCCATTCATTAGCGCTATCAGCTCCAATTAAGGTATCCGCCTGACCACTACCAATGAAGTTGCCGATGCCATTAAAAGTGCCACCCACTCCTGTCGCGGCGCCAGCTTGCAAATTGATAGTCGCTGGACCGTCAAAGCTGGAGTAATCAAGACTGTTCAAAGACGCATCACCTATATCATCCAAAGTACCATCGATACCCGCTCCGGATTCTAGAACAAATTGATCTGCCTCTACACCACTCATAATATTTTCTATACCTGAGAAATTAAAGTTGTTGATCAGATCAAGCTTGCCTTCACCAATACCGTTCAAAGTCCAAGTTGTAGCAATGTTAGCGCCCAACAAAGTATCGCTGCCCGAACCTCCGACAAAGTTGATGGAGGTAAGCTGCGATGGAATACTCATAATCTGGAATATATCATTACCACCCAGACCATCCAAATCGAGAACAGAAGTGCCACTAATATCTACCCGCACCCCATTGATAATGACCTTATCGCTCAGGATAACCGTATCGTCACCCTCCGTCAAAAGTGCTTCCGCACCTACATCTGCAGGAACTGAAATATTGTCAATTGTCTCGTCGTAAATGACACCGGCAGGTAAAGGACCCGACAGAAGCAAACTGTCTACATCGCCACTGGCTCCACCAGAACCTTGATCTGCTTTGGGATCGACCTCAGCGGCATCAGGGCCACTATCGCCGATAAAGATGCTTGCGCCATTGCTTTCATAATCAGAACTGAACAGGAACTCATCGGATCCGGAACCACCATCAAGCTGTAAGGTATCGGTGCTGGCTCCGCTCACAGTATAGCTATCCGCACCGGCGCCTGCAGCCAGGCGTAGATTATTGCTACCGCCACCCAGATTAAGGGTATTGCTATCATTCAAGGTCACACTGCCAGCAGTGACTTCAAATGCATCATCGCCGTCAGTACCCAGTACTGTGAGTTTGTCTCCGTTAGACCCACCACTATCGAGAACAGTTATGTTGGCTACTGCCTCCAGATTGACCTTAACCTGATCGGAACCTTCACCACCATCAATCGTCAGATTACCATCCCAGGCAATAACTTCAATTACGTTGGCACTTGGACCCCCTTCAATGCTTAGGTTACTCACACCTGTCAGATCCATTTCATCACGACCATTAACAATCAAACGATTGCCATCAATTGTCACATCGGCATTAACACCGGTCATCACCACAGATGTGTTGCCACCACCTTCAAAATTAAAGCCACCGTCAACTGCCTGATAACTGAAGCCATGCGGAATTGCATTTGGATCGACTGGAATCGCAGCCAGTTCATCTAAGGTGGTACGGAAATGATCCAAAGCGGCTTGGGCATCCACCAGATCGCGTTGTCCGGCGCTACTGCCTTGAGTCAATTCACCGACAATGTCTTGCATACTCGCATCATTGGTAAACTCATCCACACTCTGGGCAAAATTGAGCGTTTTATCCGCTGCCGCATCGCGTACCGCCTGGGTGATTGAAATACCATTAGCAGGATCGCCATCATCGTCAATGGTCTGCAAGAAGCGCAGTATATTGGTCACTGCCGGATCGTTTTCATCGGCTGCACCGGCAACCAGTTCCAGCGGTGTCAAGGTCGCCCCACCAGTGGCGGTGCCAATAACAATACCACCGATGCTGAATGTCACACCAGCGCTGGGATCGTAGGTAAAGGCGCCATTGCCGTCGGTAACTCCGGAGAATTCTCCTGATACGTAAAACAACCCTTGGACTGCACTGTCAATGATAACACCCTCAGCGCTTTCATCTGCGGCCAGAATATATCCGTTGGCTTCGGGCGGAGTCAGATTAGCTGATTTGAGAATAAGAGTATTACTGCCATCGCCCATATCGAGACTGAAATTGCGCAGGCCATAGGCAATCAGACCATCTTCCTCAAGGCTAACAGTATCATCACCGGCGCCAGTGATCATAGCAAAGTCGGCGATATCAAAGAAATTCAACTCAGCCACCGCTATGCCATTGACCGTGCCTCTCACAACGTGAACCTGTGCTTCATTGAGCAATGCACTTTGTTCCCTGGGTGCAACGAAAGAGGTCGGTGGTGAGACCTCGCGCAGGTAAACATAACCAGCACCGTCCGTATCAATCAGTGGATCAGGACGCCCTCCAAGTTGAGGCGCTCCAAGCATGGCGATATCACCTGATAATGCCACCGCATAGCCGACCTGATCCCCAGCTTCAGCATCGGCTCCTGACAACGGTTCAACTGTTGTCTCAAGCTCCCAGGCACCATAGCGATAGCGGTAAGCAAAAGCTTCCCCTTCATCCTGGATACCGCGATCACGACCATAAGCGCCGACCACTGCACGTCCACCGTCGATTGCCACACTGTGACCATAGAAATCGTTTTCACTACCGTTTCCTAAGGTCAAAGCGTTATCTTCGGTCCAAACTGCATCATTTCGGGCAAAGAAGTAGACGGCACCAGTATTGCTAGCCTGACCTGGCGCTCCGGCAATTAACCGGTTTCCGGAAAGGTCGAGCGAGAGACCAAAGTCGTCACCGTTGCTGCCGTTGGAAGCGACAAGTGTGCCCTGCTCTACCCAATCTGTGCCATTATTGACATAAACAATGACTTCACCCTGACCACTGTTGGCCTCTGGTGCTCCAACAGCAACCGTACCATCATCAACAGCGACAGAGGCGCCCAGACCGCCAGTACCAGTCAATAGTTTGGCCTGTACCCACTGAATGCCATTCAGTTTATAAATAACCGCACGACTACTGTTTTGCGCACCGACAACAAGGGTATCTACATCCACAGCTACCGCACTGCCGAAACCATTAAAAGTGCTATTAATGGAGGCTGTCTGAGACCAGACTTCACCCACACGCTCGAAAACATAAACGCTATTCGAACCGCTGGCGCCAACAACCAGAGTATCGCCACCGAGTGAAACACTCACGCCAAACTCACCATTTAATTGGGTCACATCCGCCTGTAGAGTCGCCTGACTTTCCCAGACTCCAGTGCTCTGGTTCTGGACATAAATAAAGACGGCACCCCGGCCCTCATAGTCCTTAGCGCCGACGACCGCAGTATTGCCATCAATAGAAATACTGCTCCCCAATTTCGCTGTTGGTAGCTGTGCGACCGTGGTAAACGCATCTACCGCGTTAAAAGCTGAACCGCGTCGACGGAAATTGTACAGGTTTTGATCCAGATTGGTATCTGAGGGCCCAGAACCTACCACATAGTGACCGTCACCGATAAGTGTTGAGCCAAAACCAAAACGACGTCCACCGGTAGGATCATTTTCCATCACATTGGTTGTAGCGTTCAGACGATACGGCAGCAACTCCAGATTGAGATAGTTACCTGATTGCCCATCATGCAAGTAAGCTGACCCCGAAGCACCGCTTTGCCCAGGCGCTCCAAGTAGCAGGCGATTGCCTAAAGCATCCAAAGTGTGATCCGCCCCAAAGTCAGCAGTACCCGATCCCGGCGAATTTAACGAAGCTTGGCTGGAAGCTCCTAAATTCCTATAAATCAAGTCATTGGACGAAGATCCACCATAGAATACCGGATTACCTGAATTGTGGAAGGATGTGCCCTGAATACCAATGGAATCACCTCCGGAACCTTGGGCAAAAGGCCGTAATGGCATTTCTGAAATGACAGCTGAATCATTGGCATCCATAACTGAAGTATTCCAGTTGGACTCTAAGGCATCGTTTAGATTGTAGGCTGAAAGCTTGCTTGTTCCAGGTGAACCAACAAACACCTGATCCCCTATGATATCAAGTTGCGCGCCCCACTGAACTCCATCAAGTTCGAAGTAAGTTTCGTACTTAATGTCTAAATTGGGTCTGGTACTAAATACAGCAGCGGAAGTAACTCCCATCAAAAAAGGATTATTTGAAAATAAGTCAATGTTAACCACACCGGTAGTGTCATTTTGAACAAAACCAACTTGTCCTCCCGCAAAAAGGCTATCCATCAGCGCAATTGTCTCTCCTTCAACCGTTAAGATTTGCGGAGAAGTATAAGCTCCAAAGAATTTGTGGAAACCATTAATGTCACCACTATTAACAAACTCATAATACCCTTCTACGATTGGAATGTTTTCACCCGTAGACATCTCGATCGGAGAAGAGGGCTGAAAAGAATTTTGTAGAGTAACTTTAGCATCAAACAAGGTTCCAACAATAACTTCAGTAAATGAAAAGATATTAGCTCCAACATTTACAATCTCTGGTGGATCATCCTCAGTGACAGAGTACGCCTTCATATCTAAATTCAGCGTGACAGGGACCGGACTCGGATTTTCCAGATAACCCCATATATAGATCGCTTCACCCAAAAAAAGTGTATTTAAAAAGTAAGCGCCGGTGAAAGGAGCTAATGTAACCTCGTTAGCAAAAAATCCAGTATTTACTACGCCTGGGAGAGTATGTCGACCGATGCCAAGCTCAAAATTCTCTGTGCCCGCAGCGAAATCGCGTCCTTCAAACGTAATGCGGTTCCAACCCTCCGGCTCAAAAGGATAAGATGTGGTAAATGGCTGGTCTTCTTCGGGAGTAAGCAAACGCTCACGTACCCAGTTGCTACCACTGCGAGTAAAACTATGGACAACCCCCGTGTTGCCGAGGTCTACATCGTGATCAGGGTCATAGCGGTCCAAGGAATAATAGCGCAAACTCGCATTTACCGCACTAACCACAAAGTTGTCACCGTCAATAGCTACAGCAGAACCAAAAGCTCCTCCACCATAGAGTGCGCCGTCAATAATTGTAGGAGAAGCATCAGTCCATTCACCTTCACTATCCATGCCATAGATATATATTTTATTTTCGCCAGGAGCTCCAATAATCAAAGTTTGACCGTCCGAATCAAGGTCTGCACCAAATTGACTTCCTGCACCACCGACAAAAACGGTACCTGGCCGCCAGTAAAGACCTTCATTCACATAAGTCAGAACTTTATTATCACCTTTAATCACCACGAACAAAGTACGAGTCGCCTCGTCGTAATGGGTGAATTCAGCAAAGCCGTCAAACCCTGCGCCACGCTCCTGCGTGAGTATTTCAGCTCTCAGGTTTGCGTTGCTTGGCGTTGGGATAAAGCCATTGGTTTCAAAAGTACGGAATGCTCCAAGATCTGCACGCACAATTTGTGTTACTCCGCTGCTGTCGTCCGTGTCATTGAAACCAGGAATGCCTACAACCAGGCGTTGACCGGAAAGAGCCACTGCACTGCCAAAATAATCAGCCAGAGGCGCATCCGGATCTGTGCCGGCTGGAACCTGCGCCATCAAACGTCCGGAGCCAGTAGCTCCACTAGAACGAGCCCATACATCCCCTAGTCCGCTGGCAGCATTGCTTGCAACGGATTGGAACACATAGGCAGCGCCGGCATCAATGGCCGCATCGACTGCGGGACCAGCGTCATCTGGTTTGCCATCATAACCGGGGGCGCCCACTGCAACATAGCTGCCGTCAATGGACACAGCAAATCCAAAGCGATCTCCAGCTCGGCCTTCGTTGGCAGCATCCACGGCAGGTAATCCACCATCCGCCGTCAACCGGGCCACACGCAACCAACTGACATCAACAACTGAGTGATCAAAAATGAAGGCTCGACCCTGATTATCACGATCGTCATCGACACCATCCCAGAAAGGCGCTCCCACAACAATTCGCTCTTGATCACTATCGACAGCCACTGCTCTGCCAAAGCCTTCATCTGCGTCGGGCTCAGAGGGCGTCAGAGTGCTCTCAAGCATCCAGCCAGTCGCGCCATTGCGATAGACCTGAACCTCGCCAGCGCTGTTTTTCTGTGGCTGACCTAAAACCAGAACATTTCCGTCAATGCTCAAGGCACGCCCCAAGTCACTACCTGTATCCGTCCAACGATTTGTCTCAAGCCAATTCAAGCCGTCCAATTCAAAGAGATAGACGCTGTCGTTATCGCTATTATCGACACTTCCTGCGGCAGGACTAGCAGGCGCTGCTTCCAAAACTTGATTGCCATCGACATAAACACCTGGCGCTCCAACCACAGCCGAACCATTTGTAATGCTGACTGACAGGCCAAAAGCTGAACCAGCCTGCGCGTCACTGGCGGCTAATTTAGCGACCTGCTTCCAGTTACCAGCTATATTTTCAAAGACATAAGCTGCACCTGAGTAAGCGCCGTAAGTGCTATCTTCAGGAGCGCCGACAATAATGTAATTGTTATGAACAGCAACCGAGTACCCAAAACTCTGACCGCCAAACAATTTATCCTTCGGCGTCAGTTTGGCTGTTTCCACCCAGACACCATTGGTCCATTTGTAAACGTAAGCCGCACCATAGTCGGCGCCGTCGAGTTGAGCGCCCAAGACCAGAGTATCACCGTCTATTGCCATGGCCGAGCTGCGCACAACAGGCAAGTCGGATTCATTAAGTGTAACGGCCGCTCCCAGATACTGTGGTTCCAAGGCATCTACGTTGGGGCTCAGTTTGGTTTCCTGCGTCCAACTAACTGCGCCGTCAATAGTAATTGTTTGCAGAGTCAATGTAGTAAGTCCCAGTTCCGCGACCGTAGTCGCATCGAGGGATAAGTCAGCGGGGTCATCCGAAGTTTCAACTTTAAAGTCTGGCAGACCATACACGACAACTGGCTCGACCCCAGTCAGGTCAAATTGATTACTTCCAAGTTCGAGGAAACCACTTCCGGGCACAAGACCTCCCGGGCGGAACTGCCCGCCAGTAGTAGCTCCATCACCTTCGATCTGCAAGCGATCACCATTGCCATCATGAGCGCCACCATTGAAGGTCAAGAGCAAGCCTGTGTTGGCCACACCGTCGCCAAAGTCAACGAAGAGCAAATCATCGCCCTCTTCGCCATTAAAAGTAGCACGATTGCCTTGCAAATTGGTGGCATTAGTAACGTTAAGGGTATCCGTGCCCGCACCGCCATAAACCGTTAGATCAGTAGAGTACTCGCTATCGTCTAACTGCACAACATCATCTCCCGAACCAAGGCTGACTCGTATTTCTTCAATCGTATCGCGAGCGTTGATGTTCGCAGACAACTGTGAAATGGAAGCCATCTTATCCAGCACTACGGTTGTATAGTTACCACTGGGGTCTCCACCTAAAAGCGTACTGTAACGGGCAAACTGTACATCATCAATGCCATCGGCATCAGCAGAATCTGCAGCCGGGAACAGATCAGCAAAACTATTTTGAACCAGAAGCACGTTGGTCGCTTCAGAACTGGCGCTGTCAAAAAAGTGAACTGCATCTTCGCCTTCCTGACCATTGACCAGGACAATAATACCTTTAGCGCTATCAACTGTTGGGGCAGCTGCATCAATGATAAATCCACTTAGATCACGGCCTCCACCTGTCACTGCTTCTCCTAGTTCAATACTATCTGCTCCCGGCCCGGCATTGACAACAAAGCTGGATGCCTTGGCGCCAGTGACATCTTGTTCACGATGCGTGGCCTGCAGGTCGACAGTATCATCACCCGCACCTGCATTGAGAGTCACCACCTCCATGGTGCGATAGAAAATATTGCCTCCACCTTCACGAGTTACCGTTGTTGTATCGACCGGCCACTCAACACCGCCGACTAGAGTCCGTGTACCGGTAATAGCATTGCTGATGCGATATGTATGACTGACCGTACTGTTTTGATCGTTAATGAATAAAGTGTCGTTGGCTTCAGGGCCTTGGCCTTCAATTGTGAAATCGCCGAGAATAGCGTCGAGACTACCCACTGTTGGGTCGCTGGCGTTACTGCCGACGATAACCGTGTCGAAACCACCTCCGGTTTTCAAAGTAGCTGTTACACCTGCAGCGATAGCTTCAATGTAAAAGATGTCGTCTTGCGCTCCAAGTTGAATTATATTGTTCTCACCTCCACCAAAGACAACGTTTCCGGTCATGCCTAAGCCACGAACACCATTTTGGTAGCTGCCAATACTGGCCTCGTCGTCCCCTGAATCATCGACAATGATAGTGTCAGTCCCTGCTTGACCATCCAGTAGCACACTTCCGGCAATAAAGTTTACTCGGCCGGGTTCATCGGGATTCAAACCTGTGCTGCTGGAACCAACTGTTAGCAAATCATCACCTTCACCACCCAGGATATTGGTCTGCCCATACGTATAGACACTATCAATCCGGAAGGTATCATCACCAGATCCAAGGTTGACATTGACGACCTCAACATCGCTAACGAAACTATTTTCTCCATTTGTAATTGTGCGAGTGGCGTAATAGATAGCGCCCGGATAATCGTTACCTAAATCATTGTCGTACCCAGCCCCGAAACGTTCGTGAGTACTAAACAAGGAATTTGTGCCCATGCCTAAACCAGTAACACCGATCCCTGTCAACTGGTCGGGATCTACGCCGACAACCTCTGGCGCCGTAGCATCGCCATAGATATTAAGCGTGTCTTCACCAGGACCACCTTGGAAGGTAACGACCCCACTGATATCATTGAGCAGATCGTCATCATTACCCACGCTAAGCGTATCGTCAGCACCGCGACCGAAAACCTCGGCAACCCACTGTGAACCTAAACTTTTAACCCGGAAATTATCTGCCTGGTCGGACAAGCCAACCTGAAGGAAACCTGTTTCACCCACAGGCGCACTGGCAACAATCTGACCACTCATACCATCGACCGACAAAGTCACCTTATCGGCGCTATCAACCACCGTACCATTGGCTGGCCCACTATTGGCGCTAGCGTAAATTACGTCACGGGTGCCGCCACCACCGCCGGTTCCAATGTCAATCGTCACCTCTCCGGCAAAGCCACCCAGATCACCTGTAAGCAAATCAAAGGGATCAACTGTACCATCATTATACTCACCCTGTACCGTAAACAAGCTCTTGGCTGCATTACTGGAGAGATAATAGCGATCGGCACCACTGCCTCCAGCCAAAGTCAGGCCAATCGGTGTGCCTTGAACAAAGAAGCGGTCGTCAGAGACATTGCCCTGCAGAGTAGTCGATGTGCCTCCGGCATTAATGCCATTGGTCCCGAGTAACTGGATGAAGTCAATTTCAGCGCCTCCCTCAATTAATACCGTGGGAGCTTGAATATCTCCTGCAATTGTAATAGTCGAGCCTATATTGACATCACGCTCGTCGCCAAGCATACCGCCGTAATCTCCACGCATATTTACTTCACTAGCTGCTTTAATCAAAGCGCCTGCCGGAATGTTAATATCATCACCTATATCAAGGACCACTTTGCCATTCAAAGCCTGAATAATACCACCTATGATATTATTACCGGCGAGGCTCTGACCATTGCCAACAAGTATATTTAAGTTTTCCGGTAACGGATCCGTAGTCCCGTTAATTACATCCGTCGTGTCACGAACGCCTAGGAAGACATCCCCATTAAGAGACTCAACACGCAAGATATCGACACTGGCATTACTCTCCTCAAGGTAGATACTTCCATCCGCCAGAGTATACAGACGACCTGCTTCTGGCTGGCCAGTGCTAATTTGTAGTGAATTGTTTTGCTGGAAACGACCTGCTCCAAGGATTTCAACAACATTGTCTACGGTACCAATGCCACCACCAGTAACCACCAGATCTATACTACGTCCCTGAATGTCAGCCAGATCGCCGTCTACTTCAGTGACAGCATCAAAGATAGAACCTGACAGTACCTGAATAGCCACATCATTGTGATTGGAGGAAGCTCCATCCAAGTTAAGGTCACCTGCTGTCTCTGTCAGGAAAACGCCATCGATGTTTCGGGCAATAACAAAGACGTTACCAGCAGTCAGGACGGATGAATCGATCTCCAAAAAGTCATCAACAGCACCAATGCCTTGATCGGCATCTAAATAGATGGCATTCCCGATGATAAATGGTGTCGTACCATTGTCACCATCATTGATTTCCAGAATACTCCCACCTTCACCGGCTGCTGTCAGAGCAACATCGCCTGCATTGGCAATCACGTTCACAATGCGTAAATCTCCGGTAACTTCAGTCAGGGCAACAGAATCATTTAATAAAATATCCACCCAACCATCGTCCGCATGATCGGTATCGCTCACAAGCCCGATACGCGGATCGCTGACCAGTGGGTTAGCTGCAACGACACGGATAGTGCCACCGCTGATTTTCTCAAAAGTATAGTGAGCATCGACCAGTGTGAACTGGCTGATATCGTTGAAAATACGGAAGTCAAGCGGCGCGGGATCTTCGGTGGTATCAGGACGGAAGTGATTGATATATGTGCCCGAAGTGCCATCAGCAACAACAGTGACACCTGAAGCGCTACCGATTGAAGTCGTCTCTTTACGAGTCGATTGGATCAGAACATCGACATTTCCTGCATTAGAATTAATTTCACTGCCTGAAAAAGTCGCTGAAGTTGGTTCAATATCACGCAAGCGACCCGTCAAATCAAGCCAGATGTCATCATTGGCCTCCACAGCAAGATCTGTGGGCCGGCCTGCACTTTCAACCAAATCTATTTTCAATCGGTTCGCGCTTTCACCGACAGAACCCGCTGAAAGCAACCCTACTTCATTTGCACGTACAATGCCCGAACCAAGAATACTTCCTTTTTTGTTGTTAGCACGAACCAAACCAACAGGATTATCTATTAGACCATCAATGATCACATTACCCGTGCCATCATTTACAATATTTATATCCACAGTACCTGCTGGAGGCAGATTACCAACATCGAATTCCAATGTAACTGCCTCTGCATTGAGAAAAATAACAGGTGCCGCTGTTCCATTGGTAAGATTAATATCACCGATAACAAAATCCTTATCTGATAAATTGGTTAACTCGGCCGATGTATAAGAAGAACCACTGCTGAATAAGCCACCATCTCCGGTAATAAGACCCTGCGGCGCAAAACTAAAGATATCTAACGCATTGACATTAAAGAAAACAAAACCACTGGAATTGTTGATAATCGGATCGACTGTAACAGCATCACTAACAATGGCATCTCCTTCGCCCAACCCGCCATTAACAGTTATATTTTGTGCAGTCGTAATATTACCGTTGGCATCAATTAGCAATATCGGCTGAGGTTCAACGACAAAGCTTACATTACCGTTCCAGTCAATTGTCCGACGTGCCAGATTAGATCCTGCTGCATTTTCAGTCTTGCCCCCGAAAAGACCTCTCTTTACAGCAGTCGCATTTCGCCTGATGGTAGGATCTTGATTTGAGTTAACCACCAAATTGAGCGCACTGACAATTGAATCACTGTCGGATCTCACAGTATTCTCGCTATTGTAATCAGCGCCACCGATCGAAGTCACTCCTGCTTTAAAGCCGGCAGCACGTGCATAGGAGTAGGAATCGAGATAAACATTACTATGATATGCATCTATTGTAACTGCTGCCCCCATCACAGCAGCATCATTACCCAAAATCACAGACGTATCATCATAAACAGTAATAGTCGATATCGCTCTTGCATCGGCAGTAAAACCACCTGAACGACTGGTCGAGCGAGTCCTTACATTCATACTGTCAACATGTGCACGCAATGCCACAACATCAGCTTGAACCATTGCGCCCTGCCCCAACCGAGTCTGAGTCAGAGAACGATTGCCTGAAGAGCCGATATCAATAACAGCAAATGACTTTGCATCAGAACCCAATCCGCCGGAGTTTGTGCTGCTACTAACATTTGCATACAGACGACTGATTGCATCAATCAAAACACTGTTTTCCGCCTGTACCTCAGCATTATTCCCAATGTCAATCGTCGAATCAAAGTTTATTCTGGCGCTGGTACCCGAGTCAGCAAAAGAAACCAGACCGCCGCCATCACTCGCTGACAGCACATTAACACCTTGTCTCGTTTCACTCTTAATTGTAATCTCATCCTGTGCATAAAGGCGGCTTTCCGAACCGATGATAATGCGACCTGCTGTATCAGATGAAGCAGAAGAACCTGAAGCACCGACGGAAACCAAACCACCACCGCTATTGGCCGCCGTAGATGACAGGTTTGCAAGAGCATTGACATCGAGATCAATTTTCTGAGCCGTTAGCTGACTGCCACTACCTATAGTGAGATCAAGGCTGGGAGATGAAGTAGAACCTGTAAGAACCTTACTAGAACGCACCAATCCACCGCCTTTGGCACTGGATGCCGCCGTTACAATACCGTTACCAACCGGAGCGCCGGCAAGCGCACGGGCGCCACCAAGTCCCTCAAGAATCTGATCACCACTCCCAACCGAAGTAATATCCAACACCAATTGGTGACGGCCAAGCCCTTCTTGAGTCAAATCAATACCCTCGGTGCCAATACTGTGGGTTCCAGTAAATACAACCGATGCATCTACAGAATCTGTAGCATCCAAGTTAATGACCTGTCCTCCGATACTATCGGTCAATTGAAATTCATTATCATTTGTTTTCTTAACATAGTAAGTGACACCATCTGTAAGACCACCAATACCTTGATCGACAATTTTTCGTAGCGTATGATTATCCCAGAGATCGGCGTCATTCTCAGAGGGCGTTAGGACGATCGCATCACCACCAGCAGTTGCCGACAACTGAATGAGGTTAGGCTGCACATCACCATTTTTATCAACACCTTCAATAACAAAGTAACGATTGCCATCCACAAGACCTCCAATGACAACACCATCGCTGGTGTAAATTACTTCATCCCCTACAGCAATATTGTCTTCATCACTCAGCTCGATGGTATTGGCTCCATTATCTGGCAAATCTTCTTCCGGAGTATCCGGAGCAGGCTCTACTGTAACACTAACCACACCAAAAATAGTTGCTTCAGGTTGACGGTAGGTAACTGCTTGACCGTCATCAAACCCGTGGCCTGAAATTGTAATCGTATTACCCGAAACAGAAGAGCCGCTAAACTCTTTGGCTGGATCAGGGACATTAGCAGGATCAATGAGCCTGATCGTCAGATCATCTACAAATTTAACTTCATACACTTGATCAGCAATTAAACCGGCAACGGCTGCTGAACCTGATTCCGGTGAATAAATCACCCTATCGCCATCTTCCAGATTGTGAGGGTTGGAAAAACGAATGATGTCTCTGTTAATCTCAACAGACGAAGATGAACCCGCAGAATCAAAGCGCGCACCCAACTTTAAGGTCTGAGCATCAATAACTATAATATTGTAATCGCGGCCATCGCTGAGTCCTCCCAATCCTGTGCTCTGCTCATTTTGATTATAACCGACACCATCACCGGTCAACAAGCCGTGTTCCTCAGCAAAGCTAATCGTATCAGTTGCTGGATCCACATCGATACTGGCATTAAATACACCATCTGAAAAGACCGGAGGTTCTTCACCATGGCTGGCACGAATTGTAATGTCACCAACAGCCTCAATTACAGTATTTTCATCGAAATCAACATCGACATTCGGATTTGCTGTAGCCACTGCATCTAAGTTGGAAACATCAACCAGTCCTCCGGATGAACTTGCGGATGAAGCATCTGAATCCGTGTTTGAGAGCGATTGTATAAGTACATTTTCACTTGTTTTTATGGTGCCACCACCACCAGCTCTGACACTAGCGCTGTTTCTGGCAAAAACATCAGAAGAACCCACTGAAACGATGCCACCTCCGCTTGACTCTGAACCGGCATTGGCAATATCGAAACCTTGAGCAGTCACGACCAGATTAACAGCGCCTGCGCTACCATCCTCACCAGCAGCAATCCCTCGGAAGAAAGATGTGGTTGAACCGTTAACACTGGCTGTCGGGTCACCGGAACTGACATTTACAGCAGCGCCTCCTGAGTTCTTCATTTTAGCATCAGCAAAATTGCTGGAACGAGAGATCACAGAAATAGTGCCTCCTGAAGCCAGCACCCTGGCATAAGCACCTACTTCCGCATTGGCATTAGCATTGGCATTGGCATCAATCGAAGTTGAGCCGATCGAAACACCAAACGCTACTGATAATACCTGCGTCGACACGACAGCTCCCTGGGCTAGGAAACTATTACTATCCGCATCATAATTGTGAGACGTTATAAGAGAAACATTACCGTTGTTGCTAACTACGGAAGCATTGTTTTCGACACTAGTGGTAATTGTTGGTTGGTTGGTGCTATTAACAGTTACGTTACCTGCGGCAGCGCCAAAGGCAAAACTCATCGCATTCGCTACAGCTTCGGTGCTTGTTTCCACTTGTGAGATGACATCAATGTCATTTTCGACTGTAATGTCTGCAGCGACTCCAATAAACGTTTTGACGGTAGGATCGGTCGTCGCATTGATAGTCGTAAAGTTGAGACCAGCAATACCGCCGCCGCCGCCGGCACGACCTTGCACATCATTGCGTACTTTCACATCAGAGATAATCGTCAGACTATCTGCTGACTCAATATTACCACTAAAGTAAGTCTTGAATTCACCACTAGCTTGCACCGTAGGCAAAATAACTCCAACACCAGCGCCAATACCACCCGTTTCTGACTTGGCATCCGCATCGGCAAACTGGTAAGACTCGGTCTTCACGTTGACTGAACCACTGGCATTGACCACTGTACCACTACCGACTCCAGTGTTGATGGTGGGTGAACTGGTGATGTCAATTATAGCCCCAGCTGCCCCGGCAAGAAGCCCGACGCTGGTCAATTTTACTGTGCCATAAGCGGGTCCAACAGGCTTACCCTCGTGCATGGGCTGGATTACATTACCTGCCTCGTCAACGTTCAGACTACTATTGAAAGCAATGTTGCTAGCAGTGAGCGCACCCCCTTGTTCACTAAAGGCCTCTACTGTAGGCTCAAACCTAGTCGTTACAACTGCACCGCTCGCCGACACCCCTGCAGCGACGCCAAAACCAGCTCCCTTGGCAATCGCATGTGCATTGACGAAAGCATCAAAGACCATATCGCCCTTAGCTGTCATTTCAGCAGCATCCCCTAGATAGACACGTGCGGTGGGTTCAGCAATAGCGGTAGTGCTAATCGCAGCTCCACTGAATAAAAGACTGATACTGGTCGAATTCACTTCGGCCAGCAACGAGGAATTATTGGTCGCCTTAACATTGATATCGCCCTCGGTGACAACCACCTGGGTTGGACGATCATCATCCACGGCTTCAGTACCTGTCTCAGGACCAACATAAGCTTCGACAGAGCTGGTATCGACCGCACTCAATACAATTCCGGTAATACCGGCAATACCCAATCCAAGAGCCGTAGTAGGTGCATCGACATCGTTATTGCCTGTAGCGGTAATATCGAGTTGACCTGCTGCCAACTGAGCGCCGTCGCCGACATAAGCACGCGTAGTACCGGCGACTGTCACATCGACCACCAGACCACTCACACTGATTGCGCCTACCGTTGCACCAACAGTAGTCGCCGTTGCGGAAATATTGGACAAAGCATCGACCTGTATTGGTCCTGCACCCGTATCAATATCGGACCCATCGGCAATATAAGCCTCAGTCTTTCGGGTAATGGAAGTAATCGACTCAGCGCCTACACCGGTAAGCCCACCGACACCAGCCACGATTGTGCTAGGTTTTGCATCTGTTGTATCGCGAGCCAACACATCCAGGCGATTGGCCGAAATACTGCTATCGCCACCAGCCCAGGCCCGTGTCACACCACCAATTTGAGAGCGTGACTGCATCGTGGCAACTGAAGCAAGCCCACCGGAAAGCCCGCTAATGAATGGGTTAGCGAGAGCGTTGGAGGTAGCAATGACTAAAATATCATTACCTGTTGCAGTCAGATCACCTCCATCTGCATACGCTTCAGTTGTGCCCTCCATAGTAGTAATGGAGACGCCACCTGCACCTGCGCCACCGAATCCATAAGAAGCAGCACCGACAATGTTACTAGTTTTTATGGTTTGGTTCATAGTCCCCGAAACAGTAATACCTGGGCTAGCTGACGCAGTGATATCAGAAAACACAGTTCGAGCCGAAGTACGACCACGCATTATATTTTCTACTCGCGTAACTCCAACTGCCAAACTGACCAAACCGGCTGACAGCGCAACTGAAGCGATATCCGCAGTAATAGTCGACAGATCTGTCGCTGTGACTGCAACCGCACCGAATGCTGCTACGCCTGTCGAATTATCAATATAAGCAATCGTCTGCGTAGTAATAGTATTTCTGGCAATCGTCACTGCGGTCGCACCAGCGCCTCCAATAGATAGAGAAGCTGCAGCACTAGCTGCTGCTGTTTTTGACAGGATTGTAGCGGTTTCCTCAGCAACAATCAAAATGTCGCTAGTTCGCGTAGTTACTTCCATAGCGCCACTTATTCCAGACTCGATGATACTATCAATTGCATTCACAGCAATCGCCGCACCAACGGACACCGAAGCGCCCACAAACCCAAAGGTAGCAGCAATCGATGCAGCACCTGCGTTAGCGATAATAGTAGAAGTGTCACGTGTCTTTACAGTGATTTGATCTGCGATGATTCGCGTACTACCGTCACCGTTGATCGCAGCAACTGCATTGACGGCAATTCGGTTTTCGGAGCTTGCACCAGCACCACTAATGCCAATTCCAACAAGACCTGCGCCGATGGCTGCTGATCC
>CAZUYZ010000009.1:0-3988 GCA_964624365.1 uncultured Puniceicoccaceae bacterium
CCCTGACCGATCTCCAACACCGGCAAATTGCCATCATACACATAGTAGATGGTATCCGTAAGAGTACTTCCAGTATATTCCTGCCGCTTTATCCTCCGGTTTAAGCCATCATAAGTCGAAACCGTACGACGCATCCCATTGAAAACTTCCATCAAGCGATTTTCGTCGTCCCAAAGATACGTAGTCCCGCTTAATCCAGTCAAACTACCATTGGCATCGTAGGAAGGAAGTGTAAGGGGTGAAGTTTGAAGTTTGAAGGACTCGTATTGATTCAGATTATTGGGGGTATAGGTGGTATCGGTTGATTCGACATCGCTTAGATCGCCGTCAGTCGCATAGCGCAGACGATTGCCGATGGCATCATACTTATACGCAAAATCAAACCTGGCTGAGCCGTCGTCTGCTTTGGTAAGCTGACGGCGCTCATCATAGTCATAGTTGCGTATGGTACCATTTAGCAGTGCCTGATCCTTGCGCAAGCCAGCTTTATTGTAAGTATAGACATGACGATCCAGATCAGTACCACTATTGCTTTGAGTTGCAATTAAAGTCAGGCGACCATGAACATCATAAGTTTGATAAACCTTTGATCCATTAGGGTTTATTCGATTTTCCAGTAAATTACTGTTTGATTTGTAGGTGTATTCAAATGCAGTAGCGCTGATCTGAGGGTCGAGAATACTCGCCATCCTGCCACTGAAATCATAGCCATAGGTCAGCACCCAAGCATCACCGCCAGTAATTCTGTCGACTGTACGCGCTGTCCGTTCCCCTTCATCGGTATAGGTGTAGGCAAGTTGATAGCCGCTAGTATACTGTTTGTTTAAATACAAACGATTACTTGTGTAATAATACCACTCTTCTGTTAAGGTTCCGCCAGAGTAAGCACCATTAATATCGGTTGTGCCGTCCTCGTACATAGACGTGCGACGCCCCAGTGCGTCATAATCATACTGAACATCACCATCGTTGGGATAATCGATGATTTTGAGCAGATTATATTCGTTATAAAAATAGTTAGTTTGCTGTTCCAGAGCATCAATGCGTGTCAGCAAATTACCTGAATCATCATAAGTATAATCGTAGTCGGTACCGTCAGCATACTCTTTGCGCTCCAATTGATTACGTGAATTGTAGTGCCAGATAGTAGTTGCTTCGGTTCCAGCAGAGCCATAGTAAGTCGTTATGTGTGTCTGATTACCCGCCAAATCATAGTCATAATCGACATTATAGGTCTCGGCTCCGGTTTGCGTATCCAACTGACCGTATTTCGTATAGGTTTGGGTCTGTTTGCGCTCATTTGTAGTCGCAACATGATCTGGGAAAGTAATTGTCTCCAGTTGATCGAACTGATCGTAAGTGTATTCGGTTGTATCATCAGCACCATCCAAATCGATATCTGTACTTTCACTTGTAAGGCGTCCGAGATCATCATACGAATAGGTGGTCACTGCTCCCAGAGAGGTTGTCACTGTTTCCTGTAGCCCACGAATGGTGTAGGTGAAATTTGTAGTGTTGTCCGCACGGTCAGTAGTTGAGTCCAGCAACTGTGGATTGGTGGAATTGTAAGTGTTGCTAAAGGTCGTTTCACCATCGCCGAAATTTACTTCGGGGTAGGTCATTGATGTTACCTGATCTAGATTATTGTAGGCGTAGATTACGGTGAGTTCATCCAAGTTGGTCGTACTCTTCACACGACCAAAACGATCGTAGACGCTAGATGTTTCCGCTTGGACAGTTGCCAGTACATCACTATTTATTACATAACTTTCGGCCAGAATAGGCTTGGTCGTAAGTGTTTGACCAAAGGCGTTGTAAGTCGATTCGTTAAGAACATTTGCAGGTATTTCCCACCAGTTGCCGGTCAATGTCTGTCCAGCAGGCTGCGGCACGGAAATATGTGTCTGACGATTAAGTGCATCGTAGTAATAGTACGTTGTGTTACCTTCGCCATCCATCTGCGAGAGTAGATTACCTAATAGATCATAGACCATCTTTTGTGGTAATTCACCTGCGTAGTCTGTAAGCGGCGCATCAGAATTAAAATTCCAATTAACTCCAACCAAACGATCGTCATCATCGTAGTTGTACACCGTAGTATTGCCATTACCATCGGTTTGAGATGTCAGATTCTCCATATCATCATAGTTCATCAGCATAGGAAATTCTCGTGCACCATCTGCGTCCGGTGCAGCATTTTCTGGATTCCAGTTAATACCGACTTGGCGCCCCAGACCATCATAGTAATAACGCGTTATGAACTCCTCCTGATATGCTTCGGTAAAATCGTCAAAATCACCCGAATAAGTGATTTGGATAACATTTCCCAACACATCATACTCATAACTCATGGCTCGTTGCAACGTTGTGCTTACTGCTTCCGTACGGGCGACAACGCGATCTAGACCATCATAAGTCATCTCAGTGCGAACCGATCCAGTTTCGGTTGGCTGAACCATTGCCGTCATACGTCCGGCATCGTCATATTCGTACTGAACAGTCACATCGCCATCGGGGTGCGGCGTTGTGGTTGACTGCAACCAGCCACGCACGTTGTAGCTGTTCTGATTCATCACGACTTCTTCAGTTGGCATGCCCGCATCGTCAACAGTCACTACCATTTGTGTTTGAATGATACGCCCTTCATTGTCGTAGCTTTGTTTCTGCTGTGGGATTTCAAGATCGGCATCATCGACCCTGCTGATTTGATTGCGGCGGCTAAGGGCATCATAGTCATATACCATTTTGCGACTTACTTCGCCTGTTTTTATACCTATTTCCACTGAAGCAATATTCGAACCGTCAGGCGTGTATTCATACGTTGTTTGATAACCCAAAGGATCAATCTCGGTCAGCACACGACCGAGATTATCGTTCACATAAAACCAAGTCTGTCCCAGAGCGTTAGTCATACTGTCGCGAAAACCGTTGCCATCGTAGGTGTAGCGCTCCTCATCTGCGGGGTTGGCAACATCAAACATGCGCGTTACCAGGTAAATGGCAGTCGTATCGTTGGCCGGATTGCTGTCGGTATCCGAATATTCGAATTGAGTTATTCTATCGTTTGGCGCCGTTTCTGTAAGCATACGGCTGCTGTTGCCTATGTAGGTATAACTGCGAGTAATGTATTCCCAGGATGCCTCCGACGCTTCCGGATTTTTCACCTGCTTCTCGGCAGTCAGTCGATTCAATCCGTCGTATTCGTAAACGGTGGTGAATTGGGTTCCTGCCAAAGTGCCACCTTCTTCATAAGAAGTAGATTCGCGAGTGCGGTTATTATTAGCATCATATTGCATTTCACGGACACGCTTTCGGGAACCGGAAGCGTCCACCCACTGGGCTTCACGAAGGCGGTTGCCTCTGCTATCGTAGTCGTATTCGATCCGGGAGCCGTTTGGCAAAATTTCTGTTTTGATACGACCAGCCAAATACTCCTTACCAGCCCCGTGATAATCCGTAGAGGATGGGTTGTTGTTATAGAAAGTAAATTGTGCATCCAGATCTTCTGTGGTGTAGCTGGTATCTTCACTGATGTATTTTCGATCGACACGGTTTTTCCCATAAGCATCGGTTACAAATTGAATACGTTCATAGCGATAGCGGTTTGACCCAATTTGCACACCATCCACACCAAAATCTTTTACAGTATAACGCACATCCGTATAGTTTGCAGCATAATTTGTCACTTCGACGATTTCACCGACCGGATTGTTTTTGTCTGGCCCCTGCACCTGTTTGCTAACCCGGGCAATACCAGTATTGCTTGTAGAGTAGGTTAGCCAGCGCTTGGAACAATCCGAGCAACCCTCACCCACAAAACTTTCCATAAACCGATAGTATTTCTGATATTTTAAGGACGGATTCGAATAGTAGGTAAAGTCGTACCGGGTGCCGTTTGGATCGGTAATCAGTTCCAAATCGCCACGTCCAGCTTCATCGTAAACAAGTTGCACACGCAAGCCGGTCTGGGTCTGATCATCCCAACTCT
>CAZUYZ010000010.1:0-4669 GCA_964624365.1 uncultured Puniceicoccaceae bacterium
ATTTTGAGGAAATATAGGATTTGTGACCTTTTGGAGCCAAGCTCACGCAGGGCACAAGGCCTTTCTTGTGTCAATTTGCTTTCGCAAGGAGCTGTCAAAGAACAAAAAGCTATGTAGAGTTGAGCAGCCGTTAGAGCAATCAGACCAAACATTAAATGGCACATCACTTTCGCTGCTCCTTTTGCACGGATCGATCTGCCACCGAAATTATCCTTCAAGTTGCCATTGACTCGTTCGACACTACTTCGATTTTTAAAACGGTCGAGACGATCAGCGGGGTAATTCGACCTTAGGGCCGCCTCTGGGATTCGGGTCGATGATAAGCACGTGTCCGAAGTGCTCAACGACCTCTTTGATTGCGCCTGCATCGTAGGCAGATCTCCTTAATCAACTGGACGGGTTGCTCATCCATACAAATAACCGGCGCCGACGAATTGTACGGTTTCTCATAGGTATCCAGCACTTCCTCCATGCAGGCGGTAAATTCTGCATTGTTTTCGGGTGGAATCACCCAATACTGAATCTTTCGATTGGTCATGCTGTTTTTTTTAGTGTCTGCCGTACAGTTTCATAGCTAATGGAATCAACGATTCCCAGTTCGACTACTTTGTTCGCCAGTAATCTTAAGCTCCAATTGGCATAACCCTTCGGTGGCGATCCTAGTCTCATGGCAATGATCTGAGCTTCCTGCTCGCCAGTCAAAAGCTTTCTAACTGGGGGAGCTTTCGCGTTTTTTGCTGTTTAAACCTAAAAAAGTTAAGGAGCAACGGAAAAATTTGTATCGATTCACAAATCTAAAGCTGCAATCTTTACATTAGTTATAATTGTAACTGCTCGTAAACACAGCTAAGATGCACAGAAACACGGTCGACTATAGGGAAACGATTTGCAGTAAGAGTGAACTCATTCTGCTCGAGAGCCTTTTGAAGTCTCGAGATCAGTTTGTATCAGACAGCCATTTGGCTGGAAAATTAGGCATCACTCGCCCGGCTATATGGAAAAAGCTTACGAAACTGCGGGAGCAGGGTTTTGAAATCGAAGCTGTTCGTAACCGTGGTTATCGAATCATCAAAGAACCGGAAATATTACACATAGGGTTGCTTCGCTACTACTTTAAAGCGATCGCCAGCCCAATTGACATGCTCTGCTTCCCAATCATTGACAGTACCAACAGTGAAGCTGAGCGTCAGCTTACCTATGGCCGCAAAAGCCCATTTGCAATTGTCGCCAGCGCTCAGACAAATGGCCGTGGACGTTTGGGGCGCGAGTGGTACAGCGCCTCTAGTGAAAATCTTTACCTTTCCGTACTGTTTGAGCCCACTCTGCCGGCAGCCAAACTACAAAGTTTCACTCTGTGGGCCGGCATTTACATTTGCCGTGAATTACAGAAGTATATCCTGGAAGTACCTATACAAATAAAGTGGCCCAACGATCTCTATTGTGATGGCCGAAAATTCGCAGGTATGTTGACCGAATCAAAGATGGACGGAGATTCTCTGCGCAGTGTTACTTTTGGCCTCGGAGTTAATGTAAACAGTAATCCTAATAGCTTCCCCGGGGAGCTTCGCAGTAGCGCCACGAGCCTCTACGCAATTTGCGGTGAAAAAATACCACTCAATCAACTTACGGCCAAAATGATTCAGGCAATTTACCGCGCCTACGAAACATGCACCGACAGCAGCTCTGCTGAATCCTTAACCGAAGCCTGGGAACCATTGAACGCTCTTTCCAAAAAGCATGTCACAGTTTACCAAAACAATCAGGAAACAATAGGCATCGCCTGTGGAATTGATACTGACGGGGCGCTTCTGCTGGAGCAAGCTGATGGTAGTATCGTTTCAATTCGTTCTGGCGAAGTGACTCTGAAGAAACAACACTGATGAGTATTATGAAAATTTTGTGTATCGATGTCGGCAACACAAGCGTTCACTACGGAATTGCAGAGAAGCAAACGGTTACCGAGTCCGGTCATTTTCCGACGAACCCATCGCAATCTAAGCTTTCGCAAATATTTCGTGAAGCATTTGAGCACCTTTTCCCTAAAACCGATGGTATTTCTTTTTGCTCGGTTGTTCCAAAGTTTAATGAGCCATTACTCAATTATCTTAGGTTGACGAATCTCCCCATTTTCCATCTCACGCACACCAACTGTAAAGGTCTCAAACTCGCCTATCCCAGACCCGAAGAAATTGGACAGGATCGTCTGGCAAATGCAATCGCTGCACAGACGTACTACAGCGTCCCTGCGGTGATCATTGACATGGGAACTGCTGTAACACTCGATATCATCTCCAACGCAGGTTATGAAGGCGGAATCATAGCACCTGGCCTTGAGATGATGACACGCTACTTACATGAACAAACCGCGTTACTGCCCAAACTTGATGAGAGTGACTTGCTACAAGTCGAAGGCGCGATCGGCAAATCTACCTTACATGCGATGCAACTCGGTGTTGCTGTTGGTTTTTCCGGAATGTTGGAGGCCTTGCTCAAAAAAGTTTTTGCAGAACTGAAACACCGCAATAGTTCGAAGCCCATCGTCCTATCCACTGGTGGCAGTACCGCCAATCTGATCAGAAAATGGGAGCAAAAAAGTCTGTTTGTAAAAGACCTCACCTTAATCGGACTTGCCGCTATATTTGAGCAGACTCGATAAGGGAAATGCTACCACACACACGGTATTTTCATTTGGGACTTCAATCCCTTTATCCTCAGAAGTAGACTTAGACACTAGTGTAGTATAACATGTAAAACTTCGTATCGCGCAGCTTCAGCGAGCGAGCGCATATCTTTCAGTGTACTGGCTTACCACATGGTGTGTCCAGTACTACACAAACTCTCCCAATCGGGGTTAAACTACACCTGGAACTTGGGGTAAACCTTAAAAGGAGTTAGAAGTTGGAAGTTAGTTGCTGATCCGTAAAGCCTTATAGCAAGACTCACAATCATTTGTACAGGTGTAACTGTTTTTGACGATCAACTTTGACAATCGTAAAGCTCGTTCGGAGCCATTGTTGTCCATCGACACTTCGGGCTGATCAGCAAAAACGGTCAAACCTTTCCAATGATTGTTCAAACTTTTCAGGACACTCGAACCAAAGGCTACTATTGTCAGTTTATTTGTTCTAAATGCGGTGCAACTATACTGGCAAGCAGCATCTGTAGTGGGTGAAAGCAAAGCAAAGGAATCAAAACGATTGCTATATTTTGCATTTCCGGAACTGCCAGTAAAACCGAGGAAATTAGCGGCAAACCTGTTGCTAGCGATTTCTGACTAGCACAGTAAAATGCAGCTCTTCTTTGAGGCGCGTCTAATTTCAACCATTTTGTACCAGTCCATGCGAGTAGACTCGTTACCAAAAGCAAAAACACAGTAGCAAAAATGGTGACTATCAACAAACCAATCGATAGCGTTTCAGATATTTCTGAATTAATACTCTTGGCAAAGGCAAGATACACGATGAATAAAATAATTCCTGCGCTTGTTTGCCTGGCAAATTTAGTGACTGTATCGGTGTCCAGCTTAAAAACTATTTGGATGATCTGGCCAAAAAGTACAGGCGCAAGTAGCAGACAGATCAGACCAAGCAAAACTTTGCCCAGAGGAACCTGCACTGAAAACTCCAGTCTGAAGTAAATGACTGAAACTGCGGGTACTACAAAAATCGCCAGTAAATTGGAAAGGACAGACGAGACAATTGAATTAGCAACATTCCCCTTCGAAATAGCTGTAAATGCGGTTGCAGATGCAGTCGTTGTCGGTAAAAATGCCAGCATACCAAAGCCGATAAGTAGCTCTTTAGGCAACACTCGAGTCAAAGGATAAAATAGCAAAAAGGTAGTCACTGGAAATCCTATAAAATTCCAGAACAAAACGAACACATGCAATCGGAGTGGTCGATAACTTGTGGCTAGATGTTGAGTTGGCAGAGATAACCCTTGGAGAAAGAAAATAACTGCTACACTCAAACTTGCTAGCCAGGCACTGCTCAAAGAACCTCTTTCGCAACTTGCCGGTTCTGGAAAAACAACCGCAAGACATAGAACCGCAAAAAGTAAGAGTGGAAAACTGTGTCTCTTCAGCAATGACTTCATATGCCCAAAGAACTTCGATATCTTATCGATACTCTACCGCTATCATCCATCTTGCCCGAAAGCCCATTTCAAGTAATCGGGCGCAACTTGATCAGCGCGCAATACAACCCACTCCGGTTCTCCATAGGGATGATTATCTTCTATAAATACATTGAGCTTTTCGCTTTGCCTGGAAGAAAATTTGATCATCAGTCGCCATTCGCGCTCAGACTGAATAATACCTTCCCATTTGTAAATCGAATGAATTGGGCCATCAATCTGCACACAGGCCGCGAGTTTTTGTTCAATTATCTCGCGTGCCAGTGATTCCGCAGCCTTTTCTGAATTCACCGTTGTCCAGCCAATTGATAGCGTTTTTTTCATACGATTTACACTGATGAGTCCTGCAAAAGTAATCCGAGGATTATTGTAGCTTTGGTCTAAAAAAAACTGCCTTCATATTGTTATCCGGACGTATATCATCCGTTTTATCTTCAGTAAGGACTCGTGCCGCAATTTGAAGAGCTTCATCTGAATATAGCGAAGGCACCTGCACATAAACTTTTCGAGTAGTCGTTTGACCCGGCGCCAGTGT
>CAZUYZ010000011.1:0-4275 GCA_964624365.1 uncultured Puniceicoccaceae bacterium
AGTTTCCCGGCTTCGGGCCTGCCGGTCGTTACAAGGACTTGCCGCGGTGCTTCAAGCGTACGATTCACGCAATTGATTCCAGCACGATTGCTTTGGTGGCCAACTGTATGGATTAGGCCAAGCACCGTCGGCTTAAAGCAGCGGCAAAGCTGCACCTGCGTCTAAACCTGCAAAGCTTTCTGCCCTCTTTTGCAGTAATCGAAGAAGCCGCTCACCATGACAATACCCGCATGGTCAGTCTGTGTGCAGGACTCCAAGCCGGTGAAATCGTCGTTTTCGACAAAGCCTACGTTCACTTTGAGCATCTCTTTTCACTGGATCAGCGTGGTATCTTTTGGGTCAGCCGCGCCAAAGACAATATGGCTTATCGAGTGTGTCGAAAGAGAATCAGAAACAGAGCAGGCAACATTTTGCGTGACGACGAAGTCACCCTTACTGTGCCCAAAAGCCGGGCGCAGTATCCACAGCGCCTGCGGCGCATTGAAGCGCAGGTCGAAATCAATGGCAAAGTGGAGACTATGGTCTTTATCACTAACAATCTGCAGTGGTCACCAGCGAGCATCTGTGACTTGTATAAAAGCCGCTGGGCCATCGAAGTGTTCTTCAAACAGATCAAGCAGACGCTGCAAATCTGTGATATGGTCCGGTTCACTTTGTGCCCGGTCTTGTCGGAACCTTGGCCAATCTAAGCAGGCAATACGCTGGCAACTCTGGTCAGCTCTATTGCTGTATGTGCTGCTGCGTTTTCATTCCTGGAACTCTGCCTGTCCTCACAGCTTTACGCGTTTATTTACAATGATTCGCAGCGTGGTTTGGGATCGTTTTGACCTGAGCGATCTGTTGCGATTCTATGGGACAGCAGGTGGACAGTGACGAATTGTGCAGTCAGCCTGAACAGACTTACTTGACGGGATTTGCCCCATAATTCTACGGGACAGCACATGGCATAAATGCAAAAAATCGCCTCTTTTCAATTCTGACATTTTTCATCAATTAACCTACAGTACCCTTAAAGACTAAGGCTTGCTATCGTTCTAGCATCCCTATGGGATGACTGTGAAAACGCTTCATTTGTGCAACTCGACAGAACTTGAAAATTTGACGAACGGGAGCACCAAAATACCTGCAAATACCGTTCGACGTTCTACGAGCTCACACAATCATGCCAGCAGCAACTGTGGCATTGCTTAGTTCGTCGATCAGGACAAAGCTACCCGTAGTTCGATTAGACCGGTATTCGTCTGCAACTAAAGGCGCAGATGTGTGGATTTCGACACGCCCAATATCATTGAGACTGAACATTTTATCGTCTTCAATTTTGTGGAGCGTGTTGATATTCACCTTGTAACACACTTCTGTAACGATGGCTTTGACCTCCTTAGTAGCATGTCTAAGAATATATTTTCCCCGACCGGTCAACTGTTTTTCAGAGGAAAACCAGCAGATCATTGCCGAAATATCTTGAATTGGTTTTGGTTGACTGTTTGCTTTGACCAGCGTGTCACCTCGCGAAATGTCAATCTCGTCTTTTAATGTGATTGATACAGACATTGGAGCAAATGCCTCCCCAAGAGGGCCATCCATGGATTCAATTGACTTAATTGAAGAAGTAAATCCAGATGGCAGTGCAGTTACTTCATCACCTGGTTTGAAAACGCCTCCCGCAATACGCCCTGCAAAGCCCCTAAAGTCATGATACTCCTCGGAGTGGGGACGAATGACCCATTGTACAGGAAAACGGGCTTCGACGTGGTTTTCATCACCACCCAGATAAACCGTCTCTAAATGATACAAAAGAGTAGGTCCCTCATACCAAGGAGTATTTTCAGACTTTTCTACGATGTTATCACCAAGTAGAGCGCTTACAGGTATGAATGTTACATCGACGATGTTATCGAGTCGTGACGCAAAAGTCTTAAAATCCTCTACAATCCTGTTGTAAACAGCTTCATCCCAATCCACGAGATCCATTTTATTAATGCAAATAACGACATGCTGAATACGCAACAAATTGGCGATGAAGGAGTGTCGACATGTTTGCTCAATAACCCCTTTGCGGGCGTCAATAAGTATGATGGCTAAATTGGCTGTTGAGGCTCCTGTAACCATATTTCTTGTGTATTGAGTATGCCCGGGCGTGTCCGCGATAATAAACTTACGCTTTGGCGTCGCAAAATAACGGTAAGCCACATCAATCGTAATTCCCTGCTCGCGCTCTGCACGAAGCCCATCTGTCAGTAATGCAAGATTTACGTTTTCATCACCACGCGCTTTGGAACTTGCTTCCACAGCCTCAATCTGATCCTCGAAAATAGCCTTACTGTCGTACAACAATCGTCCAATCAGTGTGCTTTTGCCGTCGTCGACCGAACCTGCTGTTGTAAAACGGAGTAGATCCATGTCTAAATAACCTGAAGTAGTGTCTTCGCTCATTATTCTAAAAAAGTTGTTTTGGTTAAGTTTGTTTTGCTTTTTTGAAGTGTCCTAAAAATAGCCTTCTTTTTTGCGATCTTCCATAGCCGTTTCAGAGCGCTTATCGTCAGCACGTGTACCGCGTTCAGTTTGGCGAGCAGCAGCTACCTCATCAATGATATCGTCAATATTACTAGCCGTAGATAATGCCGCACCAGTGCAAGTCATATCACCGATAGTACGAAACCGAACAATCATCTTTTCAATTTTTTCTTCGGGTAACAATTCTATGAATTCACTCTTCGACATGACAACTCCGTCTCGCGTGAAACATTCACGCTCGTGCGAAAAATAAAGGCTTGGCAATTCGATTTCTTCAGCCTTGATATATTGCCAGATATCCATTTCCGTCCAATTACTTAAGGGAAAAACTCGAAAGTGCTCACCATGTTTCTTTCGACCGTTGAAAATATTCCATAGCTCCGGTCGCTGATTTTTGGGGTCCCATTGTCCAAAAGCATCGCGATGAGAAAAGAACCGCTCTTTCGCCCGCGCTTTCTCTTCATCGCGACGACCACCCCCGAGGGCCGCATCATACTTGCCTTCTTCCAAAGCCTCAAGTAATGCCACTGTCTGTAGACCATTACGGCTGGCGCGAGGCCCAGTTTCTTCAACAACTTTGCCTTCATCAATTGCTTTTTGAACAGAACCTACTACCAGTTCAGCGCCAATTTCAGCAACATATTTGTCACGAAATTCCATCGTCTCCGGGAAATTATGACCTGTATCAACATGCAGAAGCTGAAATGGTATTCTTGCAGGCCAAAAAGCTTTGCGTGCAAGATGTGCCATAACAATCGAGTCTTTTCCGCCGGAAAAGAGCAGAGCTGGCTTTTCAAACTGCGCAGCAGTCTCTCGAAGAATAAAAATTGCTTCGGACTCCAACTGTTTGAGATGATTGATTGTGTAATCTAGGTGCATAATTTAGTTATGTGTATAGGCAGATCATTTGTCTTTTTTGACTAATGGCAAAAAACGATTAAAAAGTTGATTAGCTGCATTCTCTTCAGTTTGTGACTCCGTCGAAACAATCCAGTCTCGATCGTTTGTTTTTGGCACTTCAAAAGACGAATCCTTACCGGTGAATTGTGCGACCTCTCCAACTGCTGCTTTGGCATACAAACCCTTGACATCACGATCAGCACAAGTTTTGAACGATGCCTGAACATGAATAGGAGTAAAGTCGTCACTACCCACGATCTCAGCAGCTAACGAGCGCAGTTCACGTTTGGGCGTAATAAATGAGGTCAATACAACAATTCCCGCATCAAGGAACAGGCGAGCAACTTCAGCTATGCGTCGAATATTTTCACTCCTGTCTTCATCAGAAAAACTGAGATCTTTGTTTAGCCTACTTCTTATATTATCACCATCAAGGATTTTTGTGACTACGCCACATTCTACCAATTTGCGTTCAACAGCGTTAGCTAGTGTACTTTTCCCAGATCCCGACAATCCATAAAACCAAAAGACATGTCCACGCTGGGAAAGTTGCATCTCTTTTGAGTCACGACTCAACATGCGATTGAATTCGGTGTGTATGTTTTCAGGCACAGTCATATAAGACATGAAAATTTTGGATGCTTTCAAATTTAAATTTTTAGTCAAGAAACAAAAATCGCAACTTAACTAGTGTCTGGCCGGAAATTAGTTTTTTCAGGCCGGATCATACTCTCTTATTTACTCAGTTAGCAATATTAATCAACCGTTGCCAATTTACTCTGTTCTCTGTACTTCTCGCAGCCGTTTTCACATGCGATAGACTTATTTTTCGGCAAATCCCAGAGATAGTGGCAGGGTAAA
>CAZUYZ010000012.1:0-3841 GCA_964624365.1 uncultured Puniceicoccaceae bacterium
GATTCGTGAGTTGAGATCACGATCTTTCATAATCTTTTGCTCCACAAGACATTGAGCAGCTGACTCGACGCGCCAAAAGGCGCGCCTTCACAACTCAACAATATCTTGTACAACAAAATCTTATAAAACCTCATCGACCTCTACTCACGAATCTAGGGTGAATGTCTGATTTTGAATGTTGAATGTTGAATGCTCGATGTTAAGTACTTTGCATTTACTATGACCTCAGCTTCAGAAAATACGCCCACTGGCATTCAATATATTGATCAGACACTTTCCGAACCTGTAAGCTCGGAAGAGTCCATGTTGCGTCCGCTCTCGTTTGACGACTTTGCAGGACAGCCCAAAACGATCGAACGGCTCAAAGTCATGGTCGGCGCCGCGCGTGATCGGGGTGAGCCACTGAATCATATTTTACTTAGTGGCCCTCCTGGCCTAGGCAAAACAACACTCTCTCTCATTCTTAGTCATGAAATGCGTAAGCAGGTGAGCATTACCTCCGGTCCAGTGATTGACAAACCCGCCGATCTAGCTGGACTTTTGACTAATCTTAGTGAAGGCGATATCTTATTTATCGATGAAATTCATCGCATTCCTAAAACCGTTGAAGAATATCTGTACTCAGCTATGGAGGACTTCCGTATCGACATTATGATCGACCAGGGGCCAAATGCTCGCAATGTGCGTCTCAGCTTGCCCCGCTTCACCCTCCTGGGAGCTACTACCCGCATGGGCCTGCTGACAGCGCCTCTGCGCAGCCGGTTTACATTGCAATCAAGATTAAGCTACTACGACCACAAAACGCTTCAGGGCATCGTCGACCGCACTTGCGGACTATTGGATGTCAAAGCGGAAACTGCAGGTACAGCGGAAATTGCTCGAAGAGCCCGTGGCACTCCACGAATTGCTAATAATCTGGTTAATTTCTGCCGGGATTATGCGCAGCAGCGTGGAGATGGCATCATCACCCAAAAAATGGCGGCTGCTGCCCTCGAATTGTTAGAGATCGACCAAAGCGGGCTAGACGAGATGGACAAACAAATCATGCGCGTTATGGCTGAGAACTATCGTGGTGGCCCAGTTGGTCTTAGTACGGTGGCTGTTGCGGTCGGTGAAGAAGCCCATACACTCGAAGAGGTCCATGAACCTTTTCTGATCCAGGAAGGCTACCTGCAACGCACTGCTCAGGGCCGTGTGCTGACGGATAGAGGCTGGCGGGTCATCGGACTTGAACCTAAGGTCAACGCTGCTCAACCAGACTTATTTCAATCCTGAAATAGCCGCGCTTACGACGAAGGGGATAATTACAGAAAGCATACATTTTTTAGTCTACCATGCCAAGACGCCTTGTTTATTTGCTCGATTGCAACTCGAATAGAGAGGTCACCTGCACCACGTTTATCACAGACGTAATGAAGCGTGAGGCATTCGGTGAGGTTCCACTGGATGATATAAAGTATGCAACACGACCATCGACCAAAGTAGAACTAAGTGATCTGGATCACAAAATCATTATGGGTCTGTCCTCACGCTCAACACATAATAATGAAACTATTGTTCTGTACGGGCTGGATTCCTGGGATTTCCTAAAGACCATTCTGAAGACGAAACATGCTTTCTGGTCCAGAAGCGCGGGTCATGCACTTTCAATTGGTGATGATATTTCGGGTGAACTGGTTTGGCGCGATTTTCCCGAGGGCAACGTACAGCCACAGGCACGGATCGCTGATGACTCGAAAGAAGTTCTCGCAACGACGCCTCCTGCTTACTTCAATCCGAAAAAAGAACAAATCGGTCGCCTCACGTTGGAAGCTCCCGAAACAGCTGCTAACGACTGGATACGCGCTGAAAGTATGCCCATAGAGATCGCGCACAAATGGTTCTCAAAGCTAAAGCGACGTCACCCGAACGCGTCCCTGCCCTTACCACCGAAACTGAATCTTGCCGAATTCAACGATAAACCACAGGCCACACTTACCCTCAAGGAACACGCTTCAGAGAACTCCACGACTGAAACTAAAATACTGCCTCTAGCTCAGACCATCCGTCTGGAACTAACATTCATTTACGGCAAAAAAACCTTTGCATGGGATGATAATAAGCAAACTACCGTTATTCACCAGAATAATACACTAACGACTATCCAACGCGACCCTGTGTTTGAGAATGAAATTATTCTAAAGCTTGCCGCCATTGGAATCAAACCGGAACAATCTGCCGCCAAACCCGACATGCTGTCGCTTTACTCACCTGAGTTCATGTTTCCGGACTCGTTCGAGCAAAACTTCGACCACTACCTGAAAAACCACTTTATCCGTCTCGTCCGATCGAATGATGTCACTCTTATCGATTCCGCTCAGCTATTAGACAGAGACCTAAACAAAACCATTCCCGTAGAACTTAAACCGAATGCAGACTCTACATTTAAGCTTTCTGTGAAAGATCGGACATCTCAGAAAGCGATTGATCTTGTCCAACTTCTAAGAAATTACCTGTGTACGCTGCCTGACCTGCCACTGGATAGCCTACTCACGCAAATCGAAAGACAAACGTTCGCCCTAATCGATAAAGACACACGTCAGTCAATTATTATTCCGGGAAGCCAAGTTGTCCCACTCGTTTCCGCCCTTTTGGAAATCATGGTTCAGGCAGACTTGAAGCCAGATCACATCCCGCTACGAATCGCTGCACAACTGGCGATAAAAGCTGACCAAAGCGCTGCTGATCATTACCAATATATCGTGCCAAAGGCGCTCATTAAGTATCTGATTGCATGGAGCAAAAACCCCTTGCCAAAGGCTGCGACTACACCTGATAACTTTAAGGCAACGCTTCGTCCCTATCAAGCGATAGGAGTTGCATGGCTTGCCCGGGCAATCGATTCAGACTACGGCGCCATTCTTGCCGACGAAATGGGACTGGGCAAAACTGTACAGACACTAGCGCTCCTAAACAGCCGAACGACCACACGAAAACCAACGCTACTTATCGCACCATCCAGTCTGATTAGCACCTGGCATAATGAAGCTAAAAAATTTGCTCCGAGACTCAAGACCCATGTGCACCATGGCAAAGAGCGAGCTACTGACAGCGAAACGTTCAAAAACTCCATGCTTGTCATCACATCTTACGCGCTCTTACACCGCGATACCGATATGTACCACACCATTGACTGGGACGGAGTCGTACTGGACGAAGCGCACTTTGCAAAGAACAGCCGCACCAAAACCTTCAGGGCCATTGAGGAAATTAATGCCAACTGGCGCCTTTGCCTCACAGGAACTCCTGTTGAAAATAATCTGGCCGACCTGTTTTCGCTCTTTCAACTTGTTGTGCCCGGATATCTCGGTCGCATCTCGGACTGGAAAAAAGCCATTGAAACCTCTACTTCGAGTGAATTAAGCAAAAAAGCAATCGAGCAACTGAGACAGGAAATTGCTCCCTTTATTCTGCGTCGAACCAAGGAAGAAGTTCTAACTGAACTCCCACCTAAAACAGAAACCCTTATACCCCTGGAGCTTCGTCCCGAAGAACGCAATGCATACAACACTATCCTGGCCGCAACTGATAAAACAATACGCGCTGAAATTCAGCGGCGCGGCTTCGCCCAATCCTCCCTCACAATCCTAAATTGCCTACTGCGCCTGCGTCAATGTTGCTGTGATCCGGCTCTGATTGAGTCCCTGGAAGATCATTTCACAGATACGCTGGACAGTACGCACTCCACAAAAACACAATATTTTCTCGACTGGCTGCCTGAACTGATAGCGCAGGATCACAAAGTCCTTATTTTTTCTTCCTTCGCTCAATACCTCAAAAAATTATCGAAGGGACTTGAGGA
>CAZUYZ010000013.1:0-4013 GCA_964624365.1 uncultured Puniceicoccaceae bacterium
TGTTTCAAGAAGCTGCTTCGAGCAAGCCGGAAAGTGCGGTGGCTATACCGAGGAAAGATAAAAAGCCTGCGATGTCGGTTATGGTTGTCAAAATTATCGAAGATGAGAGCGCCGGGTCCTGACCGATTTTTTTCAGGCCGATGGGGACAAGCGCGCCGGAAATGCCGGCAATTATCATCGACGAGATCATGGCCAATGCAATAATCAACGCGAGGCCAAAGCTCTGGCTCCAAACATAAACACCCAATCCGCACGTAATGGCAGTGGCGATGCCATTGATCAGACCGGCCCCAGTTTCTTTGAGTGTGACGTGGAACCAATGCCTGGTTGTGATTTCACGCAAGGTCAACCCCCGCATGGTCACGGCAAGAGCCTGTGCGCCAGTATTACCGGATTGGCCGGCAGCGATGGGAAGCAAGATTGCCAACGCGGTAAATTTGGCAATGGTGGCTTCAAACGCGCCGACAACCGCAGCAGCCAGAAAGGCAGTAAGCAGGTTGATTTGCAACCAGGGCAATCGTTTTCTGACGGCAAACCAACTGCTCGACAAGGCCCTTTCATCTTTACTCACACCCACCATAGTTTGCATGTCGGTCGCCAGATCTTCCTGCAATGCGTCGACGATGGTCTGACCTTCGATGGACCCGACAAGCCGATGCTCATAGTCCACCACAGGCAATGCGCCAACGCGATGCGTTTTCAGTTTCTCCACGACAACTTCTTTGCTGTCGAGCGCTTCAGTGAATACTTTTACAGGAATGGCGATACTGTCTATTTTCTGAATACCTTCAGCAAAAGCAAGGCGTTGAAAGTCGATTTGACCTGCGAGTTTCATGTTGTCGTCGATGAGAAATATCTGGTGCAGCGACCGAACTTTTTGGTTTTTGATCTGGGCAATCGCTTCGTTGGCCGTGATGTTTTTATTCAAGGCAATGAGTCGCGTACGCATTAGTCTGCCTGCTGTGTCCTCAGGGTATTCTAAAAGGGTTTTTAGTTCCTCTTGCAGCGCTTTGTTCAATTTCGCTAAGTAGCCATTACGCGCGTTTTCATCCAGGCGGCTGAGAAGGTTGGTCGTTGTTGCCGGGTCCAGCTCACTCAAAAGGTCAACGATCTGTTCGATTGGCAAATAAGGGAGGATCGCATCAGCCACGCCGTGACTGAGTTTTTCGAAGACAGCAGCTAATACTGAGGCGGGCTGATCTGAGATAGCAGAGGCAGCTTCATGTGGAGGCATCGTTGCCAGCTTGCGGGCCGCGTCCCTGGGATAGTCGAGTAGAAATGTTCTGTTGAGAAAATCGACGGGGTTGAATGCTGTCGGTGATGTCACGGTCATGGCTTTTCTAGGAGCGAAGGTCTGTTTTGATGCAGTTTTTCAGGATCTGCCCCAGTGTGTTTAGGCTGTGCATATACACCCTTATTAAACCGGTGAAGGGAGGGCTTGAGGAGGCGAAGTTGGGTCGATTAAGTGCCGCAGACGTGCTTTCTCTGTTACTACGGCGTAGGTCCAGATGGCGCAACACGCCTATCAACTGTTGGCTTTTGTTCACTACCGGCAAGGCTTCGTGGCGGCCCCATTCGGAGCGCTCTAGTGCTTGTCGGACCAGGCTGCGACTATTCAGTGGTCGGGGAGATGGAGTCATTAGGGAATCGACTGGAATATTGGAGTCAGTCGCCAAAAGTTGTGTAATGAGTATTTGTCCCTGCAACTGGCGATTGCGATCAATAACGTAAGCTATGCCCGACGGAGGATTATTTTCACTTTTAATATAATTTAAAGCTTCAACCCCTGTTACGTCATGGGGAATGGTTAAAACATAGGGGCTCATCCAGGCGCCAACCATATCCTCTGAGTAGCTCAAGAGCAGTTTACAACTGACTTGCATACCGGTTGGCATCTTCTGCAAAATGTTTTTACGTTGCGTCTTACTAAAAAAACGAAGGTTGGCAACGCATTGAGTGACGGGTAATCGACTCAGCAGCCCGGTAGAATTTTCCACAGAGAGCGCAGCAAGCCAACGGGCGGATCTTGAAGGCAAGGCGTATTTCAGTAAGGGTATAGTGTAGGTGTGCGGAATTTCCTCGATAAAGGTGGCTATTTCTTCAGGGTTATGCTGTTCAAGAAGACGTGCAGCTACTTCCGGGCGCGATTCGATGAAGGCCAGACTAAGCGATATTTTTTGTAGACTCATGGTGTGCCTCCACTTTTATCAGGCGAACCATCACTCGGAGATGCTTCTACTATCTGTATTACACTAACTTGCTCCTGAAAAAGATGAGCGGGGATAACCGCTTTGCCGTTGCCAGTGTCTAGAATAAGGCAGGTATCTTGAATTTCCAGCACATCGCCCTCATAATCCTGAATACGAATATGATCGCCTACCTGACACTGCTTACGTATATATTGTGCACCGATTATATTGGACACAACCGTTTTGGCTCCCAGCCCAAAGGCCAGACAAGCGCCAGCCAAAAGCACCCCGATGATGACAATAAGGGCTGTGGTGAGGAATTGCGTATGGATGCCAATCTGCTCTATGCCAATGACGATAGCGCTGAAGAAAATGAACCCCTGTGCCAGACGAGCCAGAATGTCGGCTTGGGGAATTCGCGCGTTTTGACCTGCTGTCGACGTAATGGAGCGGATGGCATTGCCCAGCAAGAAACCACTCAAAATGATCAGCAGCCCCGTCACCAGGCTGGGCAGGAATGCCACGATGTTGTTCATCCATCCTGAGAACAGATTCCAGCCGGCTAGGTTGATGCTAGCGGAAACAAAGAAAATGATCACCGTCCAGAACACTACTTGACCGATGATTAAAGCATAGGATTCCTTGAGTTTTTCTTGATGGATGCTGCTTCCGTAAGTTACTTTCTGAAATAAAGCATCCAGGCGGGAAATGGTTTTCCTAGTTATTATACGCAGGAAGCGGGCAACCAGCCAGCCGACAACAAGCAATGCGAGCGCCCCGACAAACTGAGGAGCAAATTCAACAATGTTGTAAAAAACCTTTTCGTAAGTTTCCTGAATGGCAGTCTTCCAGTCGAATGGGTTTTGTGTCGAGTTGTCCATATTTTTATGTAAAGCACTTATAGAAACCGAATCACTAGTGTCCGTAAATATACTTTTGACGAAATGTTGTAACAGACTTGAATGTTTAAAACTGTGAAATTAAAGATAAAATTAATCGTCCTGTGCTCATTTCTGTGCAGTATAGGTTCTCTTGTAATTGCCGACCCGCTTGTAACGGATCGTCCCGGGGCAAGTGAGTCCAGCGCGGTAATGGCGCCCGGACTCTCTCAGCTGGAGGCTGGCATTAAAGTCTTTAACGATGCGGATGCTGAAAAAGGTACTGAATACGGTGGAACCATTTTTCGCTTTGGCGTCATTGAAGACTGGGAACTGCGTTTTGGCTGGGGTGGCTATTTGGACTCCGATTCGGCCTCCGGAGGCAATGACGGCCTGCTTGGGTTCAAGTATTCTATTGCCCGGGGAGAGGAGTCTTTTAACAAGCCTGAAATGGCTGCCATTGTGCAGACAACAGTACCTTGGGGTAATGATAATCTTACCTCTCACAAATTTGATCCAAATTTCCTGCTGGCATCCACGCATGTGCTAACAGACGAATTTTCCCTGACTTATAATTTGGGGCTTGGTCTGGCGACAACAGAGAAGACCAACGGGCGGCACACAACGCAGTCTTCCGGTCTTTACACCTTATCACTTGGCTACTCGGTTACAGAGCGATTGAGCATTTTCACAGAATTTTACGGACAAGTTGGACTGAGCGCTGACGATTCTCCATTTCTGTTCGATTGTGGCGGGGCTTATTTGATCAATGAAAATTCGCAGTTGGACTTTTCTGCCGGTGCTGGATTGAACAGCGAAGCAGAGGACTTTTTCGTAGGTCTCGGATATTCGTTCAGATGGGGAATGTAAATGTGAATTGTCTTATTGATTAGATAAACAGGATTGACGCAGACGTTTTGAATTAATGAACGAAGCAGATACCTGT
>CAZUYZ010000014.1:0-5686 GCA_964624365.1 uncultured Puniceicoccaceae bacterium
CAATAGTTGCTGCAGGTAAAATTTGGGCTTGGGTTTGCCCCGAAATTTCTGCATCCGCCAAAAGAACACCCACACTAACTAAAGCTACATTGACTCCATCCAACTCTGCACTTGCTCCCTGTTCAGAAACTGAATGTAAGTTAAAATCTCCAGTTACAATAACATCAGTGTCACCAACGGATGATAGTGTATTAACATCCACATTAGTAACTGTGTTTCCAAATTCGATAGCTCCAAACGCAGCTCCAGCTGCGAGCACTCCACTGGCATCTGCCATATTATTGCTGGTCGCATCAACATTCAAAGAACGGATAGATTGATCTGGAGTTCCGAATATTACCCGATCTCCGATATCTGCTTTAACATCAGCATCTATCTCAGCCTTCAAATCCAAAGCCCCAACAGCAGCAACAAACGAGCCAGCAAGACCGATCCCATCTACATCTATATCAGCTCTTTGATTTGCGTAGATATTTACTGAATCCGAACGCCGTATCACTGAATCATTTTTTAGGCGTGCAGTTGTTTTACTTTTTAATTCCAGATGACCTATATTTGCTTCTACCGCAAAGGAACCACCTGCTGCGCCAACTATTGATTTCACCTGGGTGCTTCCACTACTCTCCTGGTCACTAGCTTGAATGTTTATTGAGCCAATTGAGTCCAATTGTGCGAAGTTTCCAACATACGCCTCCACCGTGTTATCAACTTCTGTAATACTAATCCCAGCCCCTATTGCCGCACCAGCCTCTGCAAAGGCAACAGAACCAGTCACCTGATCAACATTATAGTGATGATTGGATTCAATAGTGATAGCGCCGCCAGAAATAATCACAGCGCCTTCCGCAGCATTTTCAGCATCGTCGATGAAAGCTGAAGTGATGCGTTCATCACTGTTGATTGCCGCGGTCACACTTGCAACTGTTGGCGCACCAAAATCATTTACAGTCGCCGAGGCCTCATCGACTAGATTAAATTCTCCTTCACTGATATTACGACGATGGTCGACTGCTCTACTCAGGTCAGAAGTTTCCCATGCGGCGTTTGTCTGACTGCGCAGACTTGTGCTGGAATCGTTTTGAGCGGTTCGATCAAACTCGTCATTTGCCGAACCTTGAGCAGGCTCACCCAAACTCTGTATCGAGACTGCGCCGGACAAACCAATTAAGCCACCGGCAAAGGCAACTACTGTAGAATCGATGGATCGGTCACCTTCAGCAAATACTGAGACATCTCCAGCAGCTGAAATTATCGTCTGCACACCCACGATAGCTACCGTGCGATTACTTACTGTACCTACGTCTACGGATGCCCCAACACCAGTTGCACCGTTGGCAAGAGTTCCTGTAATGCCTTCCAGACTGGAAACATCTTTGGCATTTATAAGGACTCTTTGAGCAGAGCTAGGCGCAAGCGTACCGCCTTGCTGATAGGGGCTGTCCTGATTAAATAGCGATACACGTGAGCCGTTCTGAACAATCGCCTCGGTTGTTACTTCAACGCGGTTAACTGAAACTGTGCCTGCTAAAGCAAGGCCTCCAAGACTTCCGGTTCCGGAGAAGACATCCACATCTTCACTACTATCTGCGGAAACAATAATTGAGCCCAGCGCATTCAAACGTCCTCCAATTACCTGAGCCTGTATGGTATTCTGAAGCGTATTCGTTGATACAGTAGCGCCCACGCTTTTCAAACCGTCCGTAAGAGTACCTACATAGGATTCCAATAAAGCAATGTCATCTGCAATAACTGCAATATCTCCCAATGAGTACAGATCGGAATCGCGAATAAAAGCATCGGTATCTGCGTCAATGTCGACGATGGATGCAGTCCCTGCTCCAGTGATAAGTCCACCAGAACCATTGATCAGCGCCAACTTTATTTCCTCATTGGAAACAGCGCTGACTTCGATATTCGTTCCGTATACCTGAGAAATTGACGGATTTAAATCACTGCCACTTTCATCGTTGTTGGAGATGAAGGCTCGTGTTCTACCACTTATACCAGTGCGATTTACCACTTTACCAAGGCTTACTACACCAGCGGCAAAAGCTCCTGCCACAATGCTCAAATTTAAATCAGAATGAGCTCGCACAACAACGTCAGCCCCATAGTCTGAATCCGAGTTGATAGTTGATGCTGAAATAGAGGCATCTGCTTTATCATTCATCTTTGTCGTTGGCACCATGCCACCAACACCGACCAGGCCACCAGCGCCATTCATAACGATGAGTGAATCGTTATTGTTATCGGGTCGTTGCACTGAGCTGGCAATGACTGCTAAACCGTTCAGAGTTTCATTTACTCTGACTCCGGTATCCGGATCCCAACGTGGGATCTGAATTCCGGCTCCATTGCCACGAGTATTGACACTGGAATTCTTAACAAAGGCAAATGTTTCACTCTCAAATGTGTTCACCGTAACTGTACCAGCTACACCAACAACTCCGCCAACTCCAATGGTTCCCGCCAGAACCTTGATAACGTTATCTGACTCAGCAAATACCAAGACATTTGCTTCGGCATCAATAGTTGAGTCCAGAATGTACGCTTCTACTTCGTTTTCGATACTGTTGACGGCAATTGAACCAGCAACTCCTGCCAGACCACCGCCAGTTGCTCCGGCAGTGACTGTTTCTACAGTGGTCAATGACTTCGCCTGTACCAGAACACTTCCGCTAGTAGTTATATTTGAGTCATGAATGTAAGCAAAAACATCGTTCGCTATTTCGTGGTAAGACGCGCCGCCTCCGACACCAGCAACACCACCGCCTCCAACTTGTGCAGTAATCGATGAAAAAGTCGAAGTATCCTGAGCCAGGATCGAAACATCACCGCTGGCTGAAACTGTTATTTTTTCAACATAGGCGGCTAACTGGTTCCCGATTTCATTAATACTAACAGCTCCAGAAACTGAAACTCCACCAGCGCCTGCCGCGCCTATGCTAATTGCGTTGATTTCTGCGTTTTCCAAGCCGGTCACCGCAATCGATTGCACATCCCAATTGCCGCTATCGATGTACGCTCTTATGGTGTTTGCTATTTCATTGGTTGCAAAGCCTACACCTAGAGCAACTGCCCCCGCTCCTGATGCGCCCGCAACTTTCGCATCAATCAAAGAATTATCGCTGGAATTTAAACTGACAGCAACATTCGCAGCATTCACTTCAGAATTGAGAATATGTGTATCAATCGTTCCACCGATTTCATTAAGTGAAACTGCGCCACCCAGCGCAAATATGCCCGCTCCGGCTCCGGCAATCGTATATGTATCCAAATCAGAGTTAACGTTAGCTGATAGCGACAGATTATTTCCTGAAATATTAAGTTCGGCATTTTCAATATAAGCACGATTCTGATTGTTAATATCATTCGTCGCAAACGAAGCGCCAACAGCAGCTGTGCCTGCTCCAGCAAGACCTCCGCCATAAGCAGCAATCGAAGCGTTATCGCCAACGTTCAACAGAAGATTGCCTCCGGTGGTGATCACTGAGTTTCCGATAATATAGGCCCGGGAATGATTATCGATCTCGTTGATCGCAATGGAACCACCCAGCGCAAATGTACCTGCGCCTGCGCCACCTACGGTGATCGCTTCAATGAAGGATTGCGATTGTGTATCCAGCTCGATCGAACCAGTTGTTGAAGTCACGTCCGCCGAATCAATCGAAGCATCCAGTGTATTTTGAATATTATTGATTGCCAATGCGGCGCCAAACCCAGCTCTGATGGAACCTGCAAGCCCACCAGCCTTTGATTTTATTACAGTATTGTCATTGGCTGTTAAATAAATGTGACCATCCGCACTTATTCCGTTTGAGCTATCAATCCGGGCCCTGTAGACATTGCTAATATTATTGATGGATATTGAGCCTCCAAGCGCGAAAGACTTTGCGCCTGCTCCGCCAATAGAAAACGCATTGAGCTCGCCTGCTCCATGAGCGCTGATTTCAATAAAAGCCCCAGAATCGATACTTCCTTCAACAGATGCAATCACTGTATCTTCAATATCGTTAATCGCCAAACCAGCGCCCACACCAGTACGAAATGAAAGTCCGACCAAACCGGCGTCAGTTTTCAGGTTGACGACACTATCTGCATCAATTTTGACACTCCCGGCAGATAGGATATCCGCATCACCACCAATGCGTGCGTAGCTTCCTTCCTTCAAACTGTAAACACTGATACTTCCGGCAATACTGGTTGAACCACCCAGTGCAAGGGCTACAGCAACTGACTGGATATCTGTCTTCTTATCACTCTTAACAATAATATCGCCTCCAGTTGTAACCAATGCCAGTGAACCAATGTCTGCCGCAACTGAACGATCAAATAAACCAACATCAATACCAGCGCCAATGCCGGTTGCATCGACGCCCAGCCCAAATGCGCCAGCAGCATTCACGCCATCAAATGTACTGCTCGCTAAAACACTCAACGTTCGCCCAAAACCAATACTTCCAAGATTTTGATTGATGCGGTTCGACTGGCCAATTTCAGCACTAGTTTCTTCATCGATTAAGTTGATTACCAAAGAACCGGCAATACCTGAAGATTTGCCAGCTGCGCCTCCAACTGCAGCGGCCAGTACTTTGTCAATTTGATTTAAAGCTGCATTGGCTTTTAGCAACAAAGCTCCGCCAGCATCCGCCTGTACGCCAGAGCCAAAGCGTGCAATCGTATCGTAATCAAAGTCATTATAAGCAATCGCTGCGCCCACACCCGTTCCTCCTAAAGTCAATGCGCCGCTGCCAGCTAAATTCTCAAGATCGATATGATTGATCGCCTGCACCGTTAAAGCGTTTCCAGAGGTCAAAGCGGTGTTGTCGCCGATCAAGGCCTTGTAATTATTATCGATGCTATTTACGGATATAGAACCCGAAACACTGGCATCTTCCTTCGCGCCGGAACCTCCGGCAGCAGTTACACTGAATATGTTGTCCTTCTCTGGTGATGTAATTGCTTCAACTAAAATAGTGGACGCATTGATAATTGTATTGATTCCGATTAAAGCATCATTTTGTAGTTCAGCCAGATTTATTCCAATCGCAGCACTCACTGCCGTATCGCCAAATACCGCCAGACCGAGAGATTTAGTCTCCAAACCGTTTTGGGATTGGGCGCTCAAAAGCAAATTTCCTTCGGCAATTAACGATACTGAGTCGTCTATCTGTGCTGTTACCGTAGAAACTTTTTGATTAAACCCAATGGCAGCGCCTATTACGACGTCAGCAACGTCGAGATCCAGCTCGCCATTTTCCAAACGATTATCCTCATCCAGCGTGCTTCTGACTTTATCAACTATTTCGGAAACTCGATTCGCTTTTTCCTTCAAATCGTCAATCTTTTCGCTCAAAGCACGTATTTTCTCCAGATCAATCACATCAAAGAAGTCCAGAACCGTCAGCAATATGCGAACATATGCAGGCTGTGTTTTATTGTTTTCTTCCGGATTGTTTTCACCGCTCTCTTCGTCTTCTTGACCAAATTCAAGCGAACCGCCTTTTGCTCCAGCCTTGCTCTTCAAGTTGCTATGACTTTCGGAAACAGCTTTTATCGAGACGTCTCCTCCTGCCGTTACGTTTCTTTTCAAAGATGCATCTGTGGCAGTTTTATCGTAATTGATTGCCAGTGTAATACCAACAAGAACTTCCGTGCCACCAGCTTCGGCATCAGCCACTGTATC
>CAZUYZ010000015.1:0-2771 GCA_964624365.1 uncultured Puniceicoccaceae bacterium
CCCAGCCCCAGCCGAAACTGAAGTCGGAGCACTTGGAGCTTCTGTAGACTCTTCTATGTAAGCTCGAGAACCACTTGAAACCATATTACTAGCTAATACAAATACTCGACTGGTAGCCGTAGCCTTTGCAATTGCCTGTGCAGCTGCAGTAGTTTCATTCCCAATGTTTGCATCAATGACTGCTGAATTGTCAGCAATTACATCGACTTTGTTTCCGGCAGAAATGTCGCTATCAATAATAAATGCCTCGGTATAGGCAGGCTGCTCCAGATCGAACGAATCTGAAATTGCAGGGTCTCCAAGGAAAGCATCGACTGAACTGTAGAGTATGTTTGTTGGTTTCCACCCGATGGTATTAAAGGCTAAAATAAGACCGATTACATCACCATCAGACTGATTGGCCTGTAGGGATTCTGCCTTTATATCCGAAGTGTTTGTGCCTAGGACCGAGATGTCACCATTTTGACTGCTTACTGTGCTTCCACTAATATAAGCTTTTATGGTGGAAAGAATAATATTAGAAGCTATCGTTCCATTTAATGCAAGTGATGTTCCTGCGCCAAACTCATTCAATCCAGATGACTCCGAGTCACTATCATTAAGCGCTGAGATTACTGCGTTGCCTGTCGCATGAATTTTTACATCTCCTGTTGCATCTACACTCACTTCATTGATGAAAGCTTCTACATCACCACGTACATCATTGAGGACGACTAGACCGCTAATAGAGAGTGAACTGGATCGAGTAAAATTAAGACCTTGTGGTATTAGATTGGTGATCGGTACTGCGCGCCAGAAACCAAGATTTGTATAGTCCACACTACTGAGATCCAATGATTCTCCCGCACCTAGATACTCATAGACATTGCCAATCTCCGCATCTTCGGAGAAACCACTGACAATGCGTACACGCTCACCAAATTCTATCGTTACGGTGAGAGGGTTACCACCAACCTCGTAATCTGCATCCAGGAAGCTATTGATTCCGTCCTGCAGTATGTCTGCTCCACCATCATTTGTTGTAACAGACGTATTCACGACCTTAACATTTGAGTAAATACCTCGATCGTCTTTGGCAATGACTTCCACATCGCCGCCTGCTGTGACTTCTGTCAATGCATTCGCAGCAGTACTTTTCTCTATCCAGGCACGCACAGAACCACTGGTACGATTACTAGAGACAAGTCCACCTGCGCCTAAGCCAACAGCACCAAAAAGTGCAGATGCCTCATTTTCCACAGCATTACTCACAGTTGCGTTAATCAATGTGTTTGCTGTGGCTGAAACCAAAACATCGCCTCCAACATTGACTATAGAGTTGTCAATGTAAGCAGTCGTGTTCGAGCCCTCTTCAGCAGTATTGGATTCGCCACTGATGATAGCATCCAGAGTAGCGCTCAAAACATCTCCAACTTCCCAGCCAATTGCATTAAAAGCCAGTGAAGAACCTGCTGAAGCCCCGGTGCCACCCGTAACTTTACTACCTGCCTTAGCTGTTGCATCAATTCGGGCATTGTTGAGAGCTTCCACTTTAGCATCTCCGTCACTGCCGCTAGTAGTCAGTGATGAACCGCTAACATAAGCGCTCACATCGCCTCGTATCTCGTTTATGGTATATGTGCCCCCTAAACTAAGAGAATAGGTGTTGATCACCTCACCAATTAACCCGGAGTCATTAGCAGCAAGCGACTCTGCTCGAGCACTAACTACGATCTCATTCAAAGCCTTCAGAGTAACGATGCCTGCAACAACATTAACATCCGACTCTGTCACAAAAACTTCTACATCTTTATTTACCTTATTGACGGCGGAAGCCTTACCCAACTCAATACCACCAGGGAAATTAGCTAATTCTGGAGCAAAATCACCTGAACGAGCAGTGTAGGTAGCGCTCTCTTGCGCGAGCAAGATAACACCCTGAGTACTCGCTGCAGGACTTGCGTTGATCGAAGAACTATTTACTGAGGCTCGAGTGGCTCCGTCTACAACTTCATTGGTCGCATTTTTAGCATCAGCATTGAAGGTGGACGTGTTGACCGCACTTAACTTCATGGCGGCAACATTTAGGTCGGCATTTTCAACGAATGCCAAGGCATTATCTAGAGCCACTGTAGTCGTGTGATCGCCCACCAACCCGGACTGAATGCGCCCCTGAATACCTCCATTGGCACCATTCTTATTTTGTGCAAGGATTCGAGCAACACCCATGGGAAAACCCAAAGCTCCGCCAATCTGAGTTAGGCTAACGGAATCGCCGATGAAGGCCTGAGTATCGCGACTAAAATCGATGGAACTGTTGACTACATCAAAGCTTAATAAATTGACGATCTGCCCCGTTGTCATCGAAGAGTGAATATCAGAAGTATCTGTGGCTTCGATCAGCAAACTTACATCGTTGCCCGGAATCAAAGCTGTACCAACGATGATCGAAGCTCCACCTGTAATGCCCGCATAGGTTGTCTGGGAAAAAGGCGTTACGTCACTACCAATAATTATACTCTCACTCGTCGCGTCACCCACAGTTACGTTTACATCCGTATTCGTACTGGCAACCAAAGAAAAACTGTTTGCATCAATCGAAGCGGTTGCTCCGACAATTGCCTGAGCTGATGTCGTCGCATCTATTGTTTGAGATGAAGCAACTGCGTCAACGTCGATAAAGTTATTGACGATTGCCGAAACACCTAAATGTCCTGCAGTAGTAACACTACCATTGATGAATATATCCGCACTGAGTGCAATCGGAGAAGGTGATACTGTATCTACCACAT
>CAZUYZ010000016.1:0-4279 GCA_964624365.1 uncultured Puniceicoccaceae bacterium
TCTGCCACTGATCAAAAGAGTTTGACAGAGGGTCTTCACAGGCTTGCAGCAACAGAGTTTTCATACTGGCTGCCCATGAATACTTTTCTTCAAAGAAGCTCAGTTCACGAACAATGTGTTGATTACACATTGCGTGTTGACACAACAATTTTTTGAGGAACGCATGGTGAGATAATTAAGCACCTGCTTTTTTCATTGTCTTCGTGCATTATTTTTTGAAATAATATTGGATCACCTTAGCTACTGATTTTACATCTCTTTTACCAAACAGGAATGAATTGAGGAAATATCTAAACGCTTTATTGTTATCTCCTAAATCAGAACTTTCGTAAGCTAATGCCCAGAAATTCCCTTGAATGTGTTTAGCTAAAATTTTACGAGCTGCACTATCGCTAAACCACCGTGCATACATCATTTGCTGGGTAAAAGCTCTGTTTTCTCTAAATTTGTAACTTGAAGTTACATTGTCCCCATGCTTTCTAATGTAAGAAAGTGGTGGAGAAACTTCACAGAATGTCGTATGCTGATGCAGCCTTAACCACAAGTCAGTGTCTTCGGCACCAACTTGAGTTGTATCAAATAATCCAGACTTCGCCAACAAAAGTTTTCTGACCAGAACTGATGAACAGTCAACCTTGTTATGTTCTAGCAACTCATAAAAAAAGTCTTTTTGATCAAATTTGCATTCAGATTTTGTTGTAAGATCTATTTCATCTAAATTATGAAATGGCTTTCTCTGATTAAACACCATCCCTGTTCTTGGATCTTCAAGAAGAGGGTTGACTTGTACTTCTAGCTTAGACTTATGCCAAATATCATCCGAATCACAAAATGCGATCAACTCGCCTTTTGACCTTAGAATTCCATGATTTCTTGCCGAAGAAACACCTACATTTTTTTGGTTAATAATTTTAATTCGATCTCTAAAGCCGTTAAGAACATTCAAGCTCCCATCAGTTGAACCATCATTTACCACAAGAATTTCAAAATTTTCATATGACTGCCCTAGAATTGAATCTAGAGTCTCACCAATGAATTTTTCACTATTGAAACAAGGTATAATTACACTGACTAAAGGATTAGAGCTATGCATCTTACTAATAGATAAAAGGAAACTGCTAAAGAATTTTGTAGAATAATTTGGACAACCGACCTTTAATTACTTTTTGCTACTTTGATATAAATTTCGAATAATTGATTTAGCTGCCTTTCTTTCGAAAATTTATCGTCTATATTATTTACGTCGTCCTGTATATCTTCGATGGTTGTATGACAAGTGGCGGCTTGAAGTATTGCCTGAGCCAAAGCTAGTTCAGTGTTATCATCGTACAAAATTGGAGTTTTGAGGCCTCCAAGAATTTCTTTTAGGCCTGAATTATTATGTGCTACAATTTTTTTATTTGCTAGGATGCCCTCCACGGCAATACGACCAAATGGTTCTTCTTCACTAGGTATAACCAAAATATCAATTGCCGCATAAAGAGACTTGGTATCTTTTATGAAACCTAGAAAAATGATATTATCTGTTAGTTTACGATCTTCTACTAATTGCTTGCATTCATTTTCTATACCGGAGTTTGTTACATCTTCACCTGCGATCAAAAATTGGACATTCAAACCTTTGTTATTCTCAATAATGTAGCTAGCTGCTTTGACAAATTTGATATGTCCTTTCAGCGGATTTATATTGCCTATTACACATACGAGAATTTTATCCCTAGGCAGATTAAATTGCTCCCTAAAAGTAGATTTATCGCCTGGTAAAAAATAGTCTTTTTTCGAAAATTGGTTGTAAACAACTGATTTTTCAACATTTTCATAATTTTCAGTTTTTATCGCGTGATCTGTCTTTGTCTTGTTGTAAGCGCTATTAAATAGCATGTGAGCTGGAGGATATTTTACCAGAAAATCAAATGATTCTTGTGTGTTAAAATGCCTCATGTGACAAATAATGGGAATCGCAGTTATTTTTGCAAGGATATCGAAGTATTTGTAACAATGAATATCGTTGGCATGAATAAGCGTTGGTCTAAATTTAAAAACGATGAATAGTGCTTTAAAGAGAGCTAATATTACTTGTAACTTTGTAAGATGATGAAATTGAGTTTTCTGAATTACAAATTTAATATTCTTCTGTTCAAGAACATCTGTAAACTTACCTCGTCCTGGAACAAAAGTTAGCGTGTTCACACCTTTTGCCTTAAGCAATTCTGTTAATTTCAGAAGACTTAGATTTCCACCACCAACCTTTGCTGAATTAGCAATAAATAAAACTTTCTTGATGCACTGATCTCTCATACAAATGTATTCAATTTGATGATTGTTAAGTTGGATAATTAAAACACGCGAGCAGGCTTACAACCTTAGTATTAAATTTTACTGTTGGTAAGATTACAAGTATTCTCCGCAGAATTATTTACCAAAATCCCCAAATTTCAACATTACACGTTCAACCAAATTTATTCTGCTAACTTTTTTGTTTGTTTTTATTCCACTTCCTACTTTTTTGCTCAATACGCTTCCATCGACTTCTATGTTACAATAATCATTCGGTTTTTTTAGATCAAAATTTCCCGAAATTAAGTCTTCGTATTCTATTATTACCCCTCCAGTCAATTTAATAGCTTTTGCAAATTCCTTAATAAGACGTCGTCGATGACTTGCGAATTGGAAGGGCGTGAAGGCTTTTCTATGTTGCCACTCAGCATACCATTCTTTTTCTGAGTTGAAATTTGAATAGGACTCGTAGGCCGAGGATAAATTTCTTTTTAAGTATAAAAATTTTGCATCTGGAAATAAGACTTTCAAATAAAGCGCTTCCTGGAGGCCAAACCTAACCTCTTTGATGCCCCATCTGGAAATGTTATCAGTCTTGTTAAAATCAAAAAATAATTTAAACATAAAAGCTCTATGCACTTCAATGAAGCTAGGTAAATGTGGGTATAAATTAGCAATCCACTTACTTTGCAAATCATTTAAGTCACTTTCTTTAAAGTAATAGTTATCAGGAAGCCATTCTTTGCAAAATGGCAAAAACATATTGGATAGATTCTTCACAATATTTGATTTATCAAAAGGTTCCCCCAAATGACGACTCCTTTTGCTGAAATGATGAGCCGTTGCAACAAAGTTGAGCCAGATCTCCAACCAGCAGATAAAATAAATAACGGAGAATACTTCAAAGTACTTGGTGGTGGCGCCAAACTTTTAAGAAAATTAAAACAATGATGTACATCGTTGTAGACATCAAGCTGTCTTTGATGGTTCCACTGAGACATATTGGTCCCGATTAAGGCGTCTAAACTTTTTCTAAAAGCACACATATATTACTTTAACGATATTCAATAAGTAATTTGTCTACTTCTGAAGTATCATAGGATTCAGAAATATTTTTTCCATCAGGGTATTCTATTTTGAAGGTAACATTACTCTCTGTATTTGTTTTTGTAACATAAATATCGAGAAAGGTCTGAGAGAATCTGGAATGATCACTCCATCCGACGTAATAATGCCTACTTTGCTTTGATTTTTCATCAATCAGAGTAACTTCACTTTCAATTGCATTTGGATTACCGGGAGGTCCTTGAACACGAATAGTCATTCCTTTTAGCTGTGACAAATTATCGTATACTCTAGACGTCCAAAGTTCTTTGTCACTTTTTGCAAATCCTAAACGTTTGAAGATCTTCATTACAAGAGGTTGAAAAGAAACAGGTGACCATGTGAAACAAAAGTGTTGGCAAAACTGGACTTATCATTGATCAACTTTGTTCCAAAACTTGCGGCAATCCACAAATCCAAGTCACCATCATTGTCTTTATCGGAGTTTACCCCTAAAAAACAGGGATTTTGTATTCCTTAGTGTTGTATATCAATGAGATGTGTGATTATTCACCATTTCAAAGCGGTGGCTATGTTTTTGATGCCCAGCAATTTGAGGATTTTGGATTGAGATTCAGTCGGAGAGGCCAGGATTTGGTACTCGGTGTCTGCTTGCTTTACAGTGTTTACTGTTAAGGCCTTTAAGGTTTCTATTATGCTTTCCAGGCTCCATTGACGCTGAGCATGTTTGCTGTCATTGTCCAGTAAAGGCTGAAGGCGTCGCATCATGTGCCACTGCACATGATAGGCAAGCATGCATAGGAAGATATGGCTGCCAATGCGCTCATCCTTGCGATGCCAAATGGGACGAACCTCAATGCTGGCATGCTTCAAATTACGAAACGCCTGCTCTACATGGGAAAGGCTTTTATAGGTGTTAACCACGTCCTCTTTATCC
>CAZUYZ010000017.1:0-3041 GCA_964624365.1 uncultured Puniceicoccaceae bacterium
AACATCGGACTGATGTCAACAGGTGGTGATCTTGAAGTGGGCTTGATTGTGGCTGGTCCTACACAGGGACAGGTCTCACTGAGCGCGAGTGGAACGATCAGTGACATCGCGCAGTCAGATACGGCAGCGGATATCATCGCCAATATGGCGTTGATCTATGCAGGCGAATCAATTGGCTCAGGTGCGACAGGACTGGAACTGATTGTCCCCGAGCTACACCAGTTTGCAGCGGCTGATGTGTCCTTTATTACTAATAGAGATGTCGAGGTGTTCTTGCGGACTGTCGACAATAAGATCGATATTGAATCTAGTGGAGGTGATATTGTCATTTCTCGTCTTATCAGTAGCAGTAAAGACATTAAGTTTGAAGCGCCTGCAGGTGAGATGTATGTTGGCTCTCTGGATGGAGGCATTGCCGAAGGTCACGTCGATTTGGATGCTGGTGGTGCTATAACATTGGTTGAGACGACCTATGATGGTCAAATCGGTACGATTAACAGTCATGATGCTATCGGAATAGACTCCAATGGCCCAATCAATCTCTTCGGCAATATGAAATCATTGACCCTGCAGATAGACGTAGACGCTGGCGAAGTTCTTGATGTCAGTGGAATGTTGGATGCTGTGGAGTTGATTCTATTTGCAAACGATTCGATATTGGTCAGACCCTCAGCGGATTTGAAATCTGCTGGTCGAATACAGGTTTATTCACAGGATAATGGAGGTGATGTAACCATCGGAGGTAAACTGACTGCAGATGGAGATTTGTTAGTAAAAGCGGGTAATAACCTGATGGTTGAAGCGACTGCCGAACTGATTAGTGAAGGGTTGTCTAGCAGTCTGGATTCAGAAAGAGGGTTCTTCATCTTCAATGGTAGTCTGCAGGCATCTGGTGCAGTTGTTTTTGTGTCGTATTCGGCAATGCAGCTAAATGGTTTTGTACACAGTTCCGGTGAAATTAATATTGTTACCAATGGTGGCGATTTGGTTGTCGATGCCGATAAGAACTACGGAAATCTGACAGTGCCCGGTGGTTCTTCGCTATTTATAGTGGATGATTTCATAGATTTCAGAAGTTTTGTTCTTAAGCTGAAAAATCCAGATGATCCAGTATCTCAATTTTTGCGGGATCGATTAAAAGAATCTACAAAAGCTCTTTTGAGTGCCTATGATGAGGCAAATGCTCTTTCAGAAGAATTGCAAAATGCTTTAATCGAGGGGCTTAACGAGGTGCTCCAAGGTTCTTCTATCTACGAAGCAAATCGTTTCTCCGGTATAGAATTGAGTGCAGAGACGGAACATCTCAGGACTCAAGATTCTAAAGGTGAAGATCTCATTCGCCTGAACCGCCTGCTTTTAGAGGATACTTACCCACTAGAAATAGCGAAGAACCTGTCCGGGACTTTATTGTCTGATCGATTCATTAACATGCGTGTCGAGGGTGACCAGCTGAAGGTCAACGGCGTCATTAATGCGAAAGAGTATGTTGAAATCGAATTACAGGAGAATAACCAAGCCGAGATCAGTGGTGAAATTGCCGTGAGCGATTCGGACGGTTATGTCGAGATAATCATGGACTCTGTGTATTCCAGCGGCCCAACAACTGACCGGAAGCTGCTTGTCAGTGGACGCATTGTTGCAGCAGAAAATATTACCTTGGAAACCTACGCGAAACTGGAACTGTCTGTTGGTTCTTATCTGACGGGGACAGGAAACGATGCTTCCAGTCAAGTCGAACTGTTGGGTACTGACGGTGTAACAATGACCGGTCGTGTAAATGCGACAACTTTCATCGTCAGGGATTCCGTAGGCGAGATAACACCAGATTACAGTGACCGCATTCTCAACTATGCGGGCGATGCGCTGACGCTGGATAGTGCTGATCTTATTCTGGATAATAATCTGGTGATCAAAGTCGATGGTGACATCGATCTCAGCAACGTCGACTTTAGTGCTGTACCTCAGGATAGCCAGGTGCAAATCGTGGCCAGTGGCACGATCACGGTAACCTCCTTGATTACTGGCACAGGAATGGTAGGCCTGGAATCCACCGGCGGCGATGTGATCGTCTACTCGCTGAACGCCTCGGCCAGTACCGAGGGCGTCAGCCTGAAAGCAGCGGGAGCCATAGAGATTATGTCCAGCGCGACAGAGCCTGGACTGACTGAGCTAGACGCCTCCAACACAAGCCTGAAACTGGACGCACCAGGTATTTTAATTGATGGTGATGTTACAGTTGGTAGCGACGTCACTGTAAGCTCCGAAGCCAACCTTACGATCAACGGTAATGTGATAGCCGGCAGCGACATCAATCTGGACTCTGAAACAGATCTGACAATCGATGGCGTGCTCGAGGCTGGTGGGGACATTATTTTGAATGCATATTTGGGGGCAACAGCGCCTACCGTTAGAAGCGTGCAGATTAATGGAGCGGTAACCGCCAATGGCATTGTAAACGCAAACAGCGAATCGATCCTGATAACAGAAACCATTATAGCTGGCGGTGAGGTAAGCCTTATCGCCGGAGGCGCCATCGAACTGAGCATTACAGGAAGCATACAGTCAACAGCGTCTACTATAACCCTGACAGCCGCGAACGGCAGCCTGTTGTTAAATGGCGATTTGAGTGCAGCGCAGGGCATCTATCTGACAACCGGAGACGCGCTTGAAATCAACAGTACTGTAATTGCGGGCACAGAAGTGCTCATGGATGTTGCAACAACCCTTCTGGTTGGCGCTAGCGGACAGGTCAATGCAACCGATCAAATCATAGCCGATGTGGTTAGCGCGATTACGATTGAAGGAGTATTACAGGCACAAGCATTGATTGACCTTTATACGCAAGCCGAGCTCACCTTGGGCACAGCAGTCGTACTGAGTGGTCTGACCGGCAATGCCGCGACCTTTATCCGTCTAGATGCATTCAAGGTGCTCAGTGAAGCCGCTGGCAGCCAGGTAAATGGAATCACCGAACTGCGGATCACCGAGTCGATAGCGAATCTGGAGTGGGATGTACATGGCAGCACAACCTGGATGCACGT
>CAZUYZ010000018.1:0-5163 GCA_964624365.1 uncultured Puniceicoccaceae bacterium
TCATGGCCCGAAATTATCGAAACATCTCAGAATAATACTGCTTTCGCATACCAAATCGTCTCGAATAACAAGCTCAAATAAAAATACCGTGCACCTCAAATACTGGCAGGGCACTGCGACTCGCTAGACCAAAACACTGCACACTTTCTCACTTCAACCCAAATACGATACATTAATCTATGGAGCAAAATAGCTTAACAACATTGTGTAGATGCAAAGTAAACAATTTCAAGCTCCAAGTAATATGATCATTTCTAAAACAAAAAATAACAAGACGGAAAAACCTGTTCCTCTGGTAAGTATTTTATGTGCTACGTTCAATCAAGTAGATTACATAAAGGATTGCCTTGATGGGTTCTTAATGCAAAAAGTAACTTTTCCAATTGAAATCATCGTAAGAGACGATGCATCGAACGACGGAACTTCGGAAATCGTCTGCCAATATGAAGAAAAACACCCAAACCTGTTTCGCAACATCTACGAATCAGAAAACCAATATTCCAAAGGAGTTAGAGCACTGCCTGTAATGAAGCAACAGGCAAAGGGCAAATACATCGCACTTTGCGAAGGTGATGATTACTGGACGGATCCGGATAAACTGCAAAAACAGGTCAACTTTTTAGAGAGTAATTTAAATTTCTCTGGTTGCTGCCATAGGGCAAAGCTCCTTTACCCTGATGAAAATTGCGAAATAGACGCCTACAGACCGAAAAGTTCTACAGTGCTCCAGACGATAGATTTACTGGCTTACAATCCAATCAAAACCGCGTCCATGGTGATAAAACAAGAAGCACTCGTTGAAGAATTGCCTGATTCAATGATAAAGCTTCCCATGGGCGATTGGCCAAGGTGGGCCTTATCAACCTTGAGTGGTCCAATCTTCGAACTCTCTGATGTGATGTCAGTTTACAGAGTACACGAAAGTGGTTTATGGTCACGCAAAACCAAAGCTAAGCAGCATCTTGGCATGATAGAGTGCCAAATTTCATTTTTAAAAGAATTCAGCAAGAAATATCATGAAAATATAAGATATGGAATTGCTGTTAATCTTGCCCATTGCTTACTGTCCAACCCTTCTGCTATCGAACTTAATGCCTTGGGTCAGGCAAGTGAATTAATTGAAATGGCAAGCTCAGAAACGTTTATATCTGTCTACACAAAAAAATGCTTCTCTATCCTTCAACCAAATCGGCAAGTTCCACTTAAATGTGAACGTAAGCAAATTTGCTCCGCTTACAGTAATTTCCTATCCCAGATTCAGAATCATTTTATAGATAAAGAAGCCATTTCAAAGATTATAAAAATCGTAAAATCTCTCTGCTACCGTCAGGTCGCCTGGATGCTTTATAAAAGAAAAAAATACCGATCAGCAAAAGTTATGCATTTAAAATCCATCTATCTTGGTGGTTGGAGCGTTACACAATTAATAAGATTCCTGAAAATTAAAGTCCGACTTTGGAATAAAAGCAGATATCTGTGCAACGCACAATAAATCCGCCTAAAGCACCAAACACTTAACTTATGTTTCATTACGAGGAAATTAAAGTAGTAATAAAAACATAGGTTTAATCCATGAAAACAAACAAGCTTCGTATACTTTTTATCTCAACCCTCGAAACTCACCCCTGGGGCGGTTGCGAGGAGTTATGGTCATTGGCTGCAATCGAATTAGCCAAAGAAGGTCACGACATCGCAGTTTCACTTAAAGCATGGCCGGAGGAACATCCCAGACTGAATCAACTTCGTACTGCAGGCTGCCAAATCGTAAAACGCAAGGACAGAACTAAACTGTCCTACGCGACCCGTCTGATTGGCAAGATACGAAGGGGAGGTAAAAGCGGAAAGACAGAATGGTTGGAACGTCTCTGCTCAAAGTTTCGCCCGCACTTAGTTTGCTTTTCGGATGGCACAACCATTACAAGAGCAGGTTGGATGAAAAAACTCATAGAGTTGCAAATTCCTTTTGTTAACATTGCTCAAGCAAATGCAGAAGCATTCTGGCCTCAAGACTGGAAAGCTGAACAGTTGCGGATGGTCGCCCTTGGTGCACAACGAATGTTCTTTGTCTCCGAAGAAAATCGAAGGCTGTTTGAAGATCAAATTGCTCAACCGCTGTCTAATTCAGAAGTTGTCTGGAACCCCTTTCAGGTTCCATTTCATTCTGAACTGGATTGGCCGGATACATCCAAGACTTTAAAGTTGGCACTCGTTGGTCGTCTTGAAATCTTTCCTAAAGGTCACGATCTACTCTTTCGTGTATTGTCGTCCCCAAAATGGCGGGAGCGCAATTTTGAAGTGCATCTTTTTGGTAACGGCAGCAATGCAAAATCAATTCAACGACTGATTGAAACTTATAATTTGGAAAAGCAAGTATTCATCCGTGGTTACACAAACAATGTGCTAAATATTTGGAAGAAATGTCACGCTCTCGTTCTACCTTCACGCCACGAAGGCATGCCTCTGGCCATTATAGAAGCAATGCTATGCGAGCGGCCCGTCATAACAACCGACGTTGCAGGCAATGCATCACTCATAGAACATGGAGTAAATGGATTTGTTGCGGAAAGCCCCTCCCCTGCCGCATTGGGAAGAGCCATGGAAGCAGCATGGCAAGCAAGATCCCGATGGCAGTCCATTGGCAAAGCCGCAGGTGAGTGTAGCCGCCAGTATATCCCGGCGAATCCACCACGCGAGTTTGCAAAAAAGTTAGTCATGATTGCACAGGAACTAGAATCTCTCCATTGATACGAACTTTAACATCCATTTGCTATAAAAGCGGTCAAAAATGCAGACGCTTACCTTTGTTACTCTAGCCTCCAACGCCTATTGGCTAGGCTTTGCTGCTCTGGTGGAAAGCATTCGAATCAATTCCGGTCTTGAGTTGGCACAATACAAATTTCTGGCTTACAGCACAGATCCGATAACGGATTGGGTCTTAGATTGGTCGAAACAGCGGCCTGAAAAGATTGAATTCTGTGTTGGAGAAGAACTCAATGATTTCGTCTCACTATCAACACAACGCTATGAGCGTCTCTCCGTCTCAATCAAAAAGCTGGGCTTGTTTGGCATCCAGCATCAAGGCACGGATCGTCATATCTTCATTGACAGTGATATGCTTTGTCTGGGATCGCTAAAAGACATTTTTGATTTTGAACCTTTTGCCGGAGTTCCAAATAGCAGGCATTATCTGGAAACCATCGACGGCTCGAATGGCACCGACCATATCAACGGCGGTTTTTTCATCTTTGAGCCTTCGACGAAAGATCGGGACGAACTCTTCAGCATTTATCGCAATGATCCTGAAAAGTTCACACAATTCGGCGATCAGGACGTTTTTGCCGAGTGGGTTCGACAAGGGAAGAAGGTTAACTTTATGCCCAGTGAGTGGAATTGCATGAAAGGACTTCTGGTTCCGACAGGGAAAAAGCTCAATCGTTCTCAATTGGCAAAAGTGCGATTACTTCATTTTACCGGAGATAATCCCTGGGACATTTATGCCGGAATTCGCCTGAGTGAAGGGCGATTCTTTCAACTAGAGCAGTTATGGTGGCACTACCTAAAGCAATCCAACATTCAACCCACCGAGAAAAAATTTAGACAACTTAACAAAACAATCCCTTACAAACGCTGGGCGCTGGCAAGAATAAATTTTACAAAAAATCGAATTAAACGGGGGCTAAAAAAGCTTTGCCTGAATCACTCTTTGATATGAAAATTAATTTCATCACCATTTGTTCTGGTTCTTATTGGCTAGGCTTTGCGGCTTTAGTGGAGAGCATTCGTAGAAATGGCTGTCTGGATATTGATTGTTATAACTTTCAAGTCTATACGAACGATAGTGTTCCTGACTTCGTCCAAAAATGGATCAATAGTCGAAATGAAAAAATCTCAATCTGCAATGCCTCTGTTTTAGATAGGGTAAAACCAAGAGTTCCCCAGGAGCAACAAAGACTCACTGAGTCATTAAGGAAAATAACGCTTTTAGGAGAAAATAACAAAACTATTGAAACTCGCCATATTTTGATTGATGCAGATATGATTTGTATTGGTTCAATGGAACAGTTACTGGAATTTAATGGCTTCCATTCTGCACCAAACTCCTTGAAAAAATTCATAACTATTGCCCAAAATGATTGTGCAGATTCTACAGAAATCAATGGTGGCTTTATGGTCTTTAAACCTTCTGAAAAAATTCGTGATGATCTTATCAGAATATACAACGCTCATCCACAACGATTCACCAAAGCAGCAGATCAAGATGTTTTTAATGAGTGGCAACGCCAATCAGGTATGATCCAATTAATTGGCAGCGAATGGAACTGCCTGAAGACCGTGTATACAAAACTAAACAAAAAATCGGAATATAACCAGATTCTAAAAAAAACGAAGATATTACATTACATTTTAGATAAACCCTGGGAATTGCCCAGCACCCCTGCCAAATTAAGCCTGCAACGGTCGCAGTTCAAACTAGAGCGATTATGGTGGCGTTACTACTTGACTGCTGGCATGCATGACCCGGAGAAGTACTGGGGCCGTTCATGGCTCCACCCATCCCGAAGGCTGTTTGCCAGTTGGAAACAGAGTAAAATTAACCGCTTCAAAACAAAATTCAGGCGAGCGTCGAAGCGGTTAATCAGGCCACTGATCAAACGACCACTTATAATGAATTTGTTAGAGATGGTTGCCGACATCACCCGACGCCTTATACGACTGAATCGTATAACCCTTCAGGACAACTCGAATTTGCATGACTCTGAAAACTCAATCGCAAACCAGTTGTTTATAGAGCAAACTGTACTGAACGGACCCTTCAAAGGGTTAAACTACTCTAGCCTCGAAACCACTTGCAGCGTACTTTGGCCTAAGCTCCTCGGTTCTTATGCACTGGAACTCGCTCCAACCATAGAAGCTTGGAAGAATTATAATTTTAATACAATTATTGATGTAGGTTGCGCGGAAGGTTATTTCGCTGTTGGTCTAGCGCTTCGTTGGAAATGTGCAGATGTTTATGCATATGACACAGACCCGGCGGCCCGTGATCTATGCGAAAAAATGATTCTAGCGAACTGCCTTGAAGATCGTGTTGAGGTCAGAGACTATTTCAAATCTGGACAGTTCGCAGATATCGCAACAGATTCAAACACATTATTTTTTTGTGAT
>CAZUYZ010000019.1:0-5756 GCA_964624365.1 uncultured Puniceicoccaceae bacterium
CGAGAAGTTCTCCAGGGAGACCCTTGCGTAAGGACTCTCAACAGTACCGGCCAGTACGCTCAGGTTAGCGGAGACATTACCGATGGTTAGCGCCTGATTAATTGAAAGACCGGTGTTATTGAACTTAAAGCTGGCAAAATCGACCTGAGCATCCACGAAATCACCTATCGTCAACAGAAGACCGCCACTCACATCCAGCGCCACAGTGCCATTGACGTACAATTGTGCGGCAAGTGTTCCATTTTGGACACCAACAACATTGTCACCGGCTGTTAGTGTCACAGTCACATTACTGGCAATAACTTCAAAACCGGGATCATTGCCAAAGTTGGTTTTGCGTAGCGCAAACTCACCCTGAATTGCAAACTGGTTGCTGATCTCCAGATTAACTGAACCGGCAAAGACTGCCAGATTGCCTTCATTTTCATCAAAGCTAAGGTCAATGGAATCTTCATTGAGCACAAACGTGCGTGAAACTGCCTGACCGGTCGTATTGAAACGCGCGGCCAGACTACCGGACAAAGTCAGGCCTTCAAAGCCAACCAGGCTTGCTGAACCGGAACCTTCAAAAGCATATTTACCAGCATTGTCACCGTCGGTCAGCAACATGAGCGCAAAATCAACACTGCTGATCTCCAGCGAGCGGCCTGCACCCAGAGAGGCGCTCAGTCCAATATCTGCGCCGCCTACCAGTAGAGAAGCGTCTGTGGAATCCCAACGAATCAGGAAGTTGCCGGTTACCTCAAAGACATCTGCAACTGCAATGGTCACATTCTCTGCTGCAAACTCAGTTGTGTTTGCAGCTACTGATATGTTCACTGTCTCTCCATCCAAAAGGAAGCTGTATGTCTTCACTTCGCTAAACTCATTAACGTAAAGTGTCATCGTCGCATCGAGAGTCACTCCGTCGATACCTAGCAACTGCACGCGACCGGTGATGTAACCGACTTCGTATTCGACGTCATCAATAATCTCACGCACCAGCACTGCACTGCCATTAGTCAGCGACAGGCCGCGTCCGTCCGTGCCGACAAATACCGTCAAATTGTTGCCGACTACGATCGTTTCATTTCCGCCGTCGCTGGAACTCAATCGCAAGTCACCCTCAATTACGATTCCAGGCAATTCCAGTGTGAAGTCATTAATGACAATGTTCAGTTCCGGCGCTGCCGCCAGAATTATATCCTCGTCCGTATCATCCAACCCGGAAACTTTGCCTTGTGTGAGATTGATTGCTTCTCCCGTTGTATTGATTTCCAGCAGCAAATTGCCGCTGATATCAATGCCATCAATCGCATCTTCGGTCTGGAAACGTAGCGAGCCTGCCAGCCCTGTAGTCGCTTCGAGGACTAACAAAGTTCCATTGATGTCCGTCAAAAGAATGCCACTTGCCTGATCATTGCTAAAGCTTCCAATACTGCCATCTTCGATCCGCAACAACCAGAAGCCTTCGGCAGCATTGCTTTCAAAGTACACATTACCTTGCAGTGTTGTCTCCGTTGATCCGCCTGTAGTGATCGTCAATATTGTATCCAAGCCGTACAGCCGCACATAAGGGCCACCCTCCAGATCCACTTCAATCGTCTCTTCACCAACTGTTATGGTTTGTTTGAACACTTCCGTTGAGGTATTGAACTCCAGCAGGAAGGTCTGACTCAGAGATATGCCGGTAAGATTAAAGGCGGCATTAACACTGAGCGAACCTGCAACTGTATCTCCATTGATTAACAGAGCGCCATTGATGTTATCCAGACTGACAACTACATCTGTCTCAGCGCCCAACGATACAGATCCATCCTGAATGGCTGCGGTAACGATGGATGAACCATCTTCAGAAATCCTGTTCTCAAAGAAGAAAGTGCCTACGAACGTTAACAGATCTGGCAGCACCAGTTCCATGCCTGATACTTGAACCTGCAGGAATGGATTACTCAGGCTGCCGGCAGGCGTGTTCAGAACACCAACGTTATCGCCAATGACCAAGGCCTCACTGCGCACGCTGTAGTTATTGGCGCTGCTATTGAACTGCACACGAATAAAGTCGGCAGATGCAGTCATGCCCGCAGCACTATCAAAGATCAGGCTACTACCCTCTGCCTGGAAGGTAATACTCTGATCCGCATGGACGATCAGGGCAATCGATGCTGCACTGACGCCAACTTCAAAGCCGGTTACAGCAAGGGATGCTGTTATATTATTACCCAGAACTTCCAGTCTGTCATTGGTTATTTGCAGAGCGAAATCACCGCTCAGATCAATCAAATCGTTAATAGATACAGTAACTCCGGTTGCCTGCAGCGTAAATTCGTTTTCCTCGCCAGCCACAAAGAGCAACTGACTGTTCACCCCGCCGACGGTAACGGTCTCATCAATAACCTCGCCAGTTTTGTTGAGACGAATTCCAAATGAACCGCCAAAAGTTAATCCACTAATACCTTCCAGGCTCACCGTGGATGAAGCATCCACTGCAAACGCGCCTGCTCGTGTACCAAATGTCCAAATGCCTAGCGCCAGTTCCAGATTTGTGACTTGTAGTTGTGCGCCATTGCCCAGATCTGCGGAAGCGCTGATGCCCGTCCCACCCAGAATTATTTGACCGGTAGCACTATCAAACTCGGCAAAGAAATCGCCACTTAGATCAAAGGTATCTGCAATAGAGAAGTTCACATCGGTCGCGGACAAAGCCACATAACCACCTGTCTGAGTCGCATCAAAGGACAATTCAATTATCTCACCGTTCAACTCGAAGCTCTGATCCACGGCAGCGCCAAAGCTGTTGAACTCAACCGTTAGCACGCCATCAATCGTAAAGCCGTCAATTCCAAGCACTGTCACTCGGCCTGTTATGAAACCTGCCTTCTCATCACCATCCTCCTGATAGAAGACCGCCTGACCTTCTGTAAGCAGGAAGCCAACGCGGTCGTCCCCTTCGCCACTACCGACAAATACGCTTACATTGTTGCCGAGTAGCAAGTTGATGTCGTTGTTTTCATTTTGGACCACCTTGATACTAAAGTCACCGGTGACAACCAGAGCGCCAAAGTTCAAATTGAGATTGAATACTTCGAGCAGGAAGTATGGCCCGGCTTCTATATCCAGATTGGCAAAATCCGCTTCAATCAATACTGCCTGACTGCTGCTATTCAGTGTTATCTGATAATCGCCTTCTGCCAGCGCAACTTCGCTCTCAGCTGGTATACTGAAGCTAAGCTTGCCGGCGACTCCGTCGCTTAGGATCACTAGCGCTCCATTGACTTCATTGACCAGAAGACTGCTGCCGCTATCGATAAAGCTAAGTGTTCCATCGGATACGGACAATACACTAACTTCATCCAGCACCGGATCGACCTTGTTTTCAAAAACAAGATTACCGCTCAATGTAACATCCTGATCTTCGCCTAGGCCATCGATATCCAGTATCGCTCCAGTCACCACCAGACGCAGGTATGGCGATGTAGACAGAGCAGACGGCACATTCAGATCAATCACTTCACCGCTGACTTCAAGCGTACGACTGATACTGCTAGTGTGTGAGTTCCACTCCAGTTCAACCTTCTCAGCATTGAAGGTCACTCCGGCAACGCTGACTGCTGGAGTCACTGTCAGATTGCCAGCTATGCCCTCGTCGGTAATCAGCAGAGCGCCACGACCATTGGTCACCCGAATCGAATCATTGAAATCAGCACTGAAGCGATTGATTCCAGCAAGAACTTCACCTTCTTTGAGTTCGAAGGTAAAATCTCCGCTGACATCTAACAACCCTTCCAGAGTCGCATTCAATCCGGTTACATCGACTCGGACGAGCGGATCTGCTTCAGTGCCAGCGCTCATCTCAAGGCTGCCGACAATGCCCTCAATGCCAAACAGACGCGGATCTGTTGAGAAATCAACTCCCAGATTGTTAAACTGGAAGCGAGCATACTCAGCAGAGATGCCGGCAAAGCCATCAATCAACAATGCGGCACTGCCACGAGCATCGAGCGCAAACTGACCAGTCTGTAAATCAACCAGTAATGCAAATGTCACCTGATCCAGAGAAGCGCTGAACACACTTGTCTGTACGGTCGCCACAATATTCTCACCAACGATTTCAAAAATCGACCCTAGTTCCGGATCTTCCACCAGACGGAAGAAGAATTCTCCACTTAATTCAAAAGTATCGTTCGCCACGATGGAGAGATCTCCAACAGCAGCTACCAAATTTTCTTCTCCGGAAACAAACTGTAGCGTCTTAGTCGTACCGTCACTCAACACAAACTGTTTATCGACAGTCTGCCCGGTAGTATTGATCCGCAACGCCAACGAACCGCCAGCGACAAGCCCATTAATACCCTGCAAGAAGGCACTGCCTTCACCCTCGAAAGCATACGTGCCGCCACTGATCGAATTCGCCACATCATCAGCAGTGTAAATAAGCGCCGCTGCTTGAACATTAGTAATAGAAACTCCGCGCTCTGCCGTGCCCAGATTTGCCTGTGTATCATTGGCGATAAATGCAAACGTGCCATCAGCTTGCGAGTACGTAAACTGGAAGTCGCCGGAGATGCCAAAGTCGCCGATAGCCAAAGTTGTGTCCAGTGCTTCAAACTGATAGAAGCCATCAGTCTCTCCGGCAGCAAATACCAGATCCACCGTTTCGCCATCGAGTTCGAAGCTCACGTCATATTCATTGGCGGACTCGTTGATGCGCAGAGTCATCGTACTGTCAGCAACGAGACCATCGACGCCGATGATGCGCACGCGACCGGTAATATATCCAGTGCTGCCGGTAACGCCGCCGGAGCCATCATCTTCGGCCAGGAAGAACGCGGTACCGTCCGTCAGATATAATCCGGTGGCGTTCTCAACTGGATTTTCGAGCTCGGAATCAAATCCAGTACCTACAAAGATATTTACATTGTTGCCGACGATGATGCCGGTTGGCGTGCCGTCAATATCCACATCATTCAAGCTGAAGTCACCTTCAATAGAGACATTGTCGCCCAAAGTAATTTTCAGATTGGACACCGTCAGTCGGTAGAATGGATCCGGTATTGCAGTCACCTCGATGCTACCAAATGCACCGCTCACGCTAATGTCCTGCCCTGCAAACGTGTTGATCTCCAGCTTCACATCCGACTGAATGGTCAAATTTCCAGCGCCAGCACCTACGGTCAAATCAAAGCTGCCGGCAAACCCATCGCTGTTTATTAGAGCGCCACCTCGAATATTTTCCAGTGAAGCGCCTCCCGAACCTTCGGCAGCATCCGGATCAACGAAAGCAGCAATGTTCATGTCGTCAATAAAGACTAGTATCTGCTCGTCACCATTACTGTCAGTGAACAGTTCGAAGCTCAGGTCACCGCCACTCATCGACAGACCTGCAACCTCAAAACTCACATCCTGCGCACGCAGACGTAAAAGTCGGCCTCCGGGAAGATCCAGATTGAGTGTTTGCTCACCCACCTGAATTTCTTCAGAGACTGGATCGACACCATTATTAAACTCAAACAGATAAGTCGCATCCTCTCCAACACTCACACCATCTGGCAGGAATCCAAAGACTGGATTCACACTCAGGGACATCGCAACACCCTTGTCGGAAATAGCAAACAGTCCGTTTACATCGTTTAGAGAAATCAATGGATCTGCTGAACTGCCCAACGCGAAGTTACCGTTTTGCACCCCAGCACGAATGATCTCTCCACCGTCAGCAGTTGCTCCACGAGTAAAGGAGAAATCGCCCTGAATATCGATAACGCCATCCAGTCTAGCCT
>CAZUYZ010000020.1:0-2602 GCA_964624365.1 uncultured Puniceicoccaceae bacterium
AACCTTGTGTCTCTATTCCTGGAGAACGTCAACCATGAAAAGCTTGAAGAATGTACAAGAGCATTGCACAACAATGCATGTTCGAACTCCAATCGATATCCTACGACATTGGAGGCAGCATACACCATGCTTGACGAATACGTCCCAGCGCCAAAAGCGAGAAACAACAACAACAATAACAATAATAACGATTCTGTTAGCTCCTATATAGATATTGACCCTAGTAGGCCGGAGAACGAAATTTGTTTGACGAGCACGAAATACAAGTGGTTGATTGACGCGATGTGGATTTTGTTGGACACGGCAAGCACAGTTACGATTTTTTGCAATGCCCTCTATCTACAAGGCATACGAGAAGCAAAACATCCTACAATTGTGCATACATCTGGAGGCACGATCACCGCAACGCTTGAAGGCTGGTTGCCTTTCTTGCAGCGATGGGTTGCATATCATCCAGATTGCATCGCAAACGTCTTGTCGTTTCGAGACGTGTTGGATGCGCATCATGTGACCTTAAATTCACGTCAATCGCGTAGTTTCATAGTACATTTTTTACGAAATAAAACTGGAAAAACAATTGAGAAAATCAAATTTTGTTCGTCCAGCACGGGTCTTTTCTATTTCGATGCGGGAGTCGACTTAAGGGAAACTTTCAAGAAATTCCCCGAAAGTGCGAGACGTTTCTCCGAGCCGTCCAAATTCGGTCACGGTAGCTGTGAAATACTTAACGTTACGGTTGAAGAGAACCTAAAAGCGTTCACTGCGCGGCAACAAACCGGTATTGCGAAGGCTAGAGAAGTTTATGCTGACGTAGGTAGACCGTCTTTTGATAACTTTCTAAAGATGATTAAGCACCGCCAGATTCCTGATCTGCCAATCAGCGAGCTAGACGCCAGAAACATGATCAAAGTTTATGGCCCTGACGTTCACGCTCTTCGCGGGAAGACTGTTCGTCGGAAGCCCGAACACGTACCATCGTCACGTCGAATTATGCCCCCAGACTCGATCCTCCGTGCCAACGGCAACGTGTGTCTGTGTACGGACATTTTCTTCGTTGATGGGATAATTTTCTTATTGGCCGTGTCGCGCAACCTTCGCCACGTGTTCGTGGATGTCCTGGAGAGTCGCGCCATGTTAAATAGAGTGATGCCGTTGTTAAAGAAAGTTTGCAATAAATACAAAATGCAACAGTTCACAGTTAAGGAAATCCACGCTGATCCAGAGTTCGCTCCGCTTAAGGACGAGTTCATTAAGCCTGAAAACGGCTCCATTGACATGCATATATGTGCTACGAATGCGCACGTGCCTGAAGCCGAGCGTAATATTCGAACAGTTAAGGAGCGTGATCGCGCCACGGTGGCCGGTCTGCCCTACCAATACTATCCGCGATTGCTCAAAATTGCTATAGTTAAAGAATCCGCTAGGTATTTAAATATTCTCCCTCACGCCGATGGCGTTTCTGAGGTTTTTAGTCCGTTTGCCTTAATTGAGGGCCAGCACACCAATTATCGGAAGCATTGCGCACTTTTGGTTGGCAGTTATTGTGAGGTTCATGACAAACCTTCGCCTTCCAACACGGAGACTGTACGCACTACTTCTGGTATCGCGTTGGGCCCAACTGAGACTTATGACGGTACCTGGCAATTTTTGTCTCTCCAAAGTGGTCGCCCCGTTACTCATCGCGCTTGGACCAAGCTTCCCATCACCTCCGATGTCATCCGTCGTGTTCATGAGCTTGCCAACGTCCCTGAAGATGCTGAACCTGATGCATTCCTTCACGAATGGCGTCCCAACGTCCCTATCGTCGATGTTCCAATTGAGCAAGTGGCCCAACCTTTGGCTGATCCTCCTGCAGGAGCGGCGGAAAACGACGACCAAGACGGTGACGACGACCAACAGGACGACGACGGCGATGGCCAAGACGGCGGCCAAGACGACAATGATGACGATGATGATGATGATGATGATGGCGATAATCCCGACGAGCGAAATGAAGAGGAAGAGCAAGACCCTTTCGACCAGGACGGTCAAGATCCTGAGGAAGAAGGAGCGCCCGATATGGAAGGCCAAGATGAAGACGAAGATGAAAATGACGAGAGCTTGCTCGCCAACCCAATGTTCCCAGAAGACGTGCGAAACCTGCACAGACAAGAGAGGATGGAAGCCTATCAAATTCGTAACAATAATCAAACTAATAATGATAATGATAATGAAGAGTCTCGAGAACAAATCCGTGAGAGACAAGCTCGTGAGCGACTACTTCGTTACAATAGACGATGTGAGATGCAAGAAAGATTGCCTAGCCCAACACCACCAACGAGACCATCTCCGCGACCTGGTTCGCTAGTAGAGTTCGTCGAAGAAGTTCCTTTGCCTTCTGAAGAAACAGGAGCGAGCGCCGAAGAACAAACCAAAGAATTAGGAGCGCGCGAAACCGAGCTCGAAACGATTCCAAAAGAAGGAGCGAACGATGAGTTCCTAAGTGAAGAAACAGGAGCGAATGAAGAAGCGACCATCGAAGCGCCAAGTGAAGAAACAGGAGCGCAAGATGTGTCACCAAGTGAGGAAACAGGAGCGTTTGACGCTGAGGCTGACGATGAAG
>CAZUYZ010000021.1:0-3966 GCA_964624365.1 uncultured Puniceicoccaceae bacterium
AATCAGTGTCATTGCCGGACAAGAACTGGATAGAGAAATTTCGGCGAACTCGTTTGCGATCTTTGTTGAAGGTTCGCTAACCATACAGAGTTTCAGTATTGAGGGTTCTTTCGGTTTTGCAGTTAGAGGAGGTGATGTTGAAATTGCGGCATCCATTACGCGTATTGATCTCGGCTCACTTGTGATTGATCAAACGATTGCAGGCGCGATGGTGCTGACACCGGATGGGGTTGCCTTCCAGATAAGCATTGATTTTGGTAATCCAGGATTGGACGTTGGTTTCTTTGCGATCAGTGGCGTATCTACTTTAAGGGTGAACACCACGGATCGCGCATTTGCGGAAATTGCCGGTCAGTCAGTTCAACTGACAGCTAACATATTCGCTCTGCGTGTCGGGTTTGTTAAAGTAGATTTTGGTGGATTTATCGTTATAACAGCAGAGGACACTTCGTTCGACTTTACTGCGGGCGAGGGAGAAAATCTGGTTGAGTTTGGCGAAGTTACCGCCCGTTTCGATGGCGCTTTTGCCTGGTTGAATAATATCAAACTGATAGCGGGTAATTTTGGCATTCGATCCGACTTTGAGTTGGTCTTACTCGATGGGTTCTTTATCGGTCTGAAAGCAGGTGAAGCAATAGGCTTTGATCTACAGATATTACAGTTTAGTATCTCCGAACTGGTGATTGAGTTTAATCCGGGAGCCATCGAAAATGGCCGACTGGTAGATGCTTCCAACTTCACTCTGGTCGTCACCGCAAGTGTTGGTCTTAGCATCGAATTGCCGGATAGCATAACTGTCGCTATTTTTGGAGGAGCGACTCTAAGGATTGATGTGGGCGATTTTGCCAACCAGCGGTTCAACCTGGATACAGTTGAAGTCCTAGGTCTGAGTTTTGGTATTACTGTTGATATTAGCGCTATTCGGATAACCGGTGAAGTTGGCTTCGGTACGGTCGAAGTTAATAAGGGAACTCTGGAGAATCCAAACATCGTACGTTCACTGTATATGCGTGTTAGGGGTCAGTTCTTCCTGGAAGGAATCGGTGGCGGTATTGAGCTGATTTTCTCAGACCGCGGGCCAATACTGGCTTCTATTTCTGCTGGTGGATTTGTAGATCCAACTTCCGGTTTCGTGTTTACACTCCTCGGTGGTGGTATTCTCTTTGGCGGAGAAGGTCTGCCGGATGTCGAGGATCCCAGAGATCTGGTTACGAATCCTGCGTATGAAAATCCGCTACAGATTAGTGATGCGCAGATACGCGAAACATTGGAGGATTTGATCCGTAGGGACGCTACCACATTTACTGCCCCGATCACGCTGGCAGCATCCGTTGAAGTGACCAATATTTACGTCGCTGGCCTAATTTCTGTGGAAGGTACATTGGCTGCCAATATTGGGTTTGATCCCGATGGATCCTTCAATTTTAAACTGCTTATCTCGGGCCGGTTCCAGGTGTTTGGGTTGAATGTGGGCGAGGGCGCTATACTGCTCGATCTGAGTAATCCGCTTGCACCACGTTTGGACTTTGCCATTGCGATTGGTGGCGATATAAGTCCGTTGGCGAAGTTGTTGCCTGTGTCTGTGCTCGCAGTTGGAACATTCGAGATGGAGTTTCTCATCGCAGACCTCTTGAATGATGTTAAAGATGTGTTGTCTGGGCAGGGAAATAGCCACGAGGAAAATACAGCGGAACTGAATAGTTTACTGGCTGTTACGAGAGGCGACATATCAAGGTATTTCAGCTTCAGATTCTTCCTCAGAGCCGAAGTAGCGATAAACTTCTTTGGTATCCCGGCGGGAGAAGGTGTTGCGATTGAGCTGGAATGGAGTTCAGAACGCATGCGTGTTGCCTTTACCGCCGATCTGACGCTACCGGGCCTTAGTCCGGACAATCAGATACTGAATGTTAAGGACATTTTTGTTGAGATTATTTTGGAGGATGGTGAACTCACTGGCACCTTAAAGGGCGATATTTACTTCCTTGGCGCTCGCTTTAGTGCGGATGGAACACTGTCTTACCGAGGCCTGGATCTGGTCATTGTACTCATAATGGAGCTTGATGACGGAGACTTCCTGCCTGCACTTGGAGTTGAATTTGGCGGCAGTTTCTTATTTGAAATCAATACGACCGGCACAAATCAGGAGTTTGCCTATTTGGATGAGAACGGGGATGAACAGGTGAGGGTGGTCGCCCCAGGTCTGCTGCTGGATATTAATGGCTCCCTGGATATTGGCGGAATTGTTGTGATTGAAGGCGACTTCTTTGTTTCCATTAATGGTGATGGACTTCAAATGGAACTGTACGGATTTATGGCAGTAAATCCACTGGGAAGCATGGGTGTCTCGGGTATGCTGTCCATTACTTCTGCAGGACTGATCGGTAATCTGTCGATCGCCGTAGGGGCAAGTCTTGGATTTGGTGTCGTCAGCTTCTCAGGTGAACTCTTGTTCGCCGTAAACACAACGGCATCTTCTACTCTGATCAAAGTGCTTGATGTCAATGAAAATACCGGCGAAGTGCGTGGTCAGAAAGACATGTTGCTGGAACGAAAAACTCTGATTCTCAGCTTTGGCGGTGCAGTTAACATTGCCGGATTTAGCATCACTGGATCGGTCATGTTAACATTAAGTACGTCCAGAATCAGTATCGCGTTTAATGCTTCGATGGATCTTTCGGTATTCGGTAATTTCAAAATAGAAGGTGGCGCAATTATTGATCGAGGGTCTCCATCACTTTCTGTAAATGATTTTATCGATTTCAGGAATTTTACCATTAAGCTGAAAGATCAACAAGACTTGGTGTCTCAATATCTGTACGATCAATTAACGCAATCCACAAAAGATCTCTTGGACAATTACGATGGAGCGGAACCTCTTCCGGAGGCAATCAAGCTTGCTTTGCTGGAGGAACTGAATGAAATCCTTGAAGGTCCATCTATCTATGAAGAGGCTCGCTTTGCCGGGATAACTCTGAGTGCTGAGATAGAACAACTTCTACTGCAAAATCCTCAAGGATCTGATCTCATTCGCTTAAACCGGCTACTTTTGGAGGCTGCTTATTCGCAAGAAATATATAGGCACGGCAGCTACTTTGCCATGTACCTTGATCTGGGAGCAGATGTTTTGAAAATCGGACCAATTGGTCTCAGTGCGTCATTTAGTTTGGAATTCAATACACGCGATCAGGAAGTTGTATTCGACAACGGTGCAACTACTCGAACACTTGCTGCAGATAGTATCCGTGTTGCGGTTGCCGGTGAAATTGATCTGTGGGTCTTAAAGATAAATGTTTCCGCAAGTCTTACTTACGCGAGTGGTATACTCACTCTTGATTTTGCGGGCTCTCTCAATTTCTTTAACGTAATCGAAATGAGTGTAGAAGGGTACGTGAGGTCCAATGGCGAGTTCTCCGTAACGGGTACTGTTGGACTTAGTTTCAGATTTGGGATTTTGGAGTTCAACTCGGAGGTTTCGATGACCATTGCCGGCAATAGTTCCGGTATCACTCGTATCGCAGGTTCTTTCTTTGGAGAACTTAGAATCAAATTCAAAATCTTCGGCCTTCGCGTCAACTTCAGGCTCGCAAGCTTTAGGGTTGGATTTAACCTGAACTTAGGGTCTAGCTTGGCTTCGCGGTCTGCATCCGGCCTTCAATCACTTTCACAGGCAGGTGATGCTTCGGCTTCTGAGTTTGACTCAGCTCTGAGAACAAGTTCAGGCTTAAGCGCCAACAACCAAGGTGTTGATCTGGATGGTGGCGCCGTTACAATAGAAGAAAGGGTCAAAGTGGCTAGCCTTCCTTTTGGCGGGGGAATTTACGTGAAAGCAAAGACAACCTTTTCGTTCAATGAGCCACCCAAGCTTGGAACTGTAGATGAAAATGGTCAGCTATTGATCAACATGGGTTCCAGAGCAGGGGAACGTGGCGATAAAGATAACACTGATGAGGCAGAAGAATTCGTGAT
>CAZUYZ010000022.1:0-11191 GCA_964624365.1 uncultured Puniceicoccaceae bacterium
TAGTTCTCAGGGAGGTGTAATTTTAATTAGTAGCAAGGTGTCGAATGCCGAATAAAAAAGGGTAGCGCAGGCGCGTCCCCGCGCCGCACGAACGTTCGGATGCCCCGCCTTACTGCAACGCAGGTGCGCACCGGGGACGGTGCGGCGCTACCTTGCTACCAATCAAAATCACACCCGTAAGCGCTTTTTTAGCAAAGTTCTGCTTGATATTGGTCCGGTACTTTGTCTTTATCGAAGTTTTCCCGAAAAAGCACCCGTAGCTCAATTGGATAGAGCGTCTGACTACGAATCAGAAGGTTGGGGGTTCAAGTCCCTCCGGGTGTACCAGTTTTAGTGTCCTAAATATCAGCGACTTGTAAAACATCGGTCAACAAAGAAAAGCCACTGAAATAAAATTAGTCACGTTAGAGGCAATTGCATTAATCGAAAATACCCAAAGTATATTTTTCAAGGGTTCCTCAAAATTGTCAAAAATCAGGTGCAAGAAGCATTTTAGGGGACAATTTCGAGGAAATATGGGATTTTTGACCTTTTGAAGCCAAGCTCACACAGAGCACAGGGTGCTTTTGTCAGCGTACTCAGCGGGCACGCTGCAGCGGTTGTGTCGATGTACATCTGACGCGAGTAGCTGAACACCATAACGAACACGCTGAGGTTTCGCTTGGTGTTGCGCAGAACTCACCGGTTGCCCTGACCCCAGAATTGGCCAGTTTAACAGCGAATAATCCTGTTTTTTAGGGTGTTTATCAGCTTTATCGGTAATATACAAATACTCGTCCACAACGAGATACAGTGCAACGTGTTGTATTTAAGGACGACAAAGTATTTCTGGACAGACACTATTTGCTTTGCATACAAAAAAATTTGATAATGCTAAAACAAGTTATGCAAGAAGTCTAATTACGATCTCAGCTTTATCTTGATTCCTCGACGCATGTAGGTAGGTACATCTAAATCTTCACCTTGCCATTCATTACGGTCAGTTTTTTCGAAGTAGCCTCGCTGCTCACCCAGCTGATTGAAGATAAATTCGTCTTGCGCTGCAGCCACCTCTTTCGATTTCGCTTTCAATTTCGACCGATGAACTTTTCTGGAAGAAAAAGTAGTACCAGAAGTCACGATCCCAGACAATTCATCCGCTTCAGAGATTGGCTGCATCGTGTCGGCTTCAACATTAGTATGCTTGACCACCGACTCCATTTCGGATTTCCCTAACACACATATCTCTAAACTTTGCTTTCTCCCAGAATCGATAACGGCTCCAAACATGATATCCTCACGCGTGCTCAAACGCTTGGACGCAAGTGATATGATCTCATTGATTTTGGTAAGACTTATGTCTGAGCTGCAAATCAAGTTAACCAACATTCGATCCAATTTGGCAGGCTGATCTCCCGTATGCAGCAAAGGGCAAAGAAACAGATTGTCCAACGCTTCATGGATACAATTCTCTCCCTCCGCAAGTCCTATTCCGAAAAGCGTCTTGCCGCCCTGCCCTCGAAATACGGAATGCAAAGATCTGAAGTCCTGATTAATCAGGCCATTTCTTAGCGAGAGCGTACATAATGAATGAATGCCTCGCTCGACCCAACCATCGGCAACTTCAAATGCATTCAATACATTAGCGTTTTCCTCACCCTCTTGTAGCAAGACGTCATTAGGCAAAGGAATAACGCCATGAACTTGCCTACGCAAAGTTCCCAGGCACTCTTCTGCAATATGCTTGCGACGCGATCCTTCGAAGCTGAAAGGCAAGGTTGCAAATGCTAATACGAGGGCATCCGTATTAGCGACAAGCTCAGCAACTACGGTAGCCAATGCACTGCCTGTACCGCCTCCAAGTCCAACAACGACAACAATTAACTCAGCATCTTGGATCCACTCTGCAAGTTTGCCACGTTCTGCCTCTGCGACCATTTTGCCTATCTCAAGTTCACCGCCGGTACCAAGGCCGTGAGTAATTGACGAACCGAGATGAACAATCTCATCACACTGCAAATTCGCCAGCGCTTGTGAATCTGTATTGAATGCAATCCTTGAAACTGTTTCGAACTCCTCAAGATTCAGACGATTGATCATATTTGATCCTGCGCCACCCAAACCAAGAATACTGATTCTAATTGGATTGGAGCAGTCGCTTTTCTGAGAGGAATCACTCATGATAACGCTATCTCGATAAACGCTTAAAGGAAAATTTAGAAACTGGAAGCTAGAAGTTAGTTGCCTATCATTAACACGCTAAACATCAGAGGTCCGTCTTATTTCCGGCACTGTGCAGAGAATCTCTCGTAAATCCCTCTTTGTCCGCTCGATAAGCTCAGGATTTGTCAGGCTCAAAGCCTTAGCTCTATCGAAAAGGATGCTTACAAAACAGAATCCAAGTCTACTCATTTTGTTCAGGATTATAAACATCCCACGAGCCTACTGTGAATCAAAACCCTAGCCCTTTGCTACGAACGACATCGTCCATCTGCGCACGAAAATCCTGCATATCCTCAGGACTTGGTCGGTAGTCAGCATTATCACCAGGGATTAATCCAAGTTGGCCGTTTGCCAGCAACTGCCATTTCAATGTTTCTCGGTCACTGAAAGTGACGCTTCCACTCATGAGTGAACCCGGTGGGTTAACTCCATCAACCTCAATACTAACACTGTTGCCAAGGCCTTCATCAACAACTTCAGGCTCTTCCACCGTTTCAGTAGTGTCTTCTGATTCCTCGTCGCTCGCTTCTTCCATATGGACACCCAAATCGTCGATAAGAAAACGAACGTCCATGTACGTCATTGAAACAGAAAACTCTTCTAGCAACAAACGCTGAACATCAGCGATGGATTTACCTTCGTTAACCCAACCAGAAACGGTCTCTTTTTGAGAATCATCAAGTGTCATATTAAATTACAGTTATGTTTGAGCTAAGAGGATATAATTTCTAAAAACAAGTAATTCACGAGTAACTATAAAAATCAAGTTTTCGCTATGTTCTGCTTACTTTGGTTAGCTGTTTCATCAAATAATCAATGCTTCGCTTTACACTACTGTCCTGTTCCATAATATTTTCTACCTGCTTACAGGCGTGGATCACAGTGCCATGGTCACGTCCTCCGAATGCATCACCAATCAATTTAAGTGGATCGCTGGTGAGCATGCGGCTTATATACATTGCTACCTGCCTCGGAAAAACAATTTCACTCGTGCGACGACGGCCAATAAGTTCGCTGAAGCGGATTTGATAGAATTCAGCTACTTTTTTCTGAATTTGATCGATTGTTACTTTTGCCATATTTTCTTCGTGCAACAAATCGCTTAGAAGCCTCTCAATTTCTTCAAGGTCAAGCTTTTTATCCATCAGAGAATTATAACTGGCAATCCTTGTCAAAGCCCCTTCCATACGACGAACATTCCGAGACACACGTTCAGCAAGAAAATTCATTACTTCGGAGTCTAAATCAATCTGCATCGTTGCAGCCTTGTTGCGCAAAATAGCCACTCGAGTTTCAAAATCAGGAGTCTGCATATCCGTTACGAGGCCCCACTGAAAGCGCGAGATCAGTCGATTTTCAAGACGCTCAATTTCATTCGCTGGGCGATCACTGACTAAAAATATCTGACGTCCAGATTCAAACAAGTCGTTAAATGTGTGAAAGAACTCTTCCTGCGTACTCTCCTTGCCAGCTAGGAAGTGTATATCGTCGATTAAAAGCGCATCAATATTTCGATAATATTTACGAAATTTTGCTAGTTTGTTTTCACGAATCGCATGAATAAACTCATTCGTGAATTTTTCAGTGGAAACGTACGCAATACGAGCATTAGGGTTATGGGCTAACATTTGGTGCGCAACTGCATGCATCAAGTGCGTTTTACCCAGACCTGTCTCACCATAGATAAAAAGTGGGTTATAGGCACGACCGGGGGCATTGGCAACCGCTATGCTGGCTGCATGCGAAAGTTGATTTCCCGAACCCACAATAAAATTATCAAAAGTATTTTTCGGATTTAGTAATGCGCGCCCGGAATCAGACTTATTTGTATTCGAATAGCTTCGATTTCCGGAATGGCCGGTCAAATCCCTCTTCCTTGCAACTCGATTGTTCAACTCAGCTCCTGATTGCAAAGAGTCTCTGGTTTCGGACTGCGGTTTTTCCGCTCCAATAGAAACATCTACTTTACATCCAGCAAAACCAAAAGCCTGCTTCGAAATGAGGTCGAGATAGTTGTTTTCAATCCAAATTGCGTTAAACTCATTATCTGCTCGAAGAACTATCTTTGAATTGGTCTCTTCCTCGCAAACGAGACTACCAAACCACATATCATAAGTATCAGTTGGGAAGAGATTTTTGAGCTCTTTATCAATGCTCTGCCAGAGCGAAAGACTGGTCATTTGATTGGACATAATAGGCTGTAAAAGAGCAGTTTATTAACACTGTGTGTCACGTTTATACTTTACCAGATAGAAATCCGCAAAGAGCCAGAATTCCTGAAGCACTGTTGAGCTAAGGTTAAAAATGAATTTGTGGAAAGGCATATTATTAATTCTTTATTGTTTTATTAATCAATGACTTACAAAACTTATTCTATTTCATGTGTTTCTAGAAATTTTTTTTTTGAGGAATTCTGAGGAGTAAATAAAGATTTCATTAATTTAGATTACAAGAAAGTGGCACTCGAAAAAAAGTTGGCAAGGTCAACTTCTCCACAAGTTATTCACATTTTATGATCAATAACTTTTTTGGTGATTTTTTTACCAGATTGAAGGCATCTTCCAAAGACTTGTTAAAGCCTGCTTAAAAGACATTTCCGAAATATTCAGACAATTCAAAAAGCTATTTTTAAATTTCGATACGAGCCTCTAAAAAAAATTTAGGAGCCTATTTTTTTGTCTTCAGAAGAAATATGAGCGATTAAACGCTCGTTAAATTCCGCGGCCGAATCATGTCCCATTTGCTTAAATGCATGCATCATCGCAGCAACTTCAACGAGTTGAGCCATATCACGCCCGGGACGAACTAAAATTTCGACTAATGGCACATTAATCCCCAGTATTTCGAGAAATTTCTCGTCTAAACCAGTCCTGTCTTCGTAAATATCCGGGGTCCAGTTTACAAAATGAATAACTAGATCAACGCTCTTTTTTAAACGAACTGCACGAACTCCAAAGATTTCAGCGATATTGATAATTCCAAGACCTCGGCACTCCATATAGCCCCTACTCAACTCGGAAGCGCTACCCATCAGTTCATGATCGCTAAGTCGCTTCACGTAAGTTAAATCATCGGCAACTAAACTGTGTCCCCGCTCAATTAGCCCGAGAGCACACTCACTTTTGCCGACTCCGCTTTCTCCACAGATCAGCATTCCAACACCCCGAACATCCAATAAAGTACCATGCATCAAAGTCTGTGGGGCAAACTTTTCTTCGATCAAAAGTGTTGCGTTCGTCGTCAGCTCCTTGGATGGCATTACAGATCGTATAACAGGAATGGAATACTCATCTGCAAGCGCCGTCATTGTCTTGGATGGGCTTAGCTTTCTGGAGATTAGCAAACAGGGAACATTGTGCTCAAAGAGCTTTTTAAGAACTACAGTTTCTTCAGTCCTATCCAGATCTCTTAAATAACCCATTTCCCCCGCGCCAAACAACTGAATTCGCTTCCAGGCGAAATACTTTAAGTAGCCGGTAAGCGCAGCAGCTGGTCGATTCAAACTACGCTCTTTTATCTTTTTTTCCAACCCTGCTGACCCAGCGACCAGCTCAAGCTGAAGCTTCTCTTTGAATGAGTCGTAAAATTCGCGAACCGAGATGGACTCAACCACCTTAGTATTATTTTTTTGTGTTAGAGTCATTCGTTCAATTATCCAATTTATGAGATTTTTTCCAAAAAACTGATATCTATGATATGCCTGAATCCGTGAGATAAATTATACATTATGTTGTTTGATTTTACAAATCAACGCCTTAGGGAGTTCATAACATTCATCCAATGGGTGGAACACTCCATTCTTGCAAGCCATTGTTATCTAGTTGTTTAATATAGATTTGGATGATTGTCTCATGAATTCGGGATATAGTTAGACGATCAACCGTCTGCTCTACAGGAGGCCATCAATCTTATTTTCCTTGCCTTAACGTCGCCATATCAATCACGAAACGGTAGCGAACATCACTACGCTTCATACGCTCATAAGCCTCTCCAATATTGCACATATCCAGCATTTCAATCTCACAGTTAATACCTTTTTCCGCACAGAAATCCAGCACTTCCTGAGTTTCTTGAATACCGCCAATAACTGAGCCTAAGATGGAACGTCGACCCATTACAAGAGCATCTGCTTTTATTGGAGTATTTATAGGTGTCACCTGCCCTACCAAAATATGAACACCGTCCATTTTTAGACAGGCAGTGTAAGGGTTGAGATCGTGTTCGACCGGTACCGTGTCGAGAATGTAATCCATCGATACGGCAGCCTGCTCCATCTGCTTCTCATCAGTGCTGATCACACAGTGAGTTGCTCCATGTACTTTGCCTTCTTGGACTTTGCTTTCGGAACGAGTAAATAAAGTCACTTCAGCACCCATTGCTTTGGCAAATTTTATCCCCATATGCCCCAGTCCACCCATGCCGACTACACCGACCTTGTCGCCTGACTTAACGCCAACTACCCGGGAGTTATTTACCTGTGTCATTGTATATTTCTGAATTGAACTTAAAAAAGGGAGTTTTCATGTAATGTCTATTTTTAAGTTAGCATTTTAATCAAATGACGACATTCTAAATGGTCTGATACAAAAAATTTAAATGAATTCAACCAGTCTTCAACAGGCGCAAAAACAATCGCAGTCGCAGGCCTTATCGCCTCAGCTGCAAAATTCTTTGAAGATTCTGCAAGCGCCTGCCACAGAGCTACGAAACTCTATTCTGGAAGAGTTACAGGTGAATCCACTGCTTGAAGAATTCATCACAAACACCATCAGTCTTGACGAGTATGATAGTACGCAAAACTCGAATGAAGCATCGAAAGAAGAAGAGGTGAATTTTGACAAGGACGATTTCAGTATTCTGGAAAGCATGGTTAAAGACTTAGAAGAAAACTACGATGCTGAAGAAACATCCTATACGTCAGAAGAGGAGAAACGCCACGAGTATTTTATGAATTCTCTGACCGATGGAGTTTCACTCCAACAACATCTCATTGAGCAAGCAGAACTCGCCGAATGTTCGGAACAGGAACATCAGACGCTAATGTACCTTATTGGTAGTCTGGATGATAACGGTTTTTTGACAGAGACTACGTCTAGCATTGAAACAGCGCTTCAAATCCCCTCAGACACAATTAAGAAAGCCATTGATCTTCTTAGAAGCTTTGAACCGCCCGGAATCGGCGCTGCAAACTTGCAGAATTGCCTGGAAATACAGCTTAAATTAAACGGACGGGATGATTCAATTGCTGTTCGAATTGTCCGTGAACAGTTTGATTTACTGATCCGAAGACGCATACCAGAAATTGCTCGGAAGCTAAATACAAACACTGAAAAAGTCCAAAAAGCTCTTAGAGAAATCTCTAAATTGGACCCATCGCCTGCGCGTCGTTTTAAACCGGACACAAACGCGGAGATTAAACCGGATGTAACAGTCTATAAAGATGAGTACAATGAATGGCAAATCGAACTGAATAGTGACTACATTCCGCGTCTCCGAATCAGCAATGCCTATAAAGAAATGCTGGCAAAAGGGTCTCTCAGCAAACAAGAACGTGATTTTATGGTAGAGCGAATGCGCTCCGGTAAGTTTCTAATTAACTCAATCGAACAACGCCAACAAACAATCGAACGCATCGCTAAAGAAATTCTCCGTTTGCAGAGTGACTTTTTTGAATTGGGTGTCACTAAACTACGTCCGATGACGATGGACCAGATCGCTCAGACCATCGATGTTCACGAAACGACCGTTAGCCGTGCCATTGCAAACAAATATATACGGACACCCCATGGAATATTCCCTTTCAAATATTTTTTCACTACCGGCTATACATCAGGAGAAGGGGAATCCATTGCGAATACCACTGTTAAAGACATGGTGCGACAAATCATCGCAGATGAATCCACAACTAAACCCTTGAGCGATCAAGCGATAGTCGAGCGGTTGGTCAGTAAAGGCATCACCATTGCACGACGCACTGTAGCAAAATATCGTGAAGAACTTGGGATTCTACCTGCTCATCTGCGCCGACGCTACTTGTAATCGCAATTGTGCAAATTTTTTAAAGTAGTGTAGCAATTAAGTCCTAATCATTAATCCATTGAAACAATGATCGACACTGAAAAACTTGACCAATGGGATCGACAGCATTCTTGGCATCCATTTAGCCAAATGCAGGAATACTGTACGTGGCCCAGACTTCAGATTGAACGTGGCGAAGGCTGCTGGCTATTGGATAGTGAGGGTAATCGCTACCTGGATACCACCGCCTCCGTTTGGACCAATACTTTCGGTCACAATGACGCAGATCTCAACAAAGCCCTTGAAGATCAACTGCACAAAGTTGCGCATAGCACCTACCTAGGACTTAGCCACCCAATCGCAGCTGAGCTAGGCTATCAGATTTGCAAAACTGCGCCACAGGGTCTCGACCGAATCTACTATTCGGACAACGGCTCAAACGCGATCGAAATAGCGCTTAAGCTTTCCTATCAATACTGGCAGCTGAATGAGCAGCCACAGCGTAAACGTGTTATCGGTATGCAGGGTGGCTATCATGGCGACACGATCGGCACCATGGCAGTCGGCAATTCAGGACGCTTTCATGAGCGGTTCAAACCTTGGTTTCTGGACAGTTGGCACTTCCCTGCTCCTAAGTGCCACAGGCTAAACGGCAAAACACTGATATCAGATGCGGAGCATAGTCTTAAAACACTGGAAGACTATCTGGAGAGGGAAGCAAACCATGTTGCCTGCCTAATTATAGAGCCTTTTGTGCAGGGTGCCGCAGGCATGATGCAGCAACCCAACGGTTTCCTCAAATCGATTGAAAAACTCTGCCAAAAATACGATATTCATCTAATTCTGGATGAAGTTTTTGTTGCCTTTGGCCGGCTAGGCACACTCTATGCCTGTGAGCTGGCTGATGTCACTCCAGATTTCCTATGTCTGGCTAAAGGGATTAGTGGCGGTTACTTACCTCTGGCAGCAACACTCGTTCAATCTGAAATATACGACGCTTTTCTGGGAAACTGGCAGGAGGAGCGAACCTTTTTTCATGGCCATACGTTTACTGCAAACCCGCTGGCTTGTGCAGTCGCCTCAAAAAATCTGGAAAAGCTCACTGCCCTGATTGATTCAGGCGAGCTAACCAAAACAATCAAAACATTTGGTAACCAACTGGAAGAAAAACTACTACAACACGCAAATGTTACCCAAATTAGACAATACGGCCTTACTGCCTGCCTAGAATTAGCACCCACGAACGGCAAATGGCTAGTCGAAGAACGTATGGGCTGGCAGATTTGCCTCGCTGCACGCTCCCGCGGACTCATCATCCGACCTTTAGGCGATAGTCTGCTAATTGTTCCGCCTTTAGTTATATCAGAGGAAGAAATCAGCTTTATGTGTGATGGAATTGTAATCACGCTGGACGAAGTCTGCACTGTCTCGGATATCATATAAAAAATGATAGGAAAATCTTTCCAAATTGCACCGTCTCAATCCAGTTAGATCAAAGTGAAAAAAACCGCGAATTCCCAGAAACCTTTGCCAAGCCAATTTGAAACTCAGTAAAGAAATCTTCACCCAATTGGAAAGAAATATAGTAATATCTCTCTAGTGCATCGTAACACTTAAAGTTTCGGATAAAGTCTCTTTAGTTTTATGCGTGCGTTTTCATTGGTAAATTGCCAGTCAATACTTGCTTTGCTGTTGTTGCAGCGTTGTTGCCACTTTTTGACTTCCGATTTAATCGTTTCCATATTTTCAATTCTGCGGTTCAGGTACTGTCTGCTCAGTACTATTTCACAGATGTTCAGCCAGCTTCCGTGCACAGGGGTAAAGTGCAATCCCAGCCGATCCGCCAACCTTTTAGCTTCTTCGGGTGGAAAAGCTTCGTAGAGAGAAGCGATTTTATGGGTGTTTAGATTGTCCAGAACAAGGATTACCTTTTTTGCCCCCGGGTACCTTTCATCAAGCTTTTGCTGAACGAACTTTGCCCAGTCTTTTGCAGTTCGACTACCGGTGATTTCGATATGCCTGCGACCACCCAGAGGTTCTACCGGAGTTTAGGCCAAGGTGTGAACACCATCCCGATAAAGGTGCATTGGGCTTGCGATTGTTGTCCTTAGCAGATCGCTGGTTTTTAACGATTTCGGGCAGAGACTTTTGACAACTTTTGAATTACACCCGGGTGACGAAATGAGTAGCTACAGACAATAAACCAGCGCACCCTCCTAAATGGTGGGAGCTACAGAATTCGAATCTGCGACCTCATCCATGTCAAGGATGCGCTCTAACCAACTGAGCTAAGCCCCCATAATTTAGAAATGCAGATGAAAGTTACCATAATAATTGAGCGCAAGAAAAAACTTGGATAAAGTCTATCGCGTCCAAGGTTACAAGCGCACGCATCGAGGCCCTCAAAGACTACGATGGTGTTAGCTGGATCAGCGCACTGCAACACGCCCAAATTCGAAAACTGGTCAATTCCGAGGCTATGCAGATGGAACTGTTTGACCAGTGCGATCTGGCCGAGATTGAATGTGAAAAACTCTTTTCCGGCGAACGATTGGTTGTCTGCCTCAATTCCTCTTTGCGTGCAGAGCGTGCCCGCAAACGCAGCGAACTGCTTGAACAAACCGAAAAAGTGCCTTAGTGCGATTGCCCTAGTCGTGTAAGCGCTCAAAGAACCCCTATCATGGCCAGGATCGTATTACCCGCCGGGTTGAACGCGAAGCGGGCAAATATAAAATGCTCAAACACTTCAAACTGACCTGTACGGATACTCGTCTGGACTCCGAACGCAACGAAGCGTCAATCCAGCAAGAAAACGCTCTGGATGGCATCTACATCGTGCGTGCCAAGCGCAAAGGCACCGAAGAAATGGCTAGATTCGTGAGTAGAGGTCGGTGAGGTTTTGTAAGATTTTGTTGTACAAGATATTGCTGAGCTGTGAAGGCGCGCCTTTTGGCGCGTTGAGTCAGCTGCT
>CAZUYZ010000023.1:0-34984 GCA_964624365.1 uncultured Puniceicoccaceae bacterium
TGTCGATTTCCCTGTGTGGATGATTGAGCGCTTAGACCGTGAAGCGAATCGCCTCGGTGTGCCTAGGCAATCTCTGATTAAAGTATGGATTGGTGAACAACTCGAAACACCTAAATCCAAAAGGCTACTCAAGGCCAACAAGGCAGGATAGGCAACGCTTTTGGCGCGCCTACCTCTAACGCTGATATGGATGTGTACTGTCAATAGGCAAAAGCGTGTTAGTTCCATTTTTTCGATGGTTTCTTAGGTGGATCAGGTGTTGTTCAGGCTCCTCTCTGCGGAGGATTATATCTCTGATAGGACAACGGAAAGCTTCCTACGAAGTGCTCGAACAATCCAGGGGTTTCCAAAAACTGTACGAAGTAGGCCAATCCTGCCATCTGTGTGAGCTGTTTGCTTTGATCCTAAAAAACGCAGTTGAGCCCACGAATTACGCGAATAAACACGAACATATTGCATAGTTTTTTATTTATCGGATAATCATAAATCTGCATTTATTCTAATGCTGCTCGCCATTTTGGCGATTAGTTTTACTGGTGTTTTTCATTTGTAAGTCCATGTTTTAGAAAAACTTGGAAGGCACTCTCTTTTAACCCATCTTTAACTTTAAGATTTTAAAAAAAAATTACCAAACTCCTAAGGCTTCCAATTGACGGGTCGCCTGCTCTGCCCAACCACGATTTGCCATCGGACTGGCTGGGCTCGGATGTAGAATGCGGCCCACTTTCAGATCAAACTCAGCCAATGCTGCCTTAGCTCGTCCCTCAGCAAAGGCGCCAACACCAATAACCCAATTCGGTTTTAATGTACGAATCAGGTTCTGTAAATGGGCATCACATACAGAATACAATGCTTCAACTTCGTTGGTGGGCAATTTATCCGGTGTTCGATTGCGTCCGCTGAGTTCCATAAATACCAATGGACAGTAATTCGCAACAAAGTGATCACCGAAAAATGCTTTCGCAGACTCAAATCGATCGCGAAAAAGGCCCCATAGGCGGCGCCCACTCACTTCGCTGCGTTTGCAGTCAAAGCCTTCTATCGGACGTTTTGGATGCTCATTTAGAGGTTTTTCGATAGCTACATCCACCCCAATCCAGTCGCGCACGAGTTCGATCTCGCCAAAGGGGACTCCAGTCTGTGCCATGCCGAAAGGCCCGGGATTCATCCCCAGAAAAACAACTTTTTTACAAGATGCTGCATGTTGTTTCAGATAGACTTCGTGCCCAGCCCAAGCATAATCCAAAGGATTGTAAGTATGGGTTATAGGCTCGGCGAATGATAACTTATCCACCTCTTGTGAAAGATTCTTTGCAGACTCAACTGCTGATAGACTAATTTTATCTGACATTTTACTATTTGCTATTACTGTCGCTGTGTCCCAAATCGCGCTCTGGATCGATTTGATCGCGAAGCCGCTGCTTTAATTCCTTGATTTCAGGAAAGCGACCTTCGTGTTTACGATCCCATACTATATGGCCCTCGAGTGACACACGAAATGTGCCTCCGGTTTCTGAAGGACGAAGCGTTACTGCTCTAAGATCAGTCTCAAAAGTCGTCAAAAGTTCCTGAGCCGTCCAGGCAGCACGCAATAACCAGCGGCAGCCGAGGCAGTATTCAATTTCAACCGTAGGTTTCATAAAAATAGCTAGATGAGAGAATCTTTGATGAGAGTTAGTTCAATCGTAGGCAATTGCTCTAACCATAGGCGTATCGACTTTCCGTGCAATTCAAAGTCTGGTGCAATGTCAGAAAATGGCTGCAATACAAAATCACGCTCTATGATACGTGGATGCGGTAAGCGCAGTTGATTCGTTTCTGACTGAAGCTGGCCGTAATCAAGTATATCGATATCAATGGTTCGTGGAGACCAAGCTTTAGCACGCACACGGCCCAGTCGCGTTTCAACTTCAAGGCATGTTTCTAATAAAATCTGAGGATCGAGTTGTGTCTGAATCTGAATAACCGCATTGAGAAATGGATCTGCCGAGCCCATGCCAATTGCACGGTTTTCGTAAACAGGACTTGATATGACGGTGACAACTCCCTTCTCTCTGAGTAGCTTCAGCGCCGAACGCATCTGCTCAAGACGCCTACCTACATTACTTCCCAAGGCAAGGTATGCGACAGTCAACGGCATTGCGTAACCTCCACGGAAAAATAATCACAGGCGCAGTCGACCGGAACAGAGGGCTTTCTAACGCGGATCGTTACTTCAATCACTTTGTCGAAATTCTGCAGAATGCCTCTGCCAACAGCTTCTGCCAGGCGCTCAATCAGATTAAACCGCCGACCTTCGACGATTTCTTTAACCAAAGCATATACTTCAACATAGTTAACGGTCTGATCAGTCGTATCTGCTTCGAATTCAAGCCCGCCTTTAAGCATAAGCAATACATCTACGTTGAAACGCTGCCCTAGCATGGCTTCTTCTTGTAGCACACCATGATACGCAAAAAAGACCAGATTCTTTAACTCTATTTTGGTTTTATTCATAACGTAAACAGTGATCTACTACCTGAGCACACTCGCGATTTTCAAGAACATCGTGAACACGAACAAAATCGACGCCAGCGCCAATTGCCAGCGCCGTTGTTGCCAGTGTTCCGTTTAGACGGTCCTTAGGTTCAGGTAAGTCCAGAAGCTTCTGGAACATTGACTTGCGTGAAGCTCCGATAAGTAGCGGATAACCGAATTTAACCAATTCTGGTAAGCGACGCATAATTTCCCAATTTTCATCAAAGCTCTTTCCAAACCCCAGACCTGGATCAAGTATGATTGCATCTTCGCGCACACCTGCGGATGTAACCTTGTTGATCGATTTTTCAAAGAATTCCAAAATTAACTGTATCACATCACCGCGACCGACCTCTTCCGAAGGACGATTATGCATCAAAATGCACGCACCTTGATGGCGCGCGATAATTTCAGCCATTCTGGGATCACCCTGTGCACCCCAGATATCATTCACAATATCAGCTCCGGCCTGAAGCGCTGCATCGGCGACTTCACTTTTGGCCGTATCGATGGAAATCAATACGTCTGTCTGCGACCTAATTTCTTCGATAAACGGCACAACACGGCTCTTCTCTTCGTTAACGGATATTGATGTGTATCCAGGCCGGGTTGATTCTCCACCAATGTCAATAATTGCAGCGCCCTCCTTAGCCATCCTATGAAACTGATGGATTGCTTGATCCGTCACCAGATACTCACCACCATCTGAAAAAGAATCTGGTGTCAGATTCAATATGCCGACGACATGGGTTTGCTTTCCCATTTCCAAAGATTGTCGATTTGTGTGGTACTTTTTAAACTTACTCATCGGTCAACGCAATGGATTTACTTTTTTTTGCATCTGATAAAGCAGTCTCTAAGATTTCTACTACCGTTGAAGAAGTGTCAAATGTTACACTGAAATCGCCTGCTTCAAAGGAACAAACCGATAAAATACCAAAAGATGAATTAGTCAGAAATGCCGCATCTGCTGCTTTTAGAAAGTCCACCAAGTAGTGCCCTTCTTCAAAACGAATCGAATTTTGCTCTGCAATCTCCAGAACTTCTGCACGGATGATACCCGGTAAAATGCCCGTTAATAAGTTGGGTGTGTACAGAATATTATCTTTGACTAAAAACAGGTTTGCCATTGCAGTTTCAGCGATGTGTTTGGCGGTGTTTAGTCGAACAACATCAAAGAAACCTGTTTTTACAGCGGACTGTTTCAGAAGCGCTGATTCCATGTAATTGTGCGTTTTATGTCCGGCCAGTAATGAGTGTTCATTCAAAGGTGACTGTTTGCTTAGCCCGATATTTACAGCCCCCTCCGTTGTTATCATTGGGCGAGTATACACATAGCAACCAGCCCCTGTGCCGTCTTTAAGCAAGGACAACTTTACGATACCATCCCGACGCTTTTCAGACTGAATTAATTCACGAATTGCCTGCAACAAAGATTCTTCGGATTGATTAAGGTGAAGACCAAACACACTGGCTGACTGCAAAAATCGCTCATAATGTGCTCTCCAAAATTCCAGCCGTCCGTCAGCAATCCGAATCGTTTCAAAAATGCCAAATCCATGTGCAAATCCGGAGCATTCAGGATTCAGTTGAGCACTTGTTCCGGATCTAAGGACTACAACTTTTGACATAGCTTATCAACCGCTTCGCGAATCGCGCGACCTTTGTCCAACGTTTCCTGGTACTCATCCTCGGGCTTCGAATCCCAAACGATACCACTTCCCACCTGATAATCCAGATGCCCGTCTTTAAAATGAAGGCTGCGAATCGCGATGTTGAATTCTGCATCTCCGTCGAATCCGATATAACCAATTGAGCCTGTATAAACACCACGGCGAGTAGGCTCAAGTTCCTCAATGATTTCCATTGCCCGCACTTTTGGAGCGCCGGTTATTGAACCGCCGGGAAACAACGCCTGAAGGCAATCAAATACGTCTCTTCCTTCAGTCAGGAGCGCTTTGACTACAGCAGTTTGGTGAATGACAGACGCGTAGTATTCCAAGTGATAAGGCTGCTCTACATGGACACTACCGAATTCTGCGACCCTACCGAGATCATTACGTTCCAAATCAACTATCATTAGCAATTCTGCACGATCTTTTCCTGAATTCTGCAAAGCAACTGCATTGAGCGCGTCTTCTCCGGTAGTTTTACCTCTTGGCCGTGTTCCTTTAATTGGGCGAGTTTCGATCTGTCTTCCTTGCTTACGAAGAAATTGTTCAGGTGATGTTGAAAGCAGTGAAAATTGCTCACACCCGATAAAAGCGCCGTAAGGCGCTGGATTGCTGGTTCGAAGCTCTTGGTAGAGACGAAGGGGACAACCTTCATAACGGCAGCGCACGCGTTGTGACAAATTCACCTGATAAACATCACCACTCGCAATGTAGCCCTTTATCTGCTCAACCGCTTCCAGATATTTGGCATATCCCATGTTCCATTCCCAATTACTGCGTTCAGGCGGTGTGTGAAACGACCTAACGACACTCGACTCAACTATAGTCTGCAGCTCCTTAATGACTCGATCTGCTTCATCACGAATCCCCAGCGCTACAAGACTCAACACACCCGTTTCATGATTTAGCGCGGCAATACCGTCATAAAGACCAAAATACATATCCGGAAATGAGCGGTCATCTTCTGCGAAGACAGGAATCTTTTCAATCTGCCTACCGTAGTCATAGGTGAGAAAACCCACGGCGCCTCCGACAAAAGGTATCTCCGACGTATTCTCGACCGTATATTCTGCGATTACACTGCGCAAACACTCCAGACCATTTCTAAACTCCAAGTTTTCGTTGGCTTCACTCGACACGTGGTGTTTTATATAATTCTCATCTTTTCCTTCGAATAGCAAAAAAGGGTTTGCACCGAAAAAACTCCACTGTCCAAGACCGTCATTTGACTGTGAACTATCCAATAAAAACGGACGATTTTCAGCGCCAAACCGTTCAATCAAGGAATTGACTGAAGGAGGGTTGGTGATTTCTTTGATCCTCATTCGATTTGCGAAATTTAGCAGAGAGAACTTTTCAGATCATTAGTGGCGATTTGCGTTTCTGATCATGATAAATCCTAGCACCTGAAAGATAATATTTGGAATCCACACAAGCAAATCAGGCCGCAAACCAGGATTACCCTCAAACCAACTGACTACAATAATCAGAAAATAATAGGTTAGAGCAATTACCAGCGCTATCGCCAGATTTGCATAACTCTCCTTGCGTCCAACGCGGATCGCCAGGGGCACTCCAAAGATCGCCAGCGAGAAAACTGAAAATGCCATCGCAAAATTCTTTTGTATATGCATTTGAATTTTCATGCGCAGGTTGGACATACCGTCACTTTCTTCGATCTCTTTTTCCATGGCCGCTTTACGTTCGCGCATCAATCTTGCAAACGTCATATCCTTAATCTTCATGCGTTTTTGGCTTTTTTCACCAAAAAGCGAATCCATCGGAAATTCTATCGGAAGTTCACCAAAAGAAACTGAACGAAACACATCACTTGTAAATGTTTCCGGATCATCATCATTTCTTTTTTCGACCGCCGCATCTTTCAATACAAGAACCAATGAGTTTCTTTCACGATCAAAATTCAAATTACCCTCCCTTGCTCGCAGAAAAAGTTTTACCCGCTTTTTCTCGTCCAATTCCCATATCCAGAAATCTTTCATTAACGATCCATCCTGATCTCCCATATAGATGACATAATTTGGGAAATCATGGATAAATCGCCGCTTTTCAATAAACTCGGCAGGATTTTTACTGACCGCAGAAATTGCCAGACGCTTATATGCAATGCGTGACTTGGGTGCATACTGGAGATTTACCAATACGCCAGCTACCATACCAATAAACGAGATCACGATTATCGGCGATGCAATTTGATATAGACTCATACCAGCCGACTTCATTGCAATGACCTCTTGCTGTGAAGAAAGCCGTCCTAATGAGATCAATGTGCCAGTCAAGACACCTAGTGGCAACGCGTAAGAGGCAACGTAAGGAATCAACAAAGCCAGCAGTTTCAGGAATATCCAAACACCCAGTTTTCCTGTTGCGAGCAAGCTCGCAACATCTCTGAGCAAATTCCCCAACAGCAAAACGAAGATAAACAGCCCCATTGCCAGCAACGTGGCGACAAGAACTTCCTTCAAAATATAGCGGTGTAACAGGGGAAGCATTATTGAACTTTAAGCGTAATTAAAAGCTGGAAATTAGGATTTAGCGACTGATTGGCAACTCATTATGAAAAACCGAAATTTGGGGGTCATATTTCTTACATTCACACTTCACACTTTGTGCCATATATTCCAAATTAACTAGATGAATTCAAAAAAAGAAGAAATTCTTCAACTGTTTCGTGACAGCGGCGCCCTGCTTGAGGGTCACTTTGTACTACGTTCAGGTCTGCACAGCGCCTTTTTCTTTCAGTGCGCTCAGCTTTGTCAGCATATGGATAAAGTAACACGAATCGCTAAACTTTTGATTGAAGACTTAAAGGATTACGAAGCAACCACAGTTGTTGCGCCTGCAATGGGTGGTCTAGTTATCGGCCAGGAAGTCGCCAGACAGCTCAACCTTAGATTTCTGTTCCTTGAAAAAGTTGATGATAGGTTGGCCTTGCGCCGCAATTTCAAATTCGCTCCTAAAGAGAAAGTTCTCATTATCGAAGATGTCATCACACGTGGTGGTCGCGTTGCAGAAGCGCTAGAACAATGTCGTAAACACGGAGCTATTCCAGCTGCCGTAGGTGTCATCGTAGATCGTAGTGCCGGAAAAACTAACTTTGATGTGCCGCACCACAGCCTAGCAGAACTCGAATTTCCAACTTACACAGCTGACGCGTTGCCGCCGGAACTTTCCGAAACTAAGGCAATTAAACCTGGTAGCTAATGGTTCGTCCCTAAGAATGCTGTAAGCGATTTTTACAAGCAGGGCGCGTGAACGATTTGGATGTAATTTTTATTTCAAAAATTAATCTCGGACAGATTCCATTTATCTCCAATTAAACGCAATGTGTTATACTCATGCAAATAAACACCGCCAAATGATCGACTATTTTCGAGTGCTGCACTCAGCTCGCGAACGGCGGATGCAACTTCAACCGGACTTTTTCCGAAAAAAGTAATCTGAGGAGTTTCTGGTAAATCGACCGTTTCAAGTGAGAGGTAAACTGGTCGTCCGATTTTCGCCCCATAAGCTAATTCGCCGCTACATATTTCCGATGTGGAATTTTCTCCAGTCATTTCTGTACGGTAGGACATGATACCGATAAAATCTGATGTGTCTTGAATATGCTCATTCAGATACTTTTTCGATCCATTGAATTCAATGAGAAACTTCTCATCACTATCATACCAGAATGGAATGTCATTGGAAAAGGAGAGATGTGGATCAGCCTCAGAGATTACTCTGCGGAGTTTTGTGAGCAACTCGAGAAGCTCAACAGCAATTTCCTTGTGCTCACCTGCTATCCAACGCGATGTCGTATATGGTTCGATATCATAATGAAAACCAGAAAATCTAGCGCTTGCTGGCTGTGACAGATTAAAATCTAAAACTGCTTTCAAACGAGCAATCGTATCTTCGTGATTGATTGCAAAAGCCATATTGCCCGCACCATCCAGAGCCTCTACCCGAACGTTCAAAGCATTCGCTTTTGATAGTAAACTATTCCAAGCCTCACGATCAGCCAAAACATACTCACCTTGTTCGGTTTTGTCGAAGTGAACCTGAGTGAATATTTTTTTGATCCCATGTAATCGGCAAAAATCCAACATAAGTATGCATTCCCATGAGTCGACAACATACTGACGTTGCCAGACCCACATGCCAATATCCGTTCCCGGAGAAATTAAATGGGGAGAGGAAAACTTCTTTGGAAATAGCTTGGAGCTTTTGGAGGAATCTCTGTTCAACCTAATTTTTTCGAAGAATCCGGTGAGCGGCAAAAAAGGCAACGAAAAGATAATCGCACTCGACAGCAACTTACTGTGGATAGTGTTCTTAAACAACATACTACAAAATTAAGTAATAAATAGTCGGAGGGGTACACATATGAAGTGTACCCCTCCAATTACTAAAACTTAAACAAATATTACGGATAGAATAAATATACTTATTGAACTGCTGTGATAGAATCAATGTAAGCATCCTGTCTGAAACCAGAACGTTTGGAATTTTCGAAGCGCAGACGAACATTTTTTATGTTGCCGATTGTGTCGGGAAATGTACCAGCTCCTTCAACACGTTCCATATCAATTGCTGACAGCCTGAACCTTAGTTTATATGCAGAATCCGCTGGCAATTTTTCCGACTTGACAGTGCGAGTTTGCCATATCGTTCCATTCTTACCTTGTATAGCTAGTTTTGCAAGCGTGGATGCCGATGCTTCTCCAGAAGTATCGGCATTAGAGTAATCTTCAAGGAAGATATGAACGGTAATTTCTCTGTAACCACTTAAGTTCTGTACATTTTGGGAAAGCTTGAGAAGGCACAGGTTAGCATTGTTTCCGGTTTCCCAAGTTAGATTGAAACAGGCTGCATTCGAGTTGTTTTCCCCAAGGCCTAATGCAAGAGAAGGCTTACCCGCTTGTGCGGCAGTTCCGAAAGAGAAAACATCTGCCTGTAGCGCTTTGGTATCGGGGTAACCTTCAAAGTCTTCGATAACAAGCCGAGCATTAAGTGTACTTGTTGCGGTAATTAATAAAAAGATGGCTGTTGTATGCTTTACATATTTCATAATAATCATTGGATATTTACATCATTAGTAGAAGTTAACTTTAATATATCAAAATGGCTAGGGTTCGTAATTTCTGTCAACTAGAAAAATTTCGTCCGCTAATACATGGGCTCGGTGCGGCGTAACATGTAAGACTTCTTAGCGCGCAGCTCATAGCGAGCGACCGCATATCTTTAGAGGTAACATAGATCGCTCGTTATGAGCTGCGCGCTAAAAGAAAGATTGAAAAATGCGAAATTATAAGTGTTATGACATGCTAGCTCGTGACACTGATTGCTCAAAGGTTGCATGATGGATGCTTTGTTAGTAATGAAAGGAATCAGCAGTGACGACTACACATGCAATTCATTTTTTTGAGATATTTTTGCCACAAGTGCATAAACGACCAGGAAAAGTCACTCGGGCTTGCTTTTATCCATTTAGTAAGCTGTTCCAGATCAACCCAACGACCTTCTATAGATTCCTCAGGATCCAGTTTAAATGGCCCCTCCGACTCACACGTATATACCCACACAAATTCCTGACCCGTTTCTTTACAAGGTGATGACTTAAAGACACGGTTAAATTCTTTCGGTTCAAAGAGGCAAAGCTCTTCACCCAACTCGCGCAAAGCTGCCATATCATAATCTTCACCGCTGTCCACGTGTCCTGCACAGGAGCTTACCCACTTTCCAGGCGCTGAGTCTTTACTTAGAGAACGCTTCTGTAAGTAAAGTTGACCAAGTGAATTGAAAACGAATACATGAATAGCCCGGTGCATAAGTTTCTTTTTATGAACAACCGCACGTCTTTCGACACCAACGACGTTGTCGCTTGAATCGACTAAATCAAACAATTCCTCGGATGTACCATTCTGAGAATCCTTTGTTTGTGCAACCATAATTCAGAATTAACGGATCAGACTTTTAAAATCGTTAAACTCGCCGACAAATCCACCTGGTATTCCCTTAGTGATAACTGCAACTGCATCATGCGAATGCAAAGATTCCAGGTGCGCGCAAGCGACCTGAAAGTCAGCGATACTTGATTCTGCATCCAGTTGCTCATATATGAGTCTGGCGGCGTCCTCAACAAACTTGGTGTAAGCGCCATTCATCTCAGCAAAAGCTTGTTCATCTTCGCGTTTTACCATCACCTGCGTTTCCGTCTTTAGAGCAGCAAGGCAGAGTCGCTGAACGTCCTCAAGCGTAAGATGCTCGTCTTTGGCGACTTCAACACTTACCCGAGCAGTACTACGCTGTGAGTGAGGAATGCTGTAGATATTGCGACTTTCAGAGGCATGTTCGGCAAGTTCGGAAGAACAAGGACAAGCTGATGAGTAAATAAAATCAAAATGTATAAATTTCTGAAATTTACCAGACTCGTTGAGCTTTCCCTCAAAAGCACATTTGTAATACTGCCAACCCTCCAAACCGCTGCGTAAGCTTGGTTTCAAAATGGGATAGTTAAAGTCCAATCTCAACTGAGCGCGCTTAGCGCCAAGTTCTGTTTTGTATTGAAGCAAAATATTTTGCAAAACATGTGGTGTGAAGACGCGTTCTTGATACGTATAAAACACCCGCATCAGGCGCGACATATTGATTCCCTTACGATTGGCCTCCAGTGAAACAGTGCCAGTGACAGAAGTTTCAAGAGTACTAGTATCTGAACTCTCTGTTACGTAGCGCAGTGGTAATCTGAAATTTGAAATACCCACTTTGAGAATCGGCACATTCGCACCAAAGATAGCCTGTGCATTCGCGTTCTGCATATCAGGAAGGTCGGCGCGATATTCGTCAGAAGGAACGAACTCGGGGTCATATAACTTTACCGGTTTTGCAATCGCGGAAATCGGTTCATCTTGTGCTGAAATAATCTGTTTATTTTTCATGCCTGGTACGCTTTTGAAACGCTACTAATCAATATTATTCACAAGCTGTGCTTAAATAATGGAAGACGCAAATAGAGTAGCTAATTTCGTGAAAAACAGGGCATTAAAAAGCTGCTCTCTGGTTTAGCAAGTTTTGAAAACTGACAGTGTGTTTTCAGCGGTGTGAAGTGAGCGATAAAGTTTAACCCCGATCAAGCTGTCGTTAAGGCTCTTAATTGGGTCCGAAATAGGTCTTTCCTGTTAAGATCATGAACAGGTTCTCAATCCAAACCAATTCTCCAATAGCGGGACTCAAAAGCATAAACTCACAAAACGATGACCCTACAGAATGACTTCATTTGCCCAAAGCTCATCGGGCCTTTGTGTTTTTCGGATAAAGTGCGGTTTTTTTGATGTATCCAGTAGCACTTCAGCAGCTTCAGGGTAAGAATTGTAGTGTTTGGCAGCCATCGCCGAGCAATAGGCTCCAGCGCCATCAATAACACAAAGATCCCCAATTTGTGTAACTGGCAAGATCCGCGGAGAAAGCAGCTCAGGATCACCGGGCGCTGGCGAAAGGATGTCGCCAGATTCACAGCAATGACCAACCACCATGTATTCGCGCGACTCACTGCTTGATTCCGCTTGTAAAACATAAATCGGGTGTTGGGCCCCATAGAGCGACGGACGCAAAATCTCGGTCATCCCGGCATTGAGCTTTAAAAAAGTGTACCCGTTTTCACCGGTTGAAACAATGTCCTGCACCTTACAAAGCAAGGAACCTGCGTTGGCGACCAGAAAGGTGCCTGGTTCAATCTCCAGATGAATCTTACGTCCGGTCTCTTTTGCAAACTCACGAAATTTCTCCGCCACAGGGGCACCGCATTCCTGTAGATCTGTACCCGTCTCATCTGCCATGCGTGCCACCTTATAGCCCCCACCCAAATTAAGCGTATCGACATCGGGAAGTTTGCGAACGATATTCAAGCTCAGTTCCGATACTTTTTGCCAGACTGCAGGATCGCTGCCGGAACCAATATGGGTGTGAACTCTTATCGCCTTTAAGCCGTAACGGGCAATCAAAGCTATTACCTCATCAATGTGCTCGTGCCAAATACCAAAACTGGATGCCAGACCACCAACGTTGGTGCGGTTGTTGCCTCCAGACCCTTTTCCGGGATTAAAGCGTAGTCCAATCCTACGACCTTGGAGCGCCTTCCCGAAACGTTCTAATTGATTCAGGGAACAGGCGTTAATCTCGATTCCAAGCTCATACAAGTCTGCAAAATCCTCCGGCAGTTCCTGAGTGCTTAAACTTATATTCTCGGCAGGAATTCCTGCTGCCAGCGCACGACGAACTTCGTAACCCGAACTGGCATCGATTGAGAGGCCTGCCTTGTTAAACAGTTTGAGAATCGAGGCATTTGGCGATGATTTCATTGCATAACGAACACTTAGTCCGAACGCATGAGGAAATGAAAGCGCAGCAGCAGCATTTGCCTGAAGTGATGCTTCATCGTAAACATAAACAGGAGTTCCGAAATCGTCTGCAATTTTACGTGCAGCTATATACTCTAAAAATCTGGGCGTTGAATGATGTGACATTTAAGGAATTGGTGTGCGGAAAAAGTTTCAGTACAACCAGTATTAGCAATTTGTTGGCTTAATTGTGTAAATGGATAAATACTAAACCGATACCTGAATAAGAGACAAAGGCTAGTATAAATCAAAGCCAGATACACTCGGCCTTTTGCAGTATGTTAAGCCAATCCGCACAGCCCATTAGCAAAATGGAAAGAGTCATTTTGTCCCTTTTGTGGTTTTGTTTGTCTCATCTGAAGTTTTATGAGCGTGAATTCTATCGCTTATGATTATCTTATAGTGCTCATAATGAGAGCGTTGCACTTTTTGAAGCTCAGGGTCGAAGTTGGAATGAATTGTGCTTATTATATTTTATGAATATTGATTTGAATACATTTACTGAAAAGTCGGCGCTTGCAGTGCAAGATGCTCAAAAGCTTGCTCAATCAAATGGTCAGCAAGAGATTGATACCTGGCACTTACTGCTCGCTCTTGTTCAACAGGAGGGCGGTATTGTACCGAACCTTCTGGAGCGTTTACAGATAACTCCCTCTGCCGTGCAACTGGCAGTCAAACGTGAAGTTGAGAATTTGCCGAAAGTTACAGGCAGCATAAATGTGACTCAGGTATATATTTCTGCTTCTTTGCAGAAAGTAATCGCTCAGGCAGATAAGGAAAAATCAGGTTTGAGCGATCAGTACGTTAGTACTGAGCATCTTTTGCTTGGCTTGTTGGAGGTTGATAAGAAAGGTAAGCTAGGGCAGTTTTTTGATCGGTTTGAGCTTGGACGTGCTAAGGTGCTGGATGCGATCAAATCCATGCGAGGTAGTCAGAATGTTACGAGTCGCAACCCGGAAACAACCTTTGAGGCGCTGTCCAAATACGGGATCGATCTTGTTGAACAGGCACGTAAAGGCAAAATGGATCCTGTGATCGGTCGTGATAGCGAAATACGTCGTGTGATTCGTATTCTTTCTCGGAAGACAAAGAATAACCCAGTTTTAATCGGTGAACCTGGTGTTGGAAAAACGGCTATTGTTGAAGGCCTAGCTCAGCGTATTGTGCGTGGTGATGTTCCGGAAGGGCTGAAGGATAAAACCGTTTTTGCACTTGATATGGGCGCTTTGATTGCCGGAGCAAAGTATCGGGGCGAATTTGAAGAGCGACTTAAGGCAGTGCTTGCGGAAGTAAAGTCGAGTGATGGGCGTACACTGCTTTTTGTCGATGAATTGCACACCATTGTGGGAGCGGGGAAAACTGAGGGTTCAATGGACGCTGGCAATATGCTAAAACCGATGCTTGCCCGTGGCGAACTGCATTGTATTGGCGCCACTACCTTGGATGAATATCGTCAGTATATCGAAAAAGATGCAGCTTTGGAACGACGTTTTCAGCCGATACAGGTCGATCAGCCAACCGTTGAAGATACCATCTCAATCCTCCGGGGACTCCGTGAGCGGTTTGAACTCTTTCACGGTGTTCGGATTCAAGACAATGCATTGGTGCAGGCTGCAGTCCTATCACATCGCTACATCAGCGATCGTTTTTTGCCCGACAAGGCGATTGATTTGGTCGACGAAGCGTGTGCGATGATTCGTACGGAGATAGATAGCATGCCGCAAGAGTTGGACGAGCTTACACGCCGTGCACTACAGTTAGAGATCGAGGAGGCGGCTTTAAAAAATGAGAAAGACGACGCATCCAAAACGCGTCTGGAAGCGCTTTCCAAGGAGCTTGCCAATGTTCGGGAGGAAGCATCAACGCTTCGCTCGCAATGGGATAATGAAAAAAAGTCAATCGATGAGATTCAGCGAATTCGTGAAGAGCTGGACGCTACACGGATTGAAATGGAAAAGGCTGAACGGGCGTATGATCTCAACAAAGTTGCACAATTGCGGCACGGAAAAATGCCGGAGCTCGAAGGGAAATTGAAAACGCTCGAGGCAATTGAGCCTAAAGAAGATTCTTTAATGAAGGAAGAAGTTTCCCAGGAAGAAATTGCAGACATCGTATCCCGATGGACTGGTGTTCCAGTGAAACGCTTGGTTGAAGGCGAGCGTGAAAAGCTGCTGCGATTGGGCGATGTGCTGCATGAAAGTGTCGTCGGTCAGAACGAAGCAGTCGAACTCGTTTCTGAGGCGATTCTGCGCGCTCGTGCCGGCATTAAAGATCCAAGACGGCCAATTGGCAGCTTCTTGTTCCTCGGGCCGACTGGTGTCGGTAAGACTGAGCTGGCTCGCACCCTTGCAGAGACTCTTTTTGACTCCGTGGACAACATTGTGCGTCTCGACATGTCTGAATACATGGAAAAGCACTCAGTTGCGCGATTGATTGGAGCGCCTCCGGGCTATGTTGGCTACGACGAAGGTGGTCAGCTTACCGAAGCCGTGCGCCGCAAACCTTATAGTGTCGTATTATTTGACGAAATAGAAAAAGCACATCCGGATGTTTTCAACGTTTTGCTACAAGTCATGGATGACGGACGTATCACTGATTCACAGGGACACACAGTTGATTTTAAAAATACGGTCATCATCATGACATCCAACGTTGGCAGTCGCTATTTAACCGAAGGTGTCACTGGGGATGAGGTACCTGAAAGTGTTCGCGAGTCTGTAATGACGGAACTGCGTCAAGGATTCAGACCCGAATTTTTGAACCGTATTGACGATGTCATTCTTTTCAAGCCACTAACTCTTGATGAAATACAGAAGATCGTCGATCTGCTGCTGATCCAGCTCAACAAGCGTCTGGTGGATCGTCAAATTCAGGTAGAATTGGATACTGCGGCAAGCAAATGGGTTGCTGAAAAGGGCTATGATCCCGTTTATGGTGCTCGTCCTCTAAGACGCTTCTTACAGAAGCAGGTAGAAACCCGTCTTGCACGTGGTCTGTTGAGTGGTGAAATCGCTGATCAGAGTATGGTCCGTTTTAGCTTGAAAGATGATGCACTCATAATGGAATGTTAGGATATGTTTGTGATCTTTTTCGATTCATAAAATTCGCTTCCTTAACAAACCTGTTTGTAAATCTGTATAAATCATTTGTCGATGAGCCGAAAATCAAAAACTAAGATTTCAACGAGTAACGAAAATCCTCTTTTGGCAGCAAATCCATTTACAAATATCAATTTGGAGAATTTACCGGAAAATTCTAATCCGGAAACTGTATCTAAAGATCAGGTAATCGCTACGGAGAAAAATCTTAGATCCAGGGGTAGGGTAGAAGTTACTCGCGAGAAATCTGGACGTGCCGGCAAATTAGTAACGATCCTGCGTGAATTTTCAGTAATGGTTCCCATTAAAGAATTGAGAACTATTGCGCTTGAATTGAAGAAGCAGTGTGCTTGCGGCGGTAGTTTGAAAGGGCGTACTATCGAGCTTCAAGGAGATGTTAGCCAACAGGCAATGGCCGATTTGAGAAAACGAGGGTTTAAGCCAGTTCGCTGCGGACATTGATAGTTTAAATAGGCATCTAAATAGCGGAAACCTGAAACGTTTATTTTATATTCAAGTGGTGTTTTATGGTAAGCAACAAGGTTCGGTTTGCGTTTTAATCCATTATGACTTCAACGATAGTATGGTTTCGGAACGATCTAAGGCTTTCTGACAACTCAGCGCTTGCCGCTGCTCTTGAAACGGGTGACCCGATTGTACCGGTTTTTATTTGGTCGCCTCAAGAATATGGCGATTGGACTCTCGGCGCTGCATCTAAGTGGTGGCTGCACCATGCACTAAAAAGCCTTCAAGACGACTTGGACAAGTACGATGTTAAATTAATATTACGCCGTGGAAAAAGCATTGAAGTGTTACGTGATCTGATACAAGAAGTATCGGCCAAACAGGTGTTTTGGAACCGTCGCTACGAAAAGCCACTTCGAGAGGTCGATTCCCAAGTAAAACGTGAATTGCGTGGTGAGGGGATTGAGGCAGAGAGCTTCAAGAGCAATCTTTTGAACGAGCCGCACACAGTTGCGACAGGCAGCGGAAATCCCTACAAAGTGTATACACCTTATTGGAAAAAGGTAAAAGACCGCAAACTGGACGAACCGGTTAAGTGCGATCTCCTTAAGTTAAGAGCTCTGGACTCGTGGCCACAAACAGAACCCTTAGAACGCCTCGAACTAATACCTAAAAATGAATGGTATAAAAAGCTGGAGTCAAAGTGGGATATCAGCGAAGCGGGCGCACATGCGAAGCTCTCTGATTTCCTAAAAGATGCGGTAAACGATTATGATACTGAACGCGACCGTCCCGACCACGATGGCACTTCTTCTATGTCGCCTTACCTAAGCTGGGGTCTTATCGGACCACGCCAGATCATGGCAGCGCTTCACGATAATTGCAATCTGCGAAAGAGTGGTCCACAGGTGTACTCGAAAGAGATTTACTGGCGCGAGTTTGGTTACAATGTGTTGTACCATTTTCCTGACACACCAGATGAACCACTCAATGCAGCATATAAAGACTTTCCTTGGGAAAAGGATCAACAAACGCTAAAAAGATGGCAGAAAGGACAAACCGGCTATCCTATTGTAGATGCCGGTATGCGCCAACTGTGGCAGACGGGCTGGATGCATAATCGAGTGCGCATGATAGTCTCATCTTTATTGGTTAAACATTTGCTCCAGGACTGGAATTCAGGCGCACGTTGGTTTTGGGACACATTGGTCGATGCGGATTTGGCCAGCAACACTCTGGGTTGGCAATGGAGCGCTGGATGCGGGGCGGATGCGGCGCCTTACTTCCGCGTGTTTAATCCGATAACACAGGGTAAAAAGTTCGATCCAAATGGCGATTACGTAAGACAATTTGTACCGGAGCTTCGCGAGCTACCGACTGAGTATATCCATGAGCCTTGGGAAGCCCCGAAGTCGGAACTAAAAGCAGCGGGCGCAGAAGACTATCCTGATCCTATAATTGAGCATAAAAAAGGTCGTGAGCGGGCGCTTGCAGCTTTGGAGAAATTTAAATCATGAAAGTAGTTCTACATTGTTAAATTAGAAGAAAATACTCGTTTATCTGTCCCAAAACATTTTATATGGTTCAAATTAGCAGTCTGCTGGAGGGAAATGCTCCGTCATTTCCGCGCGTTGGCATTGGTACTGCGGCAACGACGGAACGTTGCCCTCCAACTTAACAATGTAGAAGTAGAGCCCAGCTGTTTAATCGAAACTGTCCGCAATGCCTTTATTACGTTACCAACTCGAGTGCGCTACAACTGAGGTTGTACGGCTTTTAGGCCCAGTTTCATTTGCTTGGTTGGCACAGTTGTATCCTGGTTGTGAATAATTTGGGGCTACTATAAGGATTATATGGGTCTGTGCCAGAACGGTGTGCGTTCATGCTCATGAAGATGACCATGGAATTTGTTCGCCAGCACGATAAGGTACTACGTCGCCATATCTCTCAGGGACCTGCATGCCATCTTTTTTCAGTTTAACTTGTTTAGCCGGAGGCTCAAAGCTATGAATGCGCCGGGCATTTCCACTGACAAATGCCTGCAAATTCTCTAATGATCCGTGCTGCTCAAACAACTCGACGAGTGTTGGTAAACATACCGGAGCAGAAAATACTCCCGCAGCACAACCGCAACATTCCTTCTTTGAAATCGGATGTGGCGCTGAATCACTGCCAAACATTAATTTAGGATGAGCTCGCAATGCAGCGGATAGGAGGGCTTCACGATCTTTGGGGCACTTGGCGATGGGTTTACAAAACAGATGTGGATCCATTAAACCACCAATAACATCGTCCAAAGTGATGAGCAGATGATGTAAAGTGACTGTAGCATATAAATTTTCATAACGATCCAGCATCTCAACTGCATCGTGGGTCGTGATATGTTCCATCGTTATTTTCAGCTTTGGAAATGTCTTTGCCAAATACTCGTAACTGGCTAGAAATTCGCGTTCACGCTCCATAACAAACCCATGTGTTTCGCCATGAATCATAAGCGGTATGCCCATTTCCTCCATGAGTTTAAAAGTACTTTCAACTGCGTTCAATTCCTGAACTCCAGCTTCGCTGTTAGTTGTGGCTCCTGCCGGATAGAGTTTGATACCGAAAATATGCGGATGTGCAGCTGCCAATTCTTCCTCGGTGTAATTGCGGAAAAACAGCATCATCAGCGGCTCAAACAAATGATCGCCCCTAACGGAAATAATTTCATCGCGGTACGTCTTAAGTCGCTTTAAATTGTCTACCGGCGGTACTAGATTGGGCATTATAATAGCGCCGGAAAACTGCTCCATTGTAAAAGGCGCAACGTGCTCCATCATTGCGCCTTCGCGAAAGTGGATGTGCATATCCAGCGGTGAATCTAGTACAAATTCCATAATTTAAGATACCTTATTAAGTCCTACGATTTGCTATTAAGGGCAAGGCAGAATGCTTTAACTGCCTTAGCGCGATGGCTCAATTGACTTTTTATCATACTACCCAGTTCTGCAAAGCTTTTCCGGTAACCTTCGGGGATGAAAATCGAGTCGTAACCAAACCCACTTTCTCCGGAGGCTTCAGTTGCAATGTGACCTTCGCAGGTACCTTCGTGATAAGTAAGTAAACCTCTGGCGTCGATAATGCACAAAACACTTTTGAACCGTGCCGATCGTGCTCTGAAAGGGACACCTTCAAGGGCTTTGAGTAATTTCTCGATATTCTCACTATCGCTGGCTCTATCACCTGCATAGCGGGCTGAGTAAACACCCGGTTCACCGTTGAGACAATCGACTTCAAGGCCTGAATCATCCGCCAGTACCCAAGCGCCTGGGGGCGCCAGCTTCTCGAGCGCTCTGGCCTTGAGGTAAGCGTTTTCAGCAAAGGTTCCCCCAGTTTCATCAACCTCTGGCATACCATCTAAAGTTTTGGCAGAAAGAACGGTAAACGAGTCATCTTTTAGCAGCTGTTGAAATTCTTCAACCTTGTGTGAATTGCCCGTAGCAATGATGAGTGATCTTCGGTTCATGCTGTAAATGAGGAGTTGGAAGCCAGAAATTAGTGCATTGTAACATGTAAAAATTCGCATATCAAAGCTTCAGCGAGCGACTGCATTGTAGAGGCACATAGATCGATCGCTGAAGCTGCGCGTTACAAGAAAAATTTAAAATGCGAAATTAAAAGTGTTATGATGTGCTGGTTATTCACGTCGATGTTGTGGGATTATTGTGCTTTGGCTTTAAGGTTTGATGTAGTCCATCTGGCCGCGTATTAAAACATCATTTCCAAAAACTTTGTGACGAATATCTCTGAGTGTTAACGCTTCTTCCATTGACTTTGTTGATCGGGGAAAACCTATGGCAGATGTCTCAGAGTCGTTCATTATTTTTGGAGCCTTGTATATAAAAGCGTAATCGATGAAATGTTTCTGAAGCAAGTTTGCGGCCATCTCTGGTCCAGCTTCAAAGTAAACGCCATAAATATTCTCGACTGCGCATCGCTCGCGAAAAGTCACGATGTCAAGATGTCCGTCCTTTTCCGGCAGCTCCCAAACGTTTACTCCTTGTTTTGTTAACCAGCTACGGGCTTCACGACTCGCAGTCGAGCTACACAAGACGGTCGTTGACTCTTTATGAGTGTCATTATAAAGCTTAGGTAGAAAGCTTGAACGAACCGTCCTCAGCGTGCGATCCAGCACAAATCGTCTTGGGCACCACACGGAACCATCGATGCGGCTGGTCAGAGCAGGATCGTCCTGCAACACGGTATTTGCTCCAACGGCAATTGCCGGAAAATAGCGCCGCCACCGCATGACATCTAAACGCGCTGACTTACCGGTCACCCATTTTGAATCTCCTGAGGCAGCGGCAAATTTTCCATCTAACGTCAGCGCTACCTTCATCGCAATAAGGGGCTGTTTCTGAACGATCCAATGATTGAAAACCAAATTCAGGTCACGGCACTCATCTGCCAGGACACCCTCAATCACTTGAATTCCGGCTGCTCGTAGTCGTTCTATGCCGCGGCCTGCATGGTCTGGATTTGGATCAATGGCGCCAACTACCAAATTTTGTATTCCTGACTGCAGAATTGCATCGGTACAGGCTCCAGTATAGCCGCGGGTGCTACAGGGTTCCAATGTTACATACAAAGTTGCTCCCATTCCAGGTTGACGACCCAGTGCCCGCAAAGCCTCAATTTCTGCATGGGGCTGGCCTGCCATTGCATGCCAACCCTCCGCAACGACTTTACCTTGCTCGACAATAACTGCCCCTACCATCGGATTTGGATACGTCTCCCCCCAGGCTTGACTAGCCAGTTCTAAGGCTCGCTCCATAAACGCACGTGACTGTGCTTCAGCGGTCATGCGCGTACCATCGGATTACTACGTTTTTCTCTTCCCACGGTTGTGTTGCCGCCGTGTCCCGGATAAACTGTTGTTTCATCAGGAAGTGTGTAAATCTGTGTTTTTATAGATCTTTCGAGCACGGAAAAATCACCTCCCGGCAGATCGTAACGTCCGATGCTTCCAGCAAAAATAGCATCCCCGACGATGGCAAATTGTTCACTTTTCAGATAGATAAGTATATTACCCGGGCAGTGACCTGGAACATGGCGAATTTCCATATTATTATTTAGTAGGGCAAGTGTATCGCCACCCTTTATCCAATGATCGATTGCTACCGGAAGAAATTGCAGGCCGGGAATCGCGTATTGTACCATCTTTTCCGGTTCTTCAAATAATAGTTTATCATCCTTGTGTCCATAGGTAGCTATGCCTGCTTTGACAAACCGGTGACCATCAAGAATATGGTCCCAATGGCCGTGCGTAAGAATTAGCCCTACGATTTTGCAACTATGCTCTTGTGCAATCTGTTCTGCCCAGTCAAATGCTCCTGCTGGTGCGTCGACAATCACACACTCTTGCCTATCAGGTTCAATCAACGCGTACGCATTTGTACCAATAGGCGGTAAATCTTTGAATTTAATGATCATATAGCCTTATATCTGCAATAGATTTTAGAATTACAATAGCTAATATCCTGAGGACCCATTCATGATCTTAAAAGGAAGACCTATCAACTCGTGAAAAGTACTGGGGATTTATTGAGCGACATACTGAGTCGTTTTGAGTTGAAAAAATGACTTTATTAAGGCGGTCGTTTTCTGAATGGAACGCAGTACTCTTAAGGCTGCATCCTTCATTTGAGCCTTGTTTGCTATCGGCATTTTGCCCGTTCTTCTTTTGGCATGATTCCAAATCGTTTAGTTCGGGTGAGTAGTAGGGTAAGTTGATATAAACGCATTTCGTCGTCGGTTGATTCAACGTAGGCAGGAGTCTTTTTAGATCTGTGATAGGCTGGGTTCATCAACAATGAGGAGGACTATCAGCGTCGGCCGCGCGCAACTACTTTAGGCTCTTCTCCACGTTGAACCGTTTCGACTGCCTCTACTCTTTTCTGATACCTTTTTTCGCTTCTTTTCAATGACATGCATGCATAATATAACCCCCAATACTTTTGCACGAATTAATACCTCATCCTGGTAGAGCAAAAGATTTGCTCTACCAGAATTGGTTGCTAACACTTAAAATTACACCCTCAGGACAAATTTGACAAAAAGGTATCTATTTCGATTTTCATTTTAGTATCGTATGAAATCTTTGCACAAAATTCTGGTTTTAAACAGGCTTTGGCAGGCGGTAAATGTAGTTGGAGTTCAGCGGGCTTTTAGCCTTCTTTTGCAGAATAATGCGCAGGTCATAAATACGGGTGATAATAGTTTTCAAGTTATGGATTCTACTGCATGGCTTGATTACTCAGCGCAGCAGGAACCCAGTAGGGACGAGGCATGCATTCAGACAGTTTGCTTGCGGATTCGCATACCCAAAGTGCTTTTGTTGAAAAAATACGATCGTCTGCCTACTCAGGAAGTTCGTTTTACAAGAGATAATCTCTTTGAGCGCGACCAGTACCGTTGCCAGTATTGCGGAAAAAGTTACTCTGAGGAACAACTGAATATGGATCACGTTATACCAAGAGCAGATGGTGGTCGTACTTCCTGGGAAAATATAGTCACCGCGTGTATACCTTGTAACACGATCAAGGCAAATCGCTTACCGCACCAGGCAGGTATGCATTTGATTAAAAAACCCACACGTCCGCGTTGGCGTCCTTTCAGTAGTTCATTGATCGGCCGAGAGTATGATGCTGATTGGGATCATTTTTTGAATTTAAAGAAAAAGTAAATGGACCATCGAATGTCGAAGCGCAGAAATTCATTATTTGACCTCTGAAGTTTGGAATTCAAAGTTTTAAAGATGTCCCAAAATCAAGTTGCCGAAGTACAAGGTCTTTATGGACCATTTACATTATCCGAAAATGTGGTTCAGAAGATATGGTTGCAGCAAGATTTCATTACCGCAAATCTAAAGACGGTTTCAGGCGAAGAGCTGATTGTCAAAGATCCGGGCAGCTGGAATTTTCAGGAGGGTCCAGATTTTAAGGAGGCCAGGCTTGTTCTGAATGGTATTGAAGTAATTGGCGATGTAGAGGTGCACATAAATCCGAAGGACTGGCGCTATCACCACCATGACACGGATAGCAATTACGATCGGGTTCTACTGCATGTGGTTTTGTATTTGGATGGCTTTGATCGGCAAAGTCATGTGCAGACCAGCCATGGTCATTATCCCGAAGTTTTGCATTTGTTGCCGCTTATAAAGCAAGACCTTGAGACCTATGCGATGGAAGATGCGTTGCTGAAACTGGAACGAAACGATCAACTTGAGTGGGTCTCGCGTTTTATTGATCAGCCACTTGAAAAACGGATGCAAAGCTTGAAAGAGCATGCGCTTACACGCTGGCAACAAAAACTGGCTTACGCAAAACAGCGTTTGAGAAGCGAAGGTTGGGAGGCCGCATGTCATAGTTACGCATTGGAAGTTCTAGGATATAAACGTAATCGCGCGCCAATGCTCAGGTTAGCTGCAAAATATCCACTTGATCAGATGCGCAGAATGCTCCGCGAGGGTCGAACATCGAGCGCCGGGAATCCGGAATTAGATGCCAATCAATTGTTTTATGAAGAATCGGGTCACTGGAAGTTAAATGGGTTGCGTCCGGCGAATCATCCAAGAAAACGGTTGGCGCAGTACTTGGAAATCCTAGATCGGCAGCCAAACTGGCCTGATCTGTTGACCGAATGTCTGAAGAAGTTTCCCTCAGCTTTGGCTGAAGATTCAACCGCTTCGTTTCGAAGGGCATCTAAGCTGTCTGAGCTTTGTAACGAGATCAGCGAATCTTTGTTTTGCTCTGTCATTAGTGAAAAAAGGCTAAACACTTTGATTGTAGATGCGTTGCTGCCTTTGGCTACGGCGGCAAAGTTATTAGATGGATGCGCTTATTGGCAGCATTGGTTAACGGGCGATAGTCCGAGTGCGTTGGCTCTTTTTTTGAAACGTGCAGGTGTACTAAATCGTCAGAATCCAATGAGCAATGGAGCCATCCAAGGGGCGCTTGCTTTGTTTCTTGATCAGCGCAGTTAGGGCAATCATTTTCACAACATGTCGGGTTTTGACAAAGATATCGTACGAGGATATCTCGAGCTACTAAATAGCTTTGTTATTGCCCAAACTCTCGGCAACTGGGGCTTTTCTACACAAGTAGTCAACCGGCAAATTGCGAATGACTGTGTTTGGATGTAAGTAGAAGAGGGATCCGTTTTTCTGTATTGCACGGTTAAGTTTTTGAGCGTTCATTGTGTGTATTCAAATGTTCAAACCTTCTAAAAAATCTGCGTATTCTCAACTATGTGATTTTCTGCCTAAAGCGGGAATTGATTACGCAGCCAATCGCAACTATGATAATGGAGCTGGAGAGCATAAAAATGTTTCGCAATTATCTCCATGGTTACGTTTACGCATGATCCCCGAGTGGGAAGTTATTAGAAATGTATTAGAACAAAATAATGAGTCTGGTGGCGCTGGAAAATTCATTGATGAAGTTTGCTGGCGCACCTACTGGAAAGGGTGGCTTCAATTGCGTCCTGAAATCTGGGATGATTATTTAGATGAACTTGAGATACAGCTAAACCAGTGGGGTAACGATAAGCGCTATCTTTCCGTAATTAATGGTCAAAGCGGAATCGAATGTATGGATGCGTGGACTAAAGAGCTCATACAAACGGGATACTTACATAACCATTCGCGGATGTGGTATTCCAGCATTTGGATACATACTCTACAGCTACACTGGTCTCTTGGCGCTGCCTTTTTTCTGACCCATCTGTTCGACGGAGACGCAGCATCCAATACACTTAGCTGGCGTTGGGTCGCAGGTCTTCACACAATCGGTAAAACTTATCTAGCGCGGCCCGGAAATGTTCGAAAATATACCAGTAATCGTTTTGAGGTTAATGAACCCTTAGCTGAAAATCCGCTCAAAATAACAGCAAAACCGCTGCCCAAGCCACGTTTAATTCCACACTTAAAGAAGCCGCAGGATGGATCAAAAATCGGCTTACTTGTCCAAGAGGATGATCTTAGTGCATCGGATTGGATTAGCAAGGAAGTTGAGGTGCATTGTGTTGCCGGACTTTTTCTGAAAGATAATTATAAAACACATCGAATTGTAGACTCTGTAGCCGACTTTAGGCTCACTTGCCTAAACGATACGCTCGGTGAAAGTACAAATTGCCTTGAATCGATTGAAGCATCTGTGCTCTGGGCCAAACAAAAAGAGCTGGATGCGGTTGTAATGGCAGAAATCCCGATTGGCCTATGGAATGACTCGATCTCTACACTTGAATATGCACTCAGGCAAAATGGAGTTGAGCTCTATTTCGTTCGGCACTGGTGGGATGAATTACTTCATCCACACACTAAAGCCGGCTTTTTTCGTTTCAAAAAAGCCATCCCCGAGGCGCTCTCAAAACTGACTGCTTCAACAGAATGATGCGCTGAACGGACTTAAATTAAATTGTTGCATACTACCAGTTGACTACTCGACTTTTAGATCAAATGAACCAAAGACCTGCCGGCCGTCCACCTGAATTTGAGCAAAAAGGCGATACCACCCTGGGTTTGGAACATTAAACAGGAATGAAAGTCCGGAATTTGAGCTATCCGATTGGCTTAGCAAAACGCTATCCATCGGATGCATGTGTGCAAATCCCTTTCGTTCAGCATCAAAGGCCACCATATGACCCTTTGCACCCATAATTTCTTCGAGGACAATTGCGATGGGCTCTTTTTCGCTTAGCACGTCCAGATCAAATTGGTAATCAATACCGGTTTGCAAAGATTGGGGAACTCCTCGAAGTATAAAGTGTATGCCATCAACAATGCTTTCGGTTTTATGGCCAAATTTAACCTCAGTATTGGAGCCAGAAACTTCGATCGAACCAGTGGCAATCACTTGACGGCGAGTGCGCAGAGGTACAACCTCAGCAAATAAGCGATATGTGCCTGCCTCCTTGGGAACGAATTTAAATATATATTTACCGTCAATTCCGTCAGCTTGAGGGTGCACATGATGGTAATCAGTCAAAGAAGGATCGATCAGCATCACATGCATCTTTTTAGTATGTGTGACCGCCAACTCGTGAGGCGCAATCCGCATACCTCCAGGTGTGAGCAATTCGAGAGTGACTTCTAATTCTGTATTTTTAGCAGATTCAGCTTCCAGTGAAATATTGAGGTCAACAGGATATTTAAGGCGTGTAAGATCCAGAAAGCCGGCGTGGTTTGTTGCGCAGTATTCAACAGTTCCATCAGGGTGGACAATTTCTTCGTAATGCAAAAATCCGCACTGAGCATCGGGCAACGCTCTCAATAAGAAATATAATCCTATAAAGAGAATCGTGAGTAACGCAATTTTTACAACTGACAGCTCTTTAATTTTCAGTAATTCGACTGTCCGTTCGGAATTCAAAATAAACTCATTAATCCAGTGCTATCCAAAACTCTTTAAAGCCCTTTCGCTTTTTTCAAAAACTCCTCAACAGACCACTTGGAGCCCTCTTTGCGAAACGCAATGCGCCCATTGGCATCGATCAGCAGAGTTGCCATCGTGTGATTAATAGTGCCATCTTCTTCAATGGTTGTTATGCCAAAGAGCCTGAGCAAATCATCGACGACATTTTGACCAGATGTTAGCAAGTGAAAGTTTTCATTCTCAATCCCGTAGTTTTTTCCATAACTCCGCATAATGCCAGGCGAGTCAAATTCAGGATCGAAAGTCACTGTTACAAAGTGCAGGTTCTCCAAATTTGCTTCTCTGGAAGCCCTCTGAAGTTCTCGCATACGTTTGGTTGAAGCTGGGCACATGGTTTCAGCTTTACAACGAGTAAAAATGAAATTCAGGATAAACGCTTTTCCTCGCAGTTCACGGATTTGCAGAAACTTTCCATGTTGGTCGATCATCGCAAAATTTGGAATGTAGTCTCCCTCGCTCAAATACTCACGACGACTCATCGACACTGTCAAATTGTGCAGTTGCCGATTCGCATCGTACATCGCCTTTGCGCCAATGCCATCAAGAGGGAAAACACGTTCAAGATGCCATTTTTTGTTATAATAAACTGCTTTCGCCTTGATTAATCGATCACGATAATCGATTTCCAAATCACCTGTTCCGACACGAAAATTGTAAATTTTACCTACGGAAATATCCGAACCTGAAGACTCTGTTAGCTCAACTTTGAAAGACCTCTCATCTGGCAAAATTTCCAAGACTCGACCTTTAAGTGAAAAGGTGTCTGCGTTAAGCTGACCTAGTAGCGATAGACATAAGATAAGTTTATAATGAAAAGGTAGCATATAAGGTAACTTGCTCTTAATCTGATGAATATCAAGCAAGTGAATGAGGAATCATGCGCTTGCCCTCATTTTTAAACCACTAGCTGGCAAATTTAAGGTAGTATCCAGAACAGGTTTTATTGATTTCTCAATCGACCCTTATAGCAAGAATGATTTAGTGGCTGCATCGGAACTTGAACTGCAATTGGGCGATCTGGTTTTGCGCGACAGAGGCTATCTGACCAAAAAATTAACTTAAGTTGACGCGTATGCCTGCCGGGTGCACACAAAAACGCCACTTCCTGGGAAGTGGCGTTGACCAAATAAATAGGTTGTCTTAAACAAATATGTTAAAGGCTTACTTGTAGTTAGCTTCAACTTCTGCGACCGTTTTAGAAATACGGGACACGATCTTGTATGGATCGCCCTGGGCATTCGGACGGCGATCTTCTAGATAGCCTTTGTAGGCATCGTCTTTGACAAAGCTGTGTGGTACGCGGATAGAAGCACCACGGTCGGCTACGCCCCATGAGAATTTGTCAATAGACTGTGTTTCGTGCAGACCGGTCAGACGCAGGTGGTTGTCTGGTCCGTAGGCAGCGATATGTTCATCCTTATATGCCTCAAAATTGTCCATCAGTTTAAGGAAATATTCCTTGCCGCCGGTTTCGCGCATATAGTCAGTCGAGAAATTGCAATGCATGCCTGAGCCATTCCAGTCGCCGAGATATGGTTTGCAGTGAAATTCAACGTCGATGCCATACTTTTCACAGACGCGTTGTAGTATGTAGCGGGCGACCCACATTTGGTCGCAGGCGTTGTAGGCGCCTTTGCCGAATATTTGAAACTCCCATTGGCCTTTTGCCACTTCGGCATTGATACCTTCGTGGTTAATGCCAGCATCCAGGCAAATGTCTAAATGCTCTTCGACGATTGCACGGGCAACATCGCCTACCGAAGAGTAACCAGCGCCACAATAGTACTCGCCTTGGGGGCTGGGATAGCCATCAAAAGGCCAGCCGAGTGCGCGACCTTCCTGCATGAAGAAGTATTCCTGCTCCAGACCAATCCAAAGACCCGGATCGTTGGCAATGGTAGCTCTTGAATTCGAAGGGTGTGGTGTAACACCATCCGGCATCATTACTTCACACATTACCAGAAATGCATTCTTGCGTGTGCTGTCCGGGAAGCAGGCAACCGGCTTTAGCATACAATCAGAACTGTTGCCTTCCGCCTGTTGGGTGGAACTTCCGTCGAAGCCCCACATCGGGCAGTCATCGAGCGACCATGTATCCGGGTTGCCATCTTTGACGCATGTTTTGCCACGTATGTTGGCGACGGGAGTGTAGCCGTCGAGCCAGAGGTATTCTAGTTTGATTTTAGCCATAAGTATAAGAGTAGGTTTTCGTTAAATGTTTAGCGGCACAGTGTTGAATACACTGGGTTTCTACAAACTGTACCCACTTGAGACAAAAATCTGAAAGATGCAGTCTACCAACCACACCGCAAGTTTTTTCCTAAAGATTTAAGCGTTAGGCACGGTATTTTTACTTGGACTTTGAAGTCTTTGTATACCAGCAATATAAATTGATTTGTGCAGTGCGAGGGTTCATCTGCTCTAACTTTTTCGCAAAGAAAATGACACTTCAGACGCGCACTTTTTGGCGTCAATATTGTTTAGTCACGCGACATAAAGAGTCTGAGAATGTACCAGAACAAAAGTGTGACTGAGGCGAAGAGCTGTAGTGAGGCGCCTACGTAATGATCTTTTTGATAGCGATGCAAAATATTTGATGTATCATAAAGGATGGCGGCGCAGGCAAAAGCAACCATTGCAACGGAGAACCACATGCCCAGATTAAAACCAAAAAGGGCGCCACAGGCAATTGCTCCGATCGCCACAAAGCCACCAACAGTTAGAGCAGTTTTCAAAAATGAGAAGTCAGTGCGAGTGATAAAAACTGTTGCTGTTAGTCCAGCGAACAGTGTCAGCGTCATAATGACTGCATTTGTAAGTACCTCCGAACTGCTGAAATTAACTGCCAAATAGAGCAGGGGAACGAAAATGAGTGCTTCCGCTAAAACATAGAAACTTAACCCAAAATACTGTGTCGCTTTAGAGCCGCTTGCGGCCATCGATCGAGCGATCCATCCTGCAACCATAAATACTCCGAGAAATCCGAGCCAGCCGATTGAGCCGTTGTTAAAAACAAGCGCGGCTATTTGACTGGCCAGTGGGGTCCTAAAAAGGGCTATCTCGATACCGATGAAGGCCAAAACTGCGCCTGCAAGGTGTATGTAAGTTTTGCGGATAAAATTTGCTTTTGCGGAACCGCCTGACTGAGCGACAGCAAACGGATGAGTGCTTTCCTGTTGTAGCATCGTTTGTTTAATAATTAGGGGTTATATATTTGAGGATTTAACTATAAAAATATTCAGAATGTTGGTTGCCACATGACAAGTATTTAAAACGGTATGTTTTTTCGTTGCTAATCGACTTTTGAACTACGGGTCAATATCAATAGGTTATGAAACATCTGAATTTCTGAATTTAATGAATAAAAAAGATAGACATTTAATCAGAATCGCAAGTATTGCTTTTGCTTTTTGCGCAGTAATCCTGGGCGCATTTGGCGCCCATTTTCTGAGGGAAATCCTTGTCGCCAGGGAGTCTACTTCTATCTGGGAGACTGGTGTGCGCTATCAGATGTGGCATGCACTGGCGCTGTTATTTATATCCGTTTTGCAGGAAAAGCAAAATCTTTCAAAAACAGCCGGGCGCTGCTTTATCATTGGAACAATTATCTTTTCAGGTTCTCTCTACCTGCTTGCGCTAGGTGCGCCAAGATGGCTGGGTCCCTTTACACCAATCGGTGGTTTGTTACTCATTATCGGGTGGTTTTCACTGCTTATATCCACTTTCAAAAACTATTCTGAGTAAATAAAGAATTCACCGCTGACCTTGCCAAAACGACAACTTGAAGCATTTATGCATCATATGGCTTGTGAACATACTTCCACGCGGCGTATCGAATTCTCTGAAACTGACATGGCCGGATTAGTCCATTTCTCAAACTACTTTCGTTACATGGAAACTGCCGAACGCGATTTTTTTGAGGCAAATGGTCTTGACCTGATTAGCTGTCAGCCGGGCAAACTCGTTGGATGGCCGCGTGCGCGGGCTGAGTGTAAGTTCAATGCACCTCTGCGCTTTGGCGATACGATTGAAATACATCTCGCAGTTAAAGCGATCAAAGATCGGTCGATTGATTACCAGTTCCGCATTTTTAGCAAACAGGAGGATGGTCGTCGAATACAGGCGGCAAAAGCTCACATAACCACTGTGATGACACGGCTGGATGAAAATGGTGATTTACAATCGATGGTTATTCCTCCTGAAATTCGGTCATGCATTGCGGAAGCGCCAGCAACTGTATTGGCCCGTCCACTTGATCTAAAAACACCATAATCTCTTATTGCTCAATGAAACCACATGCACTTGTAACCAATGATGATGGTATCGAATCAGTATTCCTGCATAAGCTAGTTGAAGCGCTGACAGACAAATTTCAGGTAACGGTGGCTGCTCCTGCTTTTGAGCAAAGTTGGATTGGTCGTGCGATCAGTCGGCGTGAAGAAGTTGAGGTTATTCACAGCCCTTCATTTTTTTCAGATGATGTGGATGCATGGGCAATTAATGGTACGCCAACAGACTGCGTGAATATAGCGCTGGGTCACTTGATTAAGAAGCCTGTAGATATTGTTTTGTCAGGCGTTAATATTGGCTACAATATTTCCGAGACGCTAATTCTTAGTTCTGGCACAGTCGCAGGCGCAACTGAAGGTGCGTTCTGGGGGCTGCCTGCAGTCGCTTTTAGCAAGTTTGTACCAACCCACATGTTTGAGAGTGTTCGCAAGAGTAATGGCCAAACGGAGGGTGATTTTTCGCATTCTTTAATTTCAGCAGCGCAACACGCCTGTCGCATTGCGCTTGAGACAATAGAAAAACCATCTCGTAAAAACGCAGTTGTGAATGTTAATTTTCCTGAAAAGACTGAAGACACAACGCTCTGTGAAGAGACCGTGCCCGCCAAAATGGCGCTAGGCAGTTTTTATAAGCCAAACGATTCTGGAAAATATGTTTTTCATTTTTCCGAAGGTGTCGAGGTCGAGGAGAATGAGCGCTCCGATCGAGCTGCGCTTCTCCGTGGTAGTATTAGCCGAAGTATTCTGGATTTTACCCGGATCGGTAGTCGTGAATTAAAAGCGCCGGGAGTTTAATTTAAATCTCTTTGGAACTATTTTGGTTGTCTACGGGGAAATCTGAACTATGCACTTCGTGATATGATTCAATCAGCTTTCAGGAAGTACTTCTTTACATCAGGGGCTTTGTTGAAGTTTCTCCTCGCAGTATTGATTTGTGCGATTCTCAAGTTGCCGGTTATTGGCCAGGAAGCGGTTGACTTTCGTGGCGTTTGGCAGGTTCAAGCGCCCGAAGAGGGGCGACTCATAATTATTCTCAAGCGTAATAGTCTGGCCTCTTACTTTTGGGCCGACAATGCAGATCGAACGGTTTATCAAGGTTCATGGAGTAGCGACATTGAGGGCGCTCTTGTATTGTGGGACGATGAAAGTTCCCATCGAATAACGCAGAATTTGCTTGGGTATGAGATTACTTACACAGACGCCATTCAGGGTGAAGGCTACCAAACGACAATGGTTAAACTACCTGATGAAGTTCTTGGTCAATGGGCAAAAGAACCTCCAAGGCCTGAAGATGAAAACCTTGGCCGTGATCGAGCCAAAGGATTTTTTGGAACATGGAAGATCTGGGATGGTACAGAGCCCTATTATCTTATCATTGAGCCGGATCGCTCAGCAGCAACTAACTGGACTCAGGCAAGTTTGGGAAATCCGTCAGGGCTGCGTGGGGCTTGGGAAAAGCAGGGTAGTGAGCTTCATATTTCATGGGACAACGGGCACTATGGAATTTTGAAAGAAAATGACCGCGATTTCATCTTTCAGTTGATTGATTCAGGCACTGTCATTGAAAAAAATGAATCAGTTGGGCAGTTGGCTACCCGCATTGGCGAAGATCAATTGCCGGTGGAATGGCAGGCAGGTTACAAAGACGAAAGGCAAGCTGTGGTAAGTAACACTGCATTTTTAAATCGTAAAAATGCAGCTCAATTTTACCGAGGGTCTTGGATTGTTCAACTTGCAGAAGATGCATTTGAGCGTATTGAGATTGGTCGTTTTGGTGGTTTGAAAACATCGAAAGACTCAACGCTCTATGGAAACTGGCGTATGTCCGGGCAGGATATTTTCATGAACTGGGATGATGGATTGCGCAAGGTCCTCAGTCCGGTAGGAAATGGTTTTCTATTGTACGAATACAAAGCAGGAAGACCAATCGATGGTGTGCCGACAAAAATCTTTTCTGCAACACCTGAAGATGTTGGAAAGCTTATGGAGTACATGAAGGGGCAGGCAACCATTGCCATAAGCCTGCTTCGTCTTGCTGAAGAGGCTGGTGTCACTTCCAGTTCTGCCAATAGTACTGGATTGGGGCAATCTTTTATGCGTTGGGCCTGGCCATTTGGCGATCAGGTTAAAAGTACTAGTTTGTCTGAAACGCCTCTGTTGATTGACTTCACATCGCCTAAGGCCTTGGATCCATGGTGGTGGCCTCTCTGGAGTGAAGATCGCGCGACGGAAATAAATAATTCAGATGTTGAACGCGATAAGGTTGAAATTTCGGTAGGTTCAAAGTCTGTTGAAGCAAATGTGGATAAAACGGAAAACAAAAAGGTAAAAAACAAATTTGAGAAGACCGACTGGGTCTGGCCTTTTTAGAATCTGTTAAATGACTTGGCAATTGAATCGCGCCTAAATGATTTAATTAATCTTATAAGCTTTTAGAATCAGCTACTAGACACGAACAAAACATTGTTCGCACTGTACATTTTATCCAAACTTTATTGAATACTCTATTTATGAATGCTGAAGCTGTACCTCTCTCACTGAATACATCATCTCTATCTGAAATGGATCCTGAAATTGCTGCGGCAATCGCTGCTGAACGCAATCGTCAGGAAACCCATATTGAGCTGATTGCTTCAGAGAATTTTACTTACCCGGCGATCATTGAAGCTCAGGGTAGTGTTCTGACCAACAAGTATGCAGAGGGTTACCCTGGTAAGCGCTATTATGGTGGCTGCGAGCATGTAGATGTTGTTGAAGAACTGGCTATCGAAAGATCCAAAGAACTCTTTGGCGCTGACCATGCCAATGTACAGCCTCATTCTGGCAGCCAAGCCAATGCATCTGTCTACCTATCAGCGCTCCGACCGGGTGATAAAATTTTAACGATGAGTCTTTCGGATGGAGGTCATCTGACTCATGGTCACCCGATGAATTTTAGTGGTATTTACCACGAAGTGGTCAATTATGGTGTGGATGTTGATAGTGGACTGATTGATTACGATGCCATTGCCAAAACTGCCCGTTCTGAAAAACCAAAGATGATCACAGTTGGTGCTTCAGCCTATTCACGCATAATTGATTTCAAGCGTATGGGTGAAATCGCCCAGGAAGTGGGTGCATATCTGTTAGCTGATATTGCGCACATCGCCGGTCTTGTAGCGGCTGGAGTTCATCCGTCTCCGGTCCCACATGCAGATTTTGTGACGACAACTACACACAAAACGCTTCGTGGGCCGCGTGGAGGACTTATTTTGTGTAAGTCGAAGTACGCCAAAAAAATTGATTCCGCTGTTTTTCCAGGTACTCAGGGGGGGCCGCTTATGCACGTAATTGCAGGAAAAGCAGTTTGTTTCAAGGAGGCGCTTACTGAAGACTTCAAAGTTTACCAGCAGCAGGTGGCTAATAATGCTAGGGCGCTTGCAGATGCATTGTCGGAAAAAGGTCATCATATCATCAGTGGAGGTACAGAAAATCATCTAATGATGATCGACCTGCGCAAAAAAGATCCTGACCTTACAGGTAAAGTTGCCCAAATAGCTCTCGACAAGGCACACATAACTGCCAACAAGAACACTGTTCCTGGTGAGACTCGCAGCCCTTTTCAGACTAGCGGTATACGTTTAGGTACGCCTGCAGTTACTAGTCGTGGTATGCTTGAGGCTGATATGGCAGAAATTGCCGTAGCGATTGATTTAGTTTTAGGCGCTCCCTCGGATGACACTATCATCGCACAGGCAAGCAAAATCGCGCAGAATCTTTGTCAGAAGTATCCATTGCCTTATGCACTTAAGTAAGTGTTGAAGCTCTGGTCTTAGAACTTGTTCATGATCTGTTTCGAGTCATAAAATTTCACTTTTTCAGACCAAAAGCGAAGATTTATGACCGAAATAGGCCTTTCCATTAAGATCATCCTAGATTCGTGAGTAGAGGTCGATGAGGTTTTGTAAGATTTTGTTGTACAAGATATTGCTGAGCTGTGAAGGCGCGCCTTTTGGCGCGTTGAGTCAGCTGATCAATGTCTTGTGGAGCAAAAGATTATGAAAGATCGCGATTTCAACTCACGAATCTAGG
>CAZUYZ010000024.1:0-85738 GCA_964624365.1 uncultured Puniceicoccaceae bacterium
GGCTTCTTATGCTTCACATCAGGCACGCCGATCAACGCGTTCGCTTCGAGCGCATTTGCAAAGAGAATCAGACAAGAAAAATACCCGAACAGAGGTTACTGATCCCGCATCCAGTTGAATTCGAGCCATTGGCCTCCGAAGTCTTAAGATCTCAGCTCAATCAACTTAATGCGCAAGGCTTTCACATCGAAGAATTCGGACGCAACATTTACCGAATTGAATCGGTTCCGACATGGCTCTCAACAAATCAGGCAGAAGAATTTATCCGCGATTATATTGACTTGGTTCGCCTTCGCTCCGGCGCCCGCAAACAAGGAACGCTTAATTTGGAAGCGCTCGCCCGACTCGCGGTCAAAGACAGTTATCGCCATAACGACCTGTTGGACGAATCATCGGTGCAACAATTAGCGAATGAACTGCTAAATTGTGATATGCCGCACACATCACCTTTCGGCAAGCCGACTTTTCACGAAACTGACTGGAACGAATGGCAAAATCGCTTCGGCGCCTCCTAGCTTTCGATGTTTTCTACCTCTACAGCTCTACAGTTAAGTTCACAATTATTTTTACACATGTAGCCGCCTCGCTCTGTCGAGGCGTTGTGTGACCAGAACAGAAATCGCACGGCGACTGAGCGCCGTGGCTACAGCAGGGCCGAAAAAGTTTGTAAACGTATGGATAATTTCGTGCTTAACTATACATAGTTGGGCAAAAAATCCGTCATTTCCGTACACAAGCACAAGATTTACTAATCCTCCGCGGCAACGACAGAGCGTTGCCCTACAGTTTAACAATGTAGAACTAAAGCTTACTTTCCCAGCCCAAAGGCTTCGTGCACGACACGGGTGGCTTTTTCAGCATCTTTGGAATCAATTCCAACTGAAATTTTGATTTCCGAAGTGCTTATTAACTGAACATTTACCCCAGCATCTGCCAATGCCTCAAACAGTATGGCTGCCACACCGGAATGAGAACGCATACCGACACCAACTACTGAAACTTTGGCAATATCATTGGCTTCAAACAACTTACCACTGGCTTCGTCTGGAAACGATTCAGTAACTACTTTTTCAGCGCGGTAAATATCGTCCCGCGGCACTGTAAAGGTCATATTAGCCTTTCCCTCCCGACCAAGATTTTGCACAATCATATCAACGCTAATGTCTGCATCGGCCAAGATCTTGAACAGCTTTGCTGCAGTTCCAGGCCGATCCGGCAAATCACTGACAACGACTTTTGCCTGATTTTTGTCTAGTGCGACGCCGCTCACAACGACATCTTCCATGGAGGCTGCTTCTTCTTTCACGATAGTTCCGGGATTGTTGTTAAAACTGGAGCGCACTTCAAAAACGACTTTAAATTTTTGCGCAAATTCAACGGCACGGTTTTGCATTACTTTTGAACCACTACTGGCGAGTTCAAGCATTTCTTCGTAAGCAATTTCGTCCAACTTTTGTGCGTCTGGCACAACGCGAGGATCGGCGGTATAAACTCCATCTACATCTGTGCAAATCTGACAGAGGTCTGCTTTGAGAGCCGCTGCAATTGCGATCGCGCTAAGATCCGAGCCCCCTCGACCCAAAGTTGTAATCTGACCATCCGGTGAATGTCCTTGGAATCCAGCCAGAATAACTACTTTTCCTGCGTCGAGCTGATCACGAATATCGCCACCAGAAATATGCGTAATCCGCGCCCGCGTATGCGATGGATCGGTCAAGATACCGGCTTGCGCGCCAGTTCTTGAAACAGCCGCAACACCCAGTGCATGCAGCGCCATTGCTGTCAGCGCGATAGTTTCCTGCTCGCCGACCGTTAATAACATGTCCATCTCGCGTTCATCCGGATTCGCGTTGATCGATTTTGCGCGGGCAATCAATTCATTGGTCACACCCGATCGAGCGGAAACAACAACAACGACCTGATTCCCAGCATCACGTGTTTCTTTTACTCGCTGAGCGACATTTTTGATGCGATCAACGTCGCGGACGGACGTGCCGCCATATTTTTGAACAATGAGTGACATGCTAAAAATTAGATTTTTGGTAGAAGCGGCTTCCAACCACTGCAGTTTAGTAGAAAAAAGTTGTAGAGTACTTTAAGCGCAAGAAGAATAAAAACAGTGCCAGTCTAACACTTAGCCTACACCATGTCGCTGCAACTAATTTCCATAATAAAGCTAGAGCTGTTACCCCCACTGTTTGCTTCGGTCAGATAAATTTTCCACTTCAATTAGATCATTCCCCGATTCGAGCAGGCTTACAATCCTTTTAAATGAGGATAAAAATATTCTTTTCAATTCTTGATTAGAAGTATTTCCAATTCTCAACCAAACAATTCTAGGTGGACTACCAAAGCGTTCTAGCAATTCAACAAAATCTCCATCTTTGGTGAAAAAGACCGCATTGGCTTCTCTAGCTTCGATAAAAATCTTTCTGTCCTCACTGTCGCGAAGCCCAAGACTTCTCAGCGAAACAGCATTAACCGAAAAAAATTCGTTCAAAAACTTGGCCATTGCAGGAGAAAGATGAGCATCCAACCAAATTCTCATACTGCTAAAACTGGATGATCTACCCGCTTTCGGGCAAATGCAATACATGCCTGAATATCCTCAGGCTCGAGGTCTGAAAGCTCTTTCAAAATCTCCTGCCTAGACAAGCCATTTTCAAGAAGTTCCAGAACATCGATCACACGGATTCGCATACCTCGAACACATGGTTTACCCCCGCACTGCTTTGGATTATAAGTGATGCGATCAATATGAGAAATCATAGGACTAATCTGAACTGATCGCTGTCGATATCAATCTTAAAACAGTTTTAAGTCTTTGAACTCTACTTGTCAAAGTGTCTGCTGCGGATCAAAAATACGAAAGCACACTGGCTGATTCAAAACCGCGTCTTCTTCAACTAAAGCTTTTTTTGCCTCTGCCACCGCACGTTCACTGATGATATGCGTGGTCATCATGATTAAAGCGCTGCGGTCTGAGAGCTCTTTCTGATTTACTGTCGCAAAACTGATATGATGCTCCGCTAAAATATTGGATATCTTCGCCAGGACACCTTCTTCGTCCTTTACGTGAATGCGCAGGTAGTAACCTCCGGACACTTCCTCGGGCGTGGTCAGTCGCAAACCATTTGCCCGTTTATTTTTAAGAGTACTTTTGTCACACAAAGAACCCTTTTTAGACGTACCGCAAAGCATAAAAACTGCGTCTGCTATATCACTAATCACCGAACTAGAGGTAGCGTCCTGTCCTGCTCCCCGACCAATCAAAACAGTTGTACCCACAACATCACCGGTCACACTAACCGCATTGTAAACTTCATCAACACCGGCAATCACTTCACTCTTGGCAATTAGAGCAGGATGTAAACGCACCGAAAGTCGATCTGTCTCAAAATCGCGGGCAATGACTGCCAGAAGCTTTATTTTGTAACCAAGCTGACCAGCTATTACTATATCGTCTGCTGAAATATCACGAATACCCTCACAGATTATCTGATCCAACTTTACCCATTTCCCATGCGCCAAATATGCCAAAATAACTGCTTTGTGAGCGGCATCAATCCCATCCAGATCGAGCGACTCGTCTGCTTCGACATAGCCCAACTTGCGCGCGTCGCCTAAGGTTTCTTCAAAGCTCAGTCCCTCGCGCTCCATACGCGTCAGTATGTAGTTTGAAGTGCCATTAAGAATGCCGAAGATCAGCTTAAAGCGGTTGGCCACCAGTCCCTCACGAATCGTTTTGATAATTGGAATCCCACCCGCAACAGAAGCTTCATAGAAATAGTGACCGCCATTTTCACAGGCGATAGCAAAAAGTTCTTCACCATGCTCGCAAATCAACGCTTTGTTGGCAGTTACAACAACTTTTCCCTGCTCCAGTGCGCGCCGGGTGAGGGTTAATGCATCATCGACACCACCCATTAGTTCACAAACAATGTCAATATCCGGATTGTCGACCACTCTGGAAGGATCTGTCGAATAACTCTCCGATGGCACGGATACCTCGCGCGATTTACCTACATCTTTTACAACAACCTGCGTTATCTCAAGTCGGACACCCAGTCGCAACTCCAGAGCTTCACGGTTCTTCTCTATATTTTTCCAGACACCCTGGCCAACAACACCAAACCCCAAAAGGCCAATACGAATAACTTTTTTTTTGGACATAAACAAAATGTAAGCTAAGAGAAAGAAGGTTTAGAAAATATTCAATCGATTTATTATTTTATGAAAATTGGGAATTCCATTCCCAATTTTCATAAAAGCTTGCGTTGATTTTTGAAAAGGCAACTCTTAAGTCATGATCCACAGATTCTTGGAAAAGAAACTTATCAAAATTGCAAAATCGTTCCCTGCCATCAGTATAACCGGGCCGAGACAGTCAGGTAAAACGACTTTGGCAAAAAAGACATTTCCGAAGCATGCATACGTGAATCTAGAAAATTTGGATGACCGATACCGTGCTGAGGAAGACCCAAGAGGATTTCTAAAACAACACGTTGACCAGGGAGTCATCATAGATGAAGTGCAAAAAGTCCCGGCACTATTCAACTACCTTCAGGAAATACTGGATACAGCGGACCAACCAGGAAAATTCATCCTAACCGGATCGCAAAACTTCCTTCTCATGGACAGTATAACACAATCACTAGCTGGTCGTGTTGGATTATTGAATTTACTTCCATTCGGATTTCATGAACTTCCAAACAAATATCAAAATGGTTTTTCCATTAATGAAATACTCCTAAACGGCCTCTACCCTGCTATTTACGATCGCCCCATTGAGGCCAGCGATTTTTATCCATCCTACCTACAAACGTACATTGAGCGTGATGTTCGCACGATTCTCAATGTAAATAATCTTGCTCGCTTCCGCCGTTTTGTGCAGCTGTGCGCAGGGAGAACCGGACAAATTCTCAACCTGTCCAATCTTGCAAATGATGCATCCATTGATCATAAAACCGCACGAGCTTGGATGTCGATACTTGAAGCCAGTTTTGTTGTTTTTCTATTAAGTCCTTACCACAAAAATTTCTCTAAAAGAATTAGCAAAAGCCCCAAGCTTTACTTTTTTGACACGGGAATAGTTTCGTCCCTACTTGGGATTCAGTCTTCAGATCAACTTGTAAGTCACCCATTAAGAGGAATTCTTTTCGAGACCTTCGTTGTTTCCGAGTACGTTAAATTTCGATTTCACTCCGCCAGACCTCAAAATGCCTTTTTTTGGTCTGAACATAGTGGCAACGAAATCGATTTGCTGCTCGAGCACAACGATGGACTCGTGCCCATAGAGATTAAATCGGGCGAGACCATGTCCAGATCATTTTTAAAAGGACTAAATTATTTTCAAAAACTCGCATCTAAAGAATGTAAGCATAGCTATCTTATATATGGCGGATCCAAGTCTTATGTTCATAAAAACTATTCCCTGCTTTCGTGGGAACGGCTATCGGATTCGACAACGTTTCTTGATCTGGAGTAAATTTTTTGGACTATTTACCTTGAAGATCAAAACGATCCAGAGTCATCACTTTAGTCCAGGCTTTGACAAAGTCCTGCACAAATTTTTCTTCCGAGTCGCTCATAGCGTAAACTTCGGCCACTGCACGCAGTTCTGAGTTCGAGCCAAAGATTAGATCCACCTCTGTGGCTGTATATTTTGGTTCACCACTTGTCCGATCAAAACCTTCATAAACACCGGTCTGATCCGATTTTTTCCACTGAGTCGCCATATCCAAAAGATTTATAAAAAAGTCATTGCTCAATGTTCCGGGATGATTTGTCAGAACACCATGCCTCGAACTAGCCAGGTTGGCATCCAGCGCTCGCATACCACCGATCAGTACAGTCATCTCTGGTACAGTCAAATTAAGCTGATCCGCTTTATCCACCATGCTTTCAGCAGGTGTTTTATAACTTTTCTCAATATTGAAATAATTGCGAAATGCGTCGGCTCCTGATTCCAATAAAGCGAAAGATTGTATATCAGTACTCTCCTGAGTCGCATCTGCTCGACCGGGTTTGAAGGAAACGACAATTGTATGACCTGCTTTTTCAGCAGCCTTTTCAATCGCAGCAGCTCCGCCCAGCACAATCAAGTCAGCGAGCGAAACGGGTTTATCATATTCCGATTTAATTCTTTTTAGTATTCCCAAGACCTCAGCAAGTTCTTCCGGATTATTCACCTCCCAATTTTTCTGAGGTTCCAATGCAATCCGAGCCCCATTAGCGCCCCCTCTCATATCTGAAGCGCGGAAGGTCGATGCGGATGCCCAGGCGGTGCCAACCAGTTGTGGAATCGTCAAACCGGACTCCAGAATCTTCACTTTTAGTATGTCGACATCTTCTTGAGTTATCAGAGGATAGTCCACTGCAGGAATCGGATCTTGCCAAATGAGTTCTTCATCCGGCACTTCTGGCCCAAGTAACCGTACTTTTGGCCCCATATCACGGTGTGTCAGCTTATACCACGCTTTTGCAAATGCTCTCTGATACTGATCCGGATTTGCTAAAAATCGTTCCGCGATCTCTCGATAAGCAGGATCAAATTTTAAAGCCAGATCTGCGGTTGTCATCACTGGAGGGTTGAATTTCCCTTCAACATGTGCATCCAAAACAGTTGCATGCAGCGACTCGTCAGTCGGTATCCATTGGATAGCGCCAGCAGGGCTTTTGGTTTGTTTCCACTCGTAGGCAAGCAAGTTCCTTAGATAGAGCGTCGTCCATCGAGTTGGAGCTTGAGTCCAGGCGCCTTCCAATCCACTGGTCACGGAATCTTCGGAGTGGCCTTTGCCGCATTTATTTTTCCAGCCAAATCCCTGATCTTCAATCGGCGCTGCTGCTGGTTCCGGACCAACACATTCAGTAGGGTTGTGAGCGCCGTGCATTTTCCCGAAGGTATGTCCGCCCGCAATCAGCGCAACTGTTTCTTCATCGTTCATCGCCATACGTCCGAAAGCAACACGTATGTTCTTAGCGGAACCGACAGGATCTGGTTTTCCCATTGGCCCTTCCGGATTCACGTAAATCAGTCCCATGTGAGTTGCACCTAAAGGACGCTGTAATTTGCCGTCTTTTTCATGACGGTCACTAGCCAGCATTTCAACTTCAGGACCCCAGTAAACCAGATCCGGCTCCCAGTCATCCGGACGCCCTCCGGCAAATCCATAAGTTTCAAAACCCATGTTTTCCAGAGCTACGTTCCCTGCCAATATCATCAAATCCGACCAAGATAGCGCCCGCCCATACTTTTGCCTGATGGGCCATAATAATCGGCGAGCCTTATCCAGGTTGCCATTGTCTGGCCAGCTGTTCAGCGGATCGAAACGTTGCTGCCCACCACTGCCGCCACCACGGCCATCCAGTGTTCTATAAGTGCCGGCGCTATGCCAAGTCATACGGATAAAGAAAGGGCCATAGTTACCAAAATCAGCTGGCCACCAGTCCTGGGAGGTTGTCAGCAGTTCATCGATATCGTTTTTGACAGCTGCCAAATCAAGTTTCTGAAACTCCTTTGCATAATCGAAGTCTTCGCCGTAGGGATTGGACCGGCTATCGTGGTCACGCAGTGGAGACAAATTTAGCTGATCCGGCCACCAGTATTGATTCGTTTTAGCCTGACCCGCCACCATGGGACAACCTCCAGCAGCTCCCTTGGGCTTTGTTATTTGAGCTGTTTCGCCCATAGCCTGGCTGACGATTAAAATGACTAACACAGCACTGATCGCAGTGATTTTCCGGTGATTTTTTCTGTTTTCCATACTTTCGATGATGATGATTTATCTTAAATTCTTGGTAGTTGACCTATTGGATTTACATTTAATTTCAACTGAATAGTTTCAACGTTCACTAGGAACCTGTACATGATCTTAGTTTCCACTCAGCATAATCGAGATCTTCGGGACGAGTTATTTTGAGGTTTGTGGTATCATTTGGAACCAATGTTGTTCCTAAACCAATTGCGCTGATTGCAGCAGTATCGTCAGTGATTTGGAGCCCGGTTTCGTTAACATATTCGTATGCCTTTAGAATGAGCTTTAGATCAAATGCCTGAGGTGTTTCAACCGCCCAAAGACGTGATCGATCGAGATCGTTGAGCGTGGCTTTTGCGAGTTCCCTCGTCTCTGGGATGCGTTTGATTGTGTCGATCACCGGATGCGCAAGTGTTGCCGAATCATCCTTAAGTACCGTTTTATGAAGACGCCTCAGAGAATCGCTGGATACAAGCGGGCGAGCTCCATCATGGATGAAAACATGCGAGCAACTTTTCGATTGGCTAAGCAAAGCTTGATGAACCGAATCCTGTCTTCGATCGCCCCCCTTCGTCCAGGTGATCGGCAACTGTTTTAGGTCAATCGACTTTAGCGATTCTTGCAAAGCCGCTTTCTGTTTTTCATCGCGATAGACAATTGTAAACTGTTGTACGCATCCGCTGGTAATAAAAGCACGGATGCTATGACAGACGACAGGGAGACCATTCAACGGGGCAAGCAATTTATCTTTTACCCGACTCTGCATTCGTGAACCACTGCCAGCGGCGAGAATAATGGCAGTTGCAAAAGAACTGCCACTGAAGGGTTCTGTGCTCGACGGAGTCAAAATGTTAAGGTGTGTTAAATGATTACCCGACAAACAGCTGATCAAGGTGGCAGTGGTCTCAGTCGTCTGTATTATATTCCTCCATGTCAGGCGGAATCACTGAGAGCGCTTCCTGCATGGTTGAAAGACCTTCCTTAACTTTTAGCAGGCTGTCCTGGTGGAGTGTTTTCATGCCACTTCGCATAGCAATGCGCTTGATTTTGATCGCTTCCTCTTCTGCGTTGATTGCTTGTACCAAATCTTCGTTAATCGCCATTAGTTCGTGTATTCCAACGCGACCTTTGTAACCATTGTCACCACAGGTGGGACAACCGGTATCGTTAGCAATTGGAACTTTTCCACTCCAACCCAGAGCACGCTCCATAATTGTAGCTTCATTGCCAGCTTGCACATGTTTCTGGCTACATGACTTACAAACGCGACGCATAAGTCTCTGCGCACAGACACATATCAGGGACGCCGAAATCATAAACGGCTCAATTCCCATCTCTGTCAGCCTGGAAATAGTAGTCGGCGCGTCATTAGTGTGCAGAGTGCTAAAAAGAAGATGGCCTGTAAGCGCTGCTTCAACTGCAATATTCGCGGTCTCTTTGTCGCGGATCTCACCAACGAGAATAACGTCTGGATCCTGACGCAAAAATGCTCGGAGTGCGTTAGCAAAGGTCAGGCCTATTTTGCGATGCATCTGCATTTGAAGAATACCATCCAAAGTGTACTCGATCGGATCTTCCGCCGTACGAATACAAGTGCCAACTCTATTGATTTCACCCAAAGCGGAATAGAGTGTCATGGATTTTCCTGAACCTGTAGGACCACAGTGCAGTACCATTCCATACGAGCGATTGATCAGCTTGCGGTATTCTTCCAAATTTTCTTTGGAAAATCCAAGAGCGGGCAATGGCAACGTACTTTTCTGCTTGTCCAGAATACGCATAACAATGCCCTCACCGTGATTGAGAGGAGCCGTTGCGACACGTAGATCGACATCAATTTTCTTGTTATTATACTGCTTAAATTGAATACGACCGTCCTGAGGCAATCGTTTTTCAGCGATATCCAGATTCGCCATAATTTTGAAACGCGCCAGCAAAGCGCCTGAAGCGTTCGGGGGCACAGCGAGCTGTTCTCTCAAAACACCATCCACACGAATACGAACACGAGTGCTTCTCTCAAAAGGCTCAACGTGTATATCGCTGGCGCCCGCGTAATATGCTTCCTCGATAATGCGATTGGCGAGTTTGATAATGGGAGCAGATTCCTCGTCTGACATTTCCTCGTCAAATTCTTCATCGCCTTCCACATCTTCTCCCAATGCCTCGACGACATCTTCAAATCCTTCTCCCTTATGAACAGATTCGCCACTTCCCAACGCATTTTTTATGGCATTTTCAAGACCTAAAAGCGCCGAAACCCTCATATTAGTGATCTCCTGAACCTTGCCAACTTTGCTGAGATCAAAGGGATCGCTGATTGCTATCACAATGCAATTGCCGACAGTGCCCAGTGGGAGGATCAGATGTTCACGGCAAAAATCCTGATCGAGTTGCGCATAAGTTACCTCATCCACCCGGCAATTCTTGATGTTAATTGGCGGCAACTTGAAAGTCTGAGCCTTTGCCATAAGTACCTGAAATGGCTCGATCTTATATTCCTCAAATAGTAGAGTCTCAAGAGAAGCGCCCGTCATATCTTCGTCAGCGCTAACGATCGTCTCGCACTGAGCTTCTGACAACTGGCCCATCTCCAGTAAATTCCTAACAATTGAAGCCTGGATACGTGCAAGTGGCATAAATCAATAAAGTTGAAGTTAAAAACAAGAACCCATTCACCTCGAAATCAATACAGTAAGCCTAACCAGCTATGGCTTCCTGAGAATTATTGACATCCTCAATGTCCCCCAGATAGCGGCTCATAGAGGCCAGTGACGTCGCATACCAGATAATTTTACCTCCGAGAAGTTCTTCCCAATATTTCCGAGTCGGCGAACTCATATAATAGCAAGTCGCCAGCATAAACGTCCGATCCATCTGATCAAAAGGCACCGTTAATGTAGCCCAACAAAATGAAAGATCGATTTTCTCCAAAACGGGCTTACACAATTTGATCTGTCTTAGATCAACCAGACCGATCTTATGTTCCTCAGCAGTGTGAGCCAGTAGTCTGTCCTCATCCAATACTTTTAAGTCGTGCAGTAGGGCTTTAAGGATAGAGATATTTTTGTGCGATTCTGAGGAATGGAACGCTTCTATGAATTTTTCATTACCCGCCTCCATCTGAGCGCTGGTTATCAGCCCTTTATCCAAAATGGATGAAGCCAGAAAACGATTGCTACGGAGAATGAGTGCCTTATTGTTTTTCATACTTTAAGACATTTGCAAGCGATATACCTCATATCTGCCATTAAACGGATGCAGACTTATTACGCGACTCGTTCAACTATTAATTCCGGCGGATTCGGGCGCTTCGGAGCCAGGCGATAGGCGCTCTTGAGATATTCAAGAGCTTCCTCCATCTTGGATTCTTCATTATAGTGAATCATCATGAGCGGCTCGCCCTGCTTGATTTGCGTACCTACTTTCTTGATCTCAGAAACACCCACTGCCGGATCATACTTGCCGTTTTTCTTCATCGCAAGTTTCTGAACGCCCGCAGCAATCATGCCAGCGTTGATTGTATGGACGTAGCCACGTTTGGGAGCAGGCAATTTTCGGACGTGCTTTGCTGTTGGGAATTTCTCAGGATCATCAATCACAGCAGTGTTTCCACCCTGGGCTTCGATCATGTCTTTAAACTTCTGCAGCGCGGATCCATCCTTTAAATGACGTTGGACTGTCTGCTTTGCGGAAAGGGTTGAACCCGCAACTCCAGCCAAACGCACGATTTCCATACCTAGCTTCAGGACGAGCTCTTGCAGATCCTCTGGCCCCTCTCCTTTGAGGAGTGAAATGGCTTCCTTGATCTCAAGCGCGGTCCCCACTGTATCTCCCAAGGGCTGATTCATATCGGTCACTAGCGCGACACAACGCCGCTTCATGGAGCGTCCCACACGCGTAATAAACCGAGCTAACTGCTTTGCCTGTTCCAAATCTTTAACGAAAGAGCCGTTGCCCCACTTCACATCAACAACAAGCCCTTCGGCTCCCTCAGCTAATTTGCGACTAAGAACACTTCCGGTAATCAACGGTAGACTCGGAATAGTCCCGGTCTGCTGACGCAGCTTATACAATTTTGCATCCACTGGGGAAATTTCCGAACTCTGCTTAATTAATGTACAACCAACATCTTTTAGCTGATCTCTGAAGCCATCGAGATCCATAATTGGGTTGAATTTAGGGATGGCAGAAAGCTTATCCAAAGTGCTGATTGTGTGTTCTTCATCGACACCGTTCATCGCTGGCATGACGACACCACATGCAGCCGCAAGCGGCGCAAGAACAAGCGTTGTTTTATCGCCAACCCCACCAGTCGAATACTTGTCGATCTTCGGTCTGGAAATATGAGTCAAATCAATCACTTCGCCTGAAAGCATCATTTCCTCAGCAAACACAGCAATTTCCTGAGCTGACATGCCCTGAAAGAAAATCGCCATTGCCAGAGCAGACTGTTGATATTCGGAGATTTCATCCTCCAAAATAGAATCGACGACGTAGCGAATTTCCTCTTCGGAAAATTCACCACCATCACGCTTCTTTTCAATTAGATAACTAAAAGAAGGTTTGATAAACTTGCGTGTACTAATGATTTTCTTTCTCATTTGCTAAATTCGATAGTTGGAATGACATAAAACCGGCCAAACAATAAAATTAATTCGTTTTTGTCGAGCTTAAATATTATAGAATCCTAAGGAACGAAGGAAGGGTGTAATGCCCACAACCAGCACATTTGTACTTAAGAGTTTGTGTTGAGTGTTGTAACAGCAATAAAAGTTCCCCAGAGATTGATATATGGTCTGATTTACCCAGCTGCACACTTTAAGTTTATATGAGTCAAACGGCAAAATCTGAGCTGTTTTTTATCCTTGATCGGGGGTTCGTGCGCACTGGCTTTATGGCTGTGACCATCTGATGCATAAATGGCAAAGCCGTCCAACTCGGCATAGACGCTCAGGGGATCGCGTTTTTGATGACAAATGCTTCAGTCAGTCTGAGCCCTGACATCCATGCTGATTTCTTCGACCATTTGTTTACACCGTGGACTTCCCAGTGAACTGAAGAAGTTGGACGCCGAAAAGTTTAACCTGAGTTTTAGGCGTACTGGTCACTGTGTGCAGTAACTCTAGTTCGACACATTTTTCAGTGAAGTCCTGCATAACAGGGAGTGGCTTAGGATGATTTCTGTCCCAGATTTCTGCACTACAGCCACTATTTTTGGCAGGACTCAAAACAATTTCACAAAAGGTCGAAACCGCACATTTAGTGATTTAGAATAGCGCATGTGTATCGACTCCATCGGGTCAAAGCCAAATTGAGGTGAGAACATATCTTCATAAGATTTCACTTCTACTTGCCGAAGTAGCCAAGGGTCGTGTAACACATCACCACGATACAGGTGCTTCTTTGTCGCAGTGTAGAGATGGTAGCGCTCGACCAACCATTTATCTAAAACGCTGCTTTCAACCTCAGAATTCAGATCGACTGCAACCCTAAATGATTCTGGAGACTCGAAATAATAATCAGCCTCGCTTACCCGGCCCTCCATTTTTCGAAAGCGATAAGGAAGATGGAAACAATATTTGGCTATTTTTTGTCCCAACCAGCTGTCTGTATCCAAAGTAAAAAAGTAGATTCCAGGCCTACCTTGATAGCTTACATAAGTGCGCAAATTCAGCTCCCAGAGCGATACAGAAGGAGTTGTCGGCATGAACCGAAAACGAATATGCGACATGCGAAAAGGTACAATGCTTAGCCACGCAGAACCATCGTGAGTATCGACATCCAGTTCGGATGGTATCTGTTGTCGAATCAGTTTCGGATCACTTCGAAAGCTCAAAAAAAGCACATGTGACCAACGTTGGGCGATAACCCAATTTTGCTTTTTGTCTGCAAGCCCACCAACCATACAAGCAAACGATCCATCCTTTGAACGAAACATTACAGATATTTAGCTGCTTAATGTTAATAAGTTTCCTGTTTTAAACATTTACGGAACGAATTCGACTTTCAATATCGCTTACTTATGGCCCAAAAAGATCGTGAGTTTGTACATCTGCATGTCCACACCGACCACAGTTTGCTGGATGGTTGTTCGCGAACAGACCAACTCTGCGCACGCGCTTCTGAACTAGGCATGAAGGCCTTGTCTATAACCGACCATGGCGTACTCTACGGCCTGACCAGCTTCTTTAAACAGGCAGAAAAACATGGGATAAAACCGCTTCTCGGCTGCGAAATCTATCTGGTGAATGAGGACAAGCTGGCAGAGACTAATGAACTGCACGCCAAACAAAAATCTTACCACATGGGTCTGCTTGCGCGCAATTTCAAAGGCTATCAGAATCTCTGCAAGATCGTCTCAAGGGCACACACAAAAGGCTTTTACCGCAATCCGCGCACTGACATGCAGACTCTAATCGAGCACAGCGAAGGTCTGATTGGTTTTTCAGGATGTCTGGCAGCGATCATTCCACAGTTCCTGCTTAAGGGTGATTTTGCCGAGGCACGAAAGGCAACTGCCCGGTTTGTCGATATTTTCGGCAAGGATCATTTCATCGTCGAGATCATGGATCACGGCATCGAAGAGCAACAACGTATCATCCCTGATCTGCTAAAACTGGCAACTGAATTTGGGCTAAAAGTGGTCGCAACCAATGACGTACACTACGTCAAAGACACAGACTGGCAGCCACACGATTCGCTGCTTTGCATTCAGACCGGAGCAAAAGTCCGTGACGAAAAACGCATGCGCTACGACTCACAACAATTCTACTTGAAATCGCGTGAGGAAATGGATCTTGCCTTTCGCGAAGTGCCCGAAGCTGTTATCAATACGTCCGCAATCGCTGAAATGTGTGAGGTAAAGCTTCCGTTCGGCGAAAATCACTATCCCGTTTACGAGCGTCCACTTGAAATCAAGGTACAGGATGACCACAAAAACTTCGATCGAATTCTCGACATTTATATCGAACAAAAGAACGCGGTATTAACACGTGATGGTCACGACCGTATCGAACTGGACGAAATTCAGCGCCAGGAATACAAAGCGAACGGACTGTATCTTTTTGAGCTGTGTAAACAAGGCCTTGGCGAGCGCTACGGAACTGACTACGACGCTTGCAGGGCTGACTGGGACAATGCATCTGCTGAGGACAAACGTTACTGCGAACAACTTGATTACGAACTCGCGATCATCACCGGCACCGGATTCGTCGATTATTTCCTTATTGTCTGGGACTTTATCAACTGGGCTCGTCAGCAGGGAATTCCGGTAGGTCCAGGCCGTGGTTCCGGCGCCGGATGTATCGTTGCTTATGTGCTAAAGATTACCGATATTGACCCGCTCGGTTTTGGACTACTCTTTGAGCGTATGCTCAATCTGGAGCGTGTATCGCCGCCGGATTTTGACGTCGACTTCTGTATGCGCCGACGCGATGAAGTGGTGAACTATGTCCGCGAAAAATACGGCAAGGAGCGTGTGGCAAACATAATCACCTTCGGCACTTTTGGCGCCAAGATGATCGTGCGCGATCTGGCCCGGGTAAATGATTTGGAATTTTCCGAAGCCAATCGGATTGCAAAAATGATCCCTGACGAGTTGAATATTACGCTCGATGAATCGGTCAGAAAGTCACCGGAGCTATCAACAGAGATTTCCAATAGTCAGGTAGCCAAGACCATCATTGAGCAAGGTCGTGTCATTGAGGGCATGATTCGCAACACCGGCAAACACGCCTGCGGTGTGATTATCGCCGATCAGGACATTACAAATCTGATTCCGGTAACCTTACAGGAAGGGGATCTCACGACACAGTATCCCAAAGGCCCAAGCGAAGATTTGGGCCTCCTAAAAATGGACTTTTTGGGACTGAAGACACTGACCGTTATTGATGATGCCCAAGCCTACGTACGCAAGACCCGCGATATGCCGGACTTTGAAATTGAAAAGGTTAAACTTGATGACACATCCACCTTCGATCTGCTTAACAGTGGACGTACTACAGCCGTCTTTCAACTGGAATCCGGCGGCATGCAACAACTTTGTCGTCAAATTGGACTCAGCTCTTTTGAAGAAATCATCGCCTTGATTGCGCTCTATCGACCCGGTCCGATGCAGTTCATACCACAGTTTATTGAAGGTAAGAAAAATCCTTCCACCATTCAAGTACCCCACTCGCTCCTAAAAGATCTGGTGGAAGAAACCTACGGCGTGCTAGTTTACCAGGAACAGGTTATGGAATCCGCACGGATCATCGCTGGCTATACCCTGGGCGGAGCCGACATTCTTCGCCGTGCCATGGGCAAGAAAATCAAGTCTGTTATGGACGAGCAAAAACAAGTCTTTATCGATGGAGCACGCAAAACCAATGATATCGATGTAAAAACAGCCACTGCAATCTTTGCTCTTCTGGAAAAATTTGCCCAATACGGGTTCAACAAATCACACTCCGCAGCCTACGCTATGCTTAGCTACCGTACGGCTTACTTAAAAGCAAACTATCCGGTTGAGTTCATGTCTGCCGTACTGACTTCTGAACAGGGCAATGCTGACAAGATCTCGCATTTGTTAAGCGAGTGCAACGCAATGAATGTACCGGTGCTTAATCCGGATATCAACGACTCTGGAGCTACATTTACACCAATCATTGCCAAGGAAAATGGCAGTATTCGATTTGGCATGGCAGCAATAAAGAGTGTCGGTGAAGGCGCCGCAAATTTGATTATCGAAGAGCGTGAGGCCAACGGAGCTTACGAAAGCTTCACGGACTTCATTGTTCGTCAGGAGGATAAAGCAGTCAACCGTCGCGTCATCGAAGCATTGATTAAAACAGGGGCCTTCGATTCACTAGGGAAAGATCGTGCAGAGCTTCTCCAATCACTGGATTCGGAACTCGCTGAAGCGTCAAGCAAACGTCGCGACCGTGAAGCAGGGCAAAGCTCGTTGTTTGATATGATGGGATTTGAAGAGCCGCAATCCGAAAAAAATTCGCCCGGCAAAAGCGGCACACAAAAACAGATTTCTAAAATGCTGGTCACTGAGAAGCTGCAGTACGAGAAAGAGCTCCTCGGTGTGTATATTTCCGGCCACCCAATGGATGCTTTCGCCGGTCTAGATACTGCGATTGATTCTTTTCGTAATCCGAACGAATTAGTGAATTTTGACGACCGAACTACTTTTCGGCTCGGTGGAATCATCAGCAATTTACAGATTAAATACACTCGCAAAGACAGCCGGCAAATGGCTGTCTTCAATCTGGCCACCGTCTCGCACTCCTATGAACTAATCATGTTCCCTGAACCTTATGAGAAGAACGGGGCCCGTCTGGAAGAAGGCAAGCTAACACTGATTCATGGTCAAATCAATCGCCGCAACGGTGAGACAGGACTGGTTGCACACGAAGTCTTTGACCTGGAGCAATCCATTCCACGAATCATCCAAGGCGTCGATTTCATACTTCATCCAAATAGCGAAGCATCTAGCTTCATAAAACTATTTCGTGAAATAATCGATTCAGAGCACGGCTCCACACGCTCAGGTTTAGGTTTTCTGATAGATAATCAGGTCGTCGAGACCGAGGTAGCCCAGTCATTAACCTTCAAAATCACTGGCGAAAATTACAAAAACCTCCGCCGCCACTCAGCCCTTGCTGGAGTTCGCATTCATTCAGTCCCGGTAAAGCCGATCGATGATCGACGACCTTGGGAACGATAGCACCAACACATCTAGTAGCAATAAGGTTCGTCTCATAGTTGAAAATGAAAAAATAATTGTGCGAATGATATATATAAAACTGTTCGTCATATAGCTCCTCAAACCGGAGCTGTGGTCGTCAATATTCCGTTGCTAAGCCTAACAAACCGTAAGGATTCTTGCTTATGGGATAGGCTTAAAATAATGCGCAACTATTAATTTTTCGGTGTACAAGTTATCAAGTTGAACTGGAGAAACTTCAATTGCGTGCTATGATGTCTGGCGTGATTAACTGGATTAACCATAACTTATATGTTGCCCCAATTCGTGCAAGCATTGACCCGATACGACCGGTCGATCGCGCGATCGTTACTCATGGCCACGCTGACCACGCCCGCCCGGGACATAAGTCAGTACTGGCGACCCCGCAGACGATTGAGATAATGAAGCGACGCTACGGTGAAAACTGTGCCGGATCGTTTCAAGCATTAGACTATGGAAACCCGTTGAAAATCGATGATGTAACGATCACACTCTATCCTGCTGGCCACATCCTAGGCAGCGCTCAGGTGTTAATTGAATACCAGGGTCAACGCGTCGTTGCCACCGGCGATTACAAAACCAAAGCAGAAAGCACCGCACAACCATTTGAATTGGTCCACTGCGATGTTTTTATCACCGAAGCTACCTTTGGCCTGCCTGTCTTTCAGCATCCCAAACCCGAAGACGAAATCGCTCGATTGCTAAAATCGGTTACCGATAATTCACAGCGATGCCACATAATCGGAGCCTATGCTCTGGGGAAAACACAACGAGTGATTCGATTGATCCGCGAAGCTGGTTACGATGCACCCATCTATCTTCATAGCGCTAATACAAGACTTTGTGACTACTATCAATCCGAAGGAATCGAGCTGGGTGATTTGCGCAAAGCGCTGAACAAGGTAAAAGACGATTTCAAAGGTGCGATTGTTATGGCGCCACCCAGCGCACTTAAAGATCGCTGGTCGCGGCGGCTGCCAGATCCGGTCATCTGCTACGCTTCCGGCTGGATGAGTGTGAAACAACGCGCCAAGCAAAGTTTGGTTGAAGTGCCGCTAATTATCTCCGACCACGCCGATTGGAACGAATTAACTGAAACCATACCAGCAACCGGAGCTAAAAATATATGGGTAACGCATGGCCGTGAAGATGCACTGGTTCACTGGTGCACCCAGCATGGATTGAACGCACAGCCGCTCTCGATCCAAGGACGGGAGGAGGAAGCTGCCGAATGAAAACCTTTGCCGCATTACTTGAAAAACTCATTCTTACGCCATCGCGAAATCGTAAATTGGAGACCTTGGCCAGCTATTTTGAAAACACACCCGACCCTGATCGTGGTTATGCGCTGGCTGCGATTACCCGTGACTTAAAACTAAAAAACCTCAAGGGAGGCGCATTGAAGGAGCTGGCCCGCGAACGTGTCGACCCTACACTTTTCGATCTATCCTACGATTATGTAGGCGATATGGCCGAAACCATTGCATTGATCTGGCCGACACAGCGATCCGGAAAATTGCCCAGAGTCGCCGAATTTATCGAACTGGTAGAATCTACACCAAAGACAAAATTACCCGAAGCGACAGCCAGTCTTTTAGATATTGCTAATCCGAACGAACGTTGGGCGTTCATCAAGCTCGTCACTGGTGGACTGCGAATCGGCGTTTCTGCTCGCCTGGCAAAGACAGCGCTGTCCCAGTACAGCGGCAAGGACCTCGCAGATATTGAAAAAATCTGGCATGGACTCGAAGTGCCCTACCTGAATTTGTTCGCCTGGTTGGACGGAAATAGCGAAAGGCCTGAAATTCAACACGCCAGAACATTCCATCCAATGATGCTGGCCCATCCAATCGATGAAAGTAAAGACTTCCAACACATGCAACCCAATGAGTTCCAGGCTGAGTGGAAGTGGGATGGCATTCGCGTGCAACTGGTCTTCGACGACAAAAACCGACACGTCTTCTCGCGCACTGGCGACGACATTTCAGCGACCTTTCCGGATATCACAGAAAATCTCAACGGCGCCGGAGTACTGGATGGCGAACTTCTGGTAGGTCGTGAGTTCGACCCAATGCCCTTCAACTGCCTGCAACAACGCCTTAATCGAAAGACAGTGGTCAAAAAACATCTCAGCGACTATCCCGCCTTTATCCGCGTGTATGATATTTTATTCGACGGCAGCGCCGACACTCGTGACCTTGCATTGCTGGATCGCCGTCAACGCCTTGAACAATGGTTTTCCAAAAACCGGCAAACCCGACTGGACCTTTCAGAGATTGTTCATTTTGGGGATTGGACTGAACTCGGTAAAATTCGCGCCGAAGGAGCGGAAATACATGGACATGAAGGCGTTATGATCAAACGTAAAAACAGCGCTTACGAAGCCGGACGCCCGAAAGGCAAATGGTATAAGTGGAAACGCGCCCCCAGACTCGTGGATGCAATTCTGATGTATGCACAACGCGGTCATGGCAAACGCAGCTCTTACTATTCCGATTTCACCTTTGGTATCAGGACTGGATCTCAGGAGGAGAAGGATGAGATTGTACCCATTGGCAAAGCCTACAGCGGCTTTACCGACGAAGAACTCAAAGAACTGGATAAATTTGTCCGCTCAAACACGGTCAATAGCTTCGGACCCGTGCGCGAAGTAGAGAAAAAACTGGTAGTAGAGGTCGCCTTTGACTCAGCTCATAAAAGCCCACGCCACAAATCAGGCGTCGCCCTACGCTTTCCACGCATTCATCGCATTCGTTGGGACAAACCGGCCAATGAGGTACAGACTTTAGCGGATTTCAGATCAGAATTCTTGTAATACCGAATTCTAGAAGGTTTGACGCTTTTAAACCTTCTAGTGGGCTCTAGCTGCAGAATTCGTCAGAGCGCAATTCGTGACTTTGGATCTGGAATTTGAGTGCGAAACCAGGTACGTTGCTTTTTGGCAAGGTGATTCGTATTTTGAACAATCTCACGAACCAGCGTTTGACCATCTATTTCACCTTTTAGGTAGGACAGTGTCTCACGATAACCGATTGCAGATGCAGCACGTGAATTACGTTCTATGCCTTGTCCACGTAAATGGTCGACTTCCTCAATCAACCCATTCGCCAACATTTGATCGACTCGATCTGCTATACGCTCGCGTAATTCTTCCGGGTCGCGCTCAAGCAGAATGAAGTTTTTTTCATAATCGCTGTATGGCGCAGGCCTTGCTACAAAATCAGCTTGTAGCTCGGGCAGAGATTTTCCCGATGCCATACAGCGTTCAAGCGCGCGCTGCACTCGTCGCGGATTCAAGGTATCAAGATTCCCCAGTCCTTCGGGACTTAGCTCGTCCAGTCTGGCAATCAACCCTTCCAAACCTTCGTTCTCATAGAACCGGGCCACATTTGAACGGACAACATCTGATACGGCAACGGTATCGACAATCGGCATGAAGAAACTTTTTAAGTAAAAACCACTCCCTCCAATAATGACGATTGATTTGCCCCGTTCAACGATCGAAGCAATCGCTGCCTCTGCAGCAGCAACATAGTGGACTATATCGTATGGCTGATCAACCGAAGTTACGTCAATAAGGTGGTGCCTTACCCGTGAGCGTTCTTCCAAAGATGGCTTAGCGGTACCGATATCCATACCTTTGTAAACGAGCAATGCATCACAGGAAATAATTTCTGAATCGTTCTTTTCAGCATAAGAAAGCGCATAGTCGGTTTTACCAACTGCTGTGGGCCCTGAGATGATATGTAGAACTTTTTCCACAAACCTGCACGAATTAGTTCCTCAAAGAACCACTTTCAAATTCATCCAAAAATGATTGATAGGCCATAGAAATACCTTCCTGTAGTGAAATTTTTGGAGTCCATCCAGTTGAACTAATTTTGGTGATATCCGTCTTTTTGCGCATCACTCCATCCGGCTTGCTGGAGTCAAAGATGACTTTTCCCCTGTAACCAACTACTTTTTTCACCAAACTCGCCAGATCCGCAATCGATATCTCGGCGCTGCTGCCAAGATTCACCCAATCCGGCGGATTCTCCAGTTTAAGGAGATGCACGATACCTCTGGCGGCATCGTCAGAGTGTAAAAATTCACGCAACGGCTTTCCACTTCCCCAAACAACTATCTCCGGCAACTTGTTGACCTTTGCTTCATGAAACCGACGTATCAGCGCTGGCATTACGTGGGAGTTTTCCAAATGATAATTATCTCCCAGACCATAAAGATTCGTCGGCATTGCCGAATGGTAGCAGACGTTATACTGACGGCGATAAAACTGGCATAGCTTCAAACCGGCTATCTTCGCAATTGCATAAGCTTCATTAGTCTCTTCGAGTGGTCCACTCAGCAAGCAATCTTCGCGCATTGGTTGCGGGGCCTGCTTCGGATAAATGCACGTGCTTCCAAGAAATAAAAGACGCTGCACGCCCTGTTTATATGCCTCTGATATTGTGTTGTAAGCAATACCTAGATTATCCGCGATAAAGTCGGCAGGGTAAGTATTATTTGCGTGAATACCCCCTACCCGTGCAGAGGCGACAACAACGACATCCGGTTTTTCACTCTCAAAAAAACTACGCACAGCAGACTGTTCAGTCAGATCAAGTTCTTTCCGAGTACGAACAACAATACGCTCAAACTCATTTGCATGGAGCGCTCGAACAACAGCAGACCCAACCATACCGCGGTGCCCGGCAACGTATATTTTTGAATTCTTGTCCATAGATTTTAATCGACCAAACAGACCGCTGTCATGGCTCATGATCAGCCTAAACTTCAGGCTTCTGTTGCCTGCTCTACCAAAAGTTCCCTTTTTGCCAGAGCCAAATCGGCATCCACCATAATTTTAACCAGCTCTCTAAAATGCACTTTAGGCTCCCAGCCCAGCTTTTTCTTTGCTTTGGCCGGGTCGCCGATCAACAAGTCGACCTCGCTGGGTCGCTCATAACGTTTGTCGTATTCAACGTATTCTTCCCAGTCCAGATCGAGCAGGTTAAACGTCTCGCTGACAAACTCTCGAACAGAATGGGTCTCATTGGTAGCCATCACATAGTCATCGCCCTCATCTTGTTGTAGCATTAACCACATCGCTTCGACATATTCCTTTGCATAACCCCAGTCACGTTTCGCATCCAGATTACCCAGATACAGTTTATCCTGCAGGCCCATTTTAATCCGTGTAGCGGCACGGGTAATTTTTCGGGTGACAAAGGTTTCGCCCCTCCTTGGCGATTCGTGGTTAAACAGAATGCCGTTTGTAGCATGGAGTCTATACGATTCACGATAGTTCACTGTAAGCCAATAGGCATAAACCTTGGCACACGCGTACGGAGAACGTGGGTGAAAAGGCGTTTTCTCAGTTTGCGGAACTTCATGCACAAGACCAAACATCTCTGAAGAAGAGGCCTGATAAAAACGACATTTGCCCTCCATGGACAATTCGTGAATTGCCTCTAAAAGCCTTAATGTTCCCAAGCCAGTAACATCGCCCGTGTACTCGGGGATATCAAACGAGACCCGAACATGGCTTTGTGCCCCCAGATGATAAATCTCATCTGGCTTAATCTCGTAAAGCAGCTTTATCAGCATCACACCATCAGCAAGATCCCCATAGTGTAAGAACATTTTAGCGCTGGGCAGATGAGAATCTTTGTAGATGTGATCGATTCGGTCAGTATTAAAGGTAGAACAGCGACGTATGATACCGTGTACCTCATAGCCTTTTGAAAGAAGAAATTCGGCCAGATAGGATCCATCTTGTCCGGTAATACCTGTAATCAGTGCTTTTTTCATAAATGTGCAATGATACGTATTCATTCCATCTGACAACACCAAAAGCATTCTAACGCTTCGATTTGACAAATAGAAGGCCAGCAGACTCCTTCTTTTCATGCAAAAGCAAGGTGTCATATTACTTAACCTGGGCTCGCCGGATTCGACCTCGGTAAGCGATGTGAGGAGCTATCTCCGACAGTTTTTAATGGATGGCCGTGTGCTGGATGCACCGTTTCCAATCCGCTGGTTCTTAGTCAATTGCCTAATATTACCGACTCGCCCCAAGCAATCAGCAGAAGCCTATGCCAGCATTTGGCAGGAAGATGGTTCACCGTTAATTTTGACTTCCCGTGCTCAGCAGGCAGCTTTAAGTAAACAAGTAGATGTTCCGGTCGCTTTAGGAATGCGCTATTGCAACCCCTCTACAGAAAGTGCGCTCAAAGAACTCCTCGACCAAGGGGTTGATGACCTATTCATAGTACCGATGTACCCGCATTACGCGATGTCCAGCTATGAAACTGCGGTCGTTCACCTGATGGATTCTGTACGCGAATTAAAGCCTGATCTCAAAACGACACTCTTGCCACCCTTTTACCAAGATCCTGATTATATTGAGGCGCTTGTTGAAAGCGCTAAACCTTCACTGGAAAATGGTAATTATGACAAACTGGTCTTTTCATTTCATGGCATTCCGCAGCGACATCTTGTAAAAGGTGATCCTTCACACAGGCATTGCATGACTACACATGACTGCTGCAATACTTGCCACCCGGCTCACGCGACCTGTTATCGCCATCAGTGTGCAATGACCGTTGAAAAGTTTGTTACTGCGATGAACATTCCTAAAGACAAGTATGTGATGACCTTTCAATCAAGACTTGGCCGCGAGCCCTGGTTGCAGCCGTACACAGACCAGACGCTTGAGCAGCTCCCGGAAGAAGGCCACAAGCGTGTAAAAGTCATTTGTGCTTCATTCACCGCAGACTGCCTGGAGACACTTGAAGAAATAGCAGGTGAAGGTCGCGAGTCTTTCCTCGAAGCCGGTGGCGAAGATTTTGAACAGATTGCCTGCCTCAACGAACATCCACGATTCATCAAGTTCCTCGGTGACAAAGTTAAAGCCTGGAAAGATGGCGCCTACGAGACCGCTCATGCTACACCTCCGGCAATCGTGGCTTAGAGGACTTTTCTAACTTTCCACATCTTTTGATGTCAAAATGCAGTATATACTTTTGTTCGAAGTAGGAGTCCTTTAGCATTTCTTCAAGATAAAGCGTCTTGAATGGCTGAAAACCCAGCATCGACAGTTCTTCCGAAAGTTCTCCGCCTTTCCAATAAAGCACACCGTTGGGAACCGAATTACGTGACTTTTTACTCAAGTTATCTTGGATCCAGGCAAAAAACTCCGGCAGATTCTTCACCGCACGGCCAGTAACAAAATCGAAACGCTGATGAACTGTCTCTGCTCTGGCTTGCAGCGCTTTGGCGTTTTCAAGCTCTAAACGATCAATCAAATCCTGAACTACAGCGATTTTTTTTCCAATAGAATCAATTAAAGTAAATTGTGCCTGCGGATAGCAAATCGCCATTACTACTCCCGGCAATCCTCCGCCGGTTCCGACATCAAGAATTTGAGTATCAGGCTTTAAGTCCAAGTAGTTAGTAACCGCTAAACAATGGGCCAAATGGCGTCCTTCGAGATGTTTAATGTCTTTGCGGGAAATGAGATTAACCTTCTCGTTCCACTCACGGATCAAAACCGCCCATCGCTCAAGTAGACGCCAACTGTCTTTGGATATATTCGGGAACTTTTCTTTAATACTATGCACCATGTACTCCAAACGCTCATTGATTCTTTATACGACTACAAAATAGCTCATTTTTGCAAAGCGCGCTTAGACTAATCCGCACAATAAGCCACAAAAATAGGAAACTAAGAGTGTTGAACCTATTTCAAATAGTTCATTGCCTTAATTTGTCGTATGTTTCTGCAAAAATACAAAATCATTGCTCTAAGTGCTATCGTTGTCTCTTTTGCCGGGTGCGAAAAAGTGCAACCGACTGTATACGAAATACCTAAGGAAAACCAATCCTCAACTAAATCCGTTCCTTCCGCACAGGAAAAGACGAGACCATTCGCAGACTCTGCTAAGATGGAAATTCTGCCCGGCATGAAGGAAGGCGCCAATTCTTTGCCTGAAATAAGTTATCAAGTGCCGGAGAGCTGGAAGGAGCTTGAACCTAGCGGCATTCGCAAAGCTAATTTCAAAATCGAATCAGACGATGGTACTGCAGAAATTACCGTGCTTGCATTTCCCGGCGACGTTGGCGGCGCTTTAGCAAACATCAACCGCTGGCGTGATCAAGTAGGACTCGATCCAGTGACATTGGAAGATTCAACCAAGCTTGGCGAACCTTATAAAATTCAAGACCATAAGGCTTTATATGTTAAGCTGGAAGGTGAATCGCAGAGTATCTTCGGCGCCGTATTACCTTTTCACGGCAATACCTGGTTTTTTAAGATGATGGGGGATACCTTAACAGTCATCAATAATGATGAAGCGATGAAGCAGTTCCTCGATTCAGTTCAGTTCGAAAATCACGCCCATTAGCAAAATGAAGAACGTAGTTCGCTTCTTTTCATCGCTAAAGCTGACGGTTGTTCTGCTGACGCTATCGATGGTATTGATTTTTTTTGGCACTCTTGCACAGGTAGAAACCGGCATATGGAAAACGCAAAAAGATTACTTCGAGAGTTTATTTGTAGTCTGGCGCTACCCCAGAACATGGATTGGTCATGATCAGCTTTTTTGGCTCCTAATTCCTATGCCGGGTGGCTACTTGCTGGGCGGGTGCCTGCTCATCAATCTAGTTTTTGCGCACATTACGCGATTCAAGTTCACATTAAAGAAATCAGGCATCTTCCTAGTACACTTTGGCTTGATACTTCTATTGGTCAGCGAACTACTGACTGATAAGCTTTCTGTGGAGAGCCAAATGGCGATTGATGAAGGCAACTGGAGTAGTTACTCTCAGAATCCTCAAAAAAAAGAGCTGGTTTTTATCGACCGGAGCAATCCGGATTTCGATCGTGTGCACAGTATACCTGTTAAGCTACTGAAACCTGGCACTCGCATAACTGTACCCGGTAGTCCACTCGAAATTCGAACGAGACATTTCTACCCAAATGCAAAAATTTTGATCGCCCAGGAAGATTCGCTCTTCGAATCACCCGCAAATGCAGGCGCTGCTGCAAACATGAACCTTTATGCTGTTCCAGCCAAAGAGGTCTACGCAGATGGTGAAACAAATATACCTGCCGCTTACATTGAACTATTTGGACCAGATGGCTCGCTGGGCACGTGGTTAGTTTTTTACCAATTCAAACCACAAACAGTCGAGACAGGAGCAAAACGCTGGGAAGTTGCTCTGCGACCGAAACGTTACTACCATCCGTTTTCTGTAGAACTAGTCGACTTTTCGCACGACAAATATCCAGGCACTGAAATACCCTACAATTTTTCCAGCGAAGTCGTGATACGTCATAATAATGAGGCCAAAAATCAGAAGGCGCTTATTTACATGAACCATCCACTCCGGTACGAGGGGCTGACTTTTTATCAGGCGTCCTTCGCTAACGACGATAAAACATCCATATTTCAGGTAATTCGAAATCCAGGCTGGATACTACCCTATGTCAGCGTGCTACTGATGGGCTTGGGTATGATCATTCAGTTTGGCATGCACTTCTTTAGATTCCTTGATAAACGAAGTCGATAATTAGCTACAAAACTAATGAAAAAAGTTGTTTTTTACAGTGTCTTGGCAATTGCCGCATTGGTTGTTTTACGGTCCCTAAAACCAATCACTTATAATTCATCCAACTTCGACATAACTACGTTTTCAGAGTTACCGGTCCAAGTTGGCGGTCGCATCAAGCCACTCGATTCTGTTGCCCGCAACACACTGCTGATCCTTGCCAACAGGCAGAAAGTAATCACACCGGAGGGAATTAAACTTAGTCCAATTGAGTGGTTTATGGATCTAACCATGCGCCCCGAAATTGCAGACACGTACAGGGTCTTTAAAATAGAATTTCCCGATGACCTGGGTTTCGTGGGTTTGGCTAAAAAAGGCGAGCGAAGATACTCCTACAATGAACTTAAGCCTTACCTCGAAGAAATACAAACGCGCTATCGGGAGATAAATCCTGAGCCGAAAAAGCGTACCGCCTACGAAAGACAAATCGCTGAACTGAGTAACAACCTGACCCTTTACAATGAGGTTATGCACTCACTTAGTCCAATCGGTCCACCAGAACGAATGGATCGCCTTGTGGATGAATACCAAACTTATCTGGTTGTTGTTCCAGCAGGTCTTGAGGAACTGCGTAAACAACTTGCTGACAAAGACTATGACAGCGAAAAATTGGCACGTCTAGCGCAGTCGGGAGATGATTATCTTAGATTATCGCAAACAGCTCGCTTACGCATCATTCCACCATCTGCCTTGGAAAATTCTCTGGACGATTGGAAAAACATAGGTTTGGAGCTACTCGATGTGATACAAGGTGATCCACTGAGTCCGTATGCTATCAGCTACGCAAGTCTGACAATGGCTTACAGACAGAGTCAGCCGGATATGTTTAACAAGACCGTTGAAGAGCTTAGCGAACGCTTCCATGCTGATTTTCCAAACAGGATCACTGATCGCATTAACTTCGAGCGCTTCTTCAATCAGATACAGCCGTTTTATCTCTCCATGCTTTTGTACATTCTGGTTTTTCTGGCGGCTTGTTTTTCCTGGCTTTACTTGCCTGAGACCTTGACTAAAGCAGCCTTCCAAGTGCTCAATTTGGCATTCTTGATTCATACGCTCGGGCTTGTTGCCCGGATGTATATTCAGGATCGTTACGGCGTTTTTGTAACGACTCTCTATTCATCCGCCGTTTTTGTTGGCTGGGGCGCTGTGCTTCTTGGCATACTACTCGAAAAATTCTTTAAGAACGGTGTTGGAAGTTCAATGGCAGCGCTCGTGGGCTTTTGTACCCTGATCATTGCTCACCATTTATCAATGAGCGGCGATACTCTTGAAATGATGCGTGCTGTGCTTGATTCCAACTTCTGGTTAGCCACACATGTCACTGTGATTACGCTTGGCTACTCGGCTATGTTTTTTGCTGGCGCTTTAGCGGCGCTATTCACCTTGCTGGGGTTATTTTCAAAAGGATTCACCAAACAGTCCGCGAGATCCATGTCCTCGATGGTATACGGTATTACCTGTTTTGCTGCTTTGTTCAGCCTTGTAGGCACCATCTTGGGAGGTATTTGGGCCGACCAGTCCTGGGGACGCTTCTGGGGTTGGGACCCAAAAGAAAATGGAGCCTTAATGATCGTAATTATGAGCGCCATTTACCTTCACGCGCGCTGGGGCGGCATCGTTAAGGAACGTGGTCTGATGGCGCTGGCGATCTGTGGAAACATTGTTACTGCCTGGTCGTGGTTTGGCACAAATCTACTCGGTGTTGGACTTCACGCTTACGGCTTTACGACAAGTGGCGCTTTCTGGACATTCGGATTTGCCCTGAGTCAACTGGTATTCATCGGCTTAGTAATTCTGCCCTGGCAATTCTGGCGCAGCGAATTTGGCAAAAAAAATACTTACAAGTAAGGGAAACTACAGCTTAAAACATTCAGCACGGGTAAGCCTCAAACACATAGCGCCGCAAAGTTTCCGCTTCGATCTCATTCGCTTTCAGCAACCAGCTGTTTATATCGATAATTGAAAGTACATTTAGTAACCGGTCACCATCAAACACGGGTAGATGACGAATTCTATGTTCCTTCATAATTTGCATCGCGTCCTCTATTGATGCATCTATTGGAATCGCTCGAAGTTCAGTTGTCATGACCTCGCTTATTAATGTTGACTTTGGATTCAGCTCAGCTGCTACGACTCGCGTGAGTACATCACGTTCAGTGAAAATACCAACTGGATATCCAGAATTAGTAACCATTAAAGAACCAATTCTCCGACTATTCATCTCTGCAACCGCCTCTTCTACAGTGGAACGGATGGTTACAAAATAAACAGAATTTTTTTTATTCTGTAGCAATGCACTAATATGTATCTTATTTAAGTTCATGATTATTGGATAGATAGTGGAAAGCTATTGTGCCGGCAATGTTATTAATGCAACTTCAATTGGTTTTAAAATATCCTAATCAAACTAAATTCCTATAGTAGCTAAAGTTTACAATTATTTGCATACGTGATAAGGGTATTAATGAGGGTTAGAACCTCACCCTCCTCTCCAAGAAAAATCCTGGACTTCCAATCTCCATCTGAACTAGAAAATAAACTCGCTGCTTGATGATTTTTGAACTGCACCAAAATTATTCGCTAGAAGTTTGAATCCGCCAAACTGTTTTAATTTATCTCACGGATTCAGGAAAAAGTAAATTTGAACCTTGGACTGAAATAAACGAACTTAATTACATGATAAGCGATAAACAAATGGCAATGGAAACACTGAACCAGCTTCCCGAAACTGCATCGCTTCAAAAGATTAAGGAAGAGTTAGAAATTACAAGTGGCCTTAAGCGTGGCCTGGAAGCCTCCAAGGTTGATCAAGTTAAGAACTCAACTGAGGTCAAAGAGATGATTGGATCGTGGTTTACAAAGTAACCTGGACCGATCCAGCAATTGCCAATCTCAAAGAACTTTGTGAATATATTACCAAGGATAATCCTGACGCTACTCGAAAGATAGCCCTTGAGTTAGTTGAGTACTCCGAGGGTCTTAAAACATTGCCATCGCGAGGAAGAGTTTATCCCAAATTCGGTGATGGTCAAATTCATGAAATCCCCTACCGTAGCTATCGCATCTTTTATAAGATATACGCAGAACTGAAGCGAGTTGATGTGTTACAAGTCTGGCATGGAGCTAGAGACGAACCCGGATTTATAAGCTAAATTGGTTTCAACTTATGGGATGGCCAATTCTAGCTTTGGAGCGTTGATCGAATAACAGCTAGAAATTGAAAGATCATGAAAACTTGGACCGATCTTTTTGTCCCCTCTTTAATTAACTGTTGCCAAAAAGTAAAGAGTTTTGGTGTTGTGAGGTATTAAGCAAATGTAATACGACTTGAATATTTCCCTAAATTTTCAGAACTTTGAGGCCATCTACCAAGTCAAAATGTTTGTCTTTTGCCAACAATGGAAGTTAATGCTGCATGGCGATAGCAGCAATCCACAATATCGTTTGTTGGGATGGGAGTACTGTTTTTCTCTAACTTTTATGAAATCTGAGAATACTCATATGCAATATCCTCATTAAGAGTGATTAAGGTAGTTCGGCTTTTTAATTTTTCGACATTACCCCGTTCTTTTTCGGGATTAGAGTACTTTCGTAAACCACAGTATAATTCACCAACAACCACTAAGGGCAAAAAGGCTATGATGCCGGAAAAAAGGTCTCAGGAATCAAACGCCACATAGCAGTGGACACAGAGGGCTTACCGCATGCTATCACAGTGACCACAGCTGATATCAGCGATAAAGCTGGAGCTAAACGTAATAATGAATTGCACACTTTTGCCGTAATTCCCCAAAAGGTGGATTGTTGAGCGTAGTTTTACCTGGATTGAGCGGTGTCGCAGGCTTTGGAAAAACTGTGAGCGTAAACTCTCTACCTCTTTGGCTATGGTTCAATTTGCATTTATCTCATTACTTCTCAGAAGACTTTAAACAGCCTCTAAGATATAGGGTCAATTCTTAAGTTAGCGCTTGTGGTACATGTTCCCCTCCGGGCTACTCGACTTAACGTTAACGATGATCCCATGGTAACTTTATGTTCTCAAACTCATGATCCCAAACTTCAAAAGGTTCGAAGATTTTACCGGGGTTGAGGATGTTTTTGGGATCCAGCACTTCTTTGACTGCACGCATTGTTGCAATTTCAGTCGCGCTGTGTTGCAATTCCATAAAAGGTGTTTTCGCCAGACCAATGCCGTGTTCACCAGTAATAACGCCGCCCAGATCAACGACTTTTTGCATCAGTTTTTTGATCCCATCCTTTGCTTTGATAACTTCTTCTGGATTAGAGCGATTATACATAATATGTACGTGCAAATTGCCGTCGCCGGCATGACCGAAGGTCGGGGTCGCTAGTCCGGTTTCTTTTTTCAATGTAATCGTGTAGTCAATCAGTTCTGCCTGTTTGTCTATCGGGACAACAATATCCTCGTTTAACTTGGTATCAGCGATCGAATACATCGACTGCGAGCAGGTTCGCCGAACTTGCCAGATTGCTTCAGCTTCGGCTTCAGTATGCGCCTCACGGTGCAGGACTGCACGCGTTTTAATAAATTCCAGCAGTGACTTGCATTGTTGACTGATCTGGGATGAATCGCCGTCCAGTTCGATCAGTAAAAGCGACATGCCAGGACACTTTGCAAAGATGGGGTTGCCGGTGTATTGTTCGGCACAAATGACTGACTGTCGGTCGAGAAACTCTAGAATCGACGGATTATGTCCTGCCTCAAACAAAGCTTTCACGGTCTCAAGTGCAGTTGATTCAGACTCAAAGGCAAACATGCACGTCCAGCGCTTTTCAGGCATGGGGATTAGTTTCAGAGTTGCAGCAGTCACAATGCCCAGAGTGCCTTCCGAACCAATCATCAGATCCCGCAGATTCAGCCCGGAGACATACTTCTTAAGTGGCAAACCCAGCTTAAAAGGACTGCCATTGGCAAAAAAACCTTCAAGCCCCAAAACATAGTCACGCGTGACTCCATATTTGACACAATGCATCCCACCGGCATTGCAGGCGATATTACCCCCAATCGTGGAATAACTCTTCGAAGATGGATCCGGTGGATAAAAAAGCCCATAGGATTTGGCATTGGCTTGCACATTAGCAGTAATCGCACCCGCTCCTACCGTTGCCATTCTTGAAACAACATCTACTTCAGTTGAGTCCAATGCGGACAAATCAAGAACCCAGCCGCCCTTCACCGGCACAGCAGCGCCCGTTGCGGAAGAACCCGCACCACGGGCCGTAACCGGCATGGCATACTCGTGTGCCAGCTTAAGCGCCTCCCCTACTTCACTTGCATCTTGTACACGAATCACAGCGTCGGGCAAAAAAGAAAGCCTCAGATTATCAATGGATGCCGCAAAACGACTCCCATCATCAACCAAAACTCGTTCGGGCAACTTCTGGCGCAATGCTTGCAATGCCGTTCCTTTGTCATTCTTCAATGATTCATTTTTCGATTGCATATTAAAAGAGTAACCGTGTTAGATGAACATTCAAAGTTTGATGTTCAACGTGGGCATAATTCCATTCTATAGTAGCTTATCCAAATCGAAATCGTTATCGCAATCGAAATCATTTAGCAGACGACTTTGATGCTGTTCTAAAATTATACCGGTCCAGGGTTCAGGCCGTTCTTTGATATTGCACCCTAATAGATAGTTTATAACTTACACAAAATTATGCTTCAAGCTGGTATTGTAGGTCTCCCGAATGTCGGAAAAAGTACGCTGTTCAATGCGCTCACGCGCACACGCAAAGCTGAGTCGGCAAATTATCCATTTTGCACAATCGACCCGAATGTGGGTGTTGTGCAGGTGCCAGACGAACGCTTGGAGCCATTGCGTGAGTTGGCAAAGACCGACAAGGTTATCCCGGCTGCTATCGAATTTGTCGATATCGCCGGACTGGTCGAAGGCGCTAGTAAAGGTGAAGGCCTTGGCAACAAGTTTCTTGCCAACATTCGCGAAGTCGATGCCATTGTTCACGTAGTACGCTGCTTTGAAGATGATGATATTATTCATAACATGGGCTCTATTGATCCGCTTCGTGATATTGACGTCATTAATACCGAATTGATTCTGGCCGATATTACTTCACTGGAAAGCCAGCGCGAAAAACTGGTGAAAAAAGCCCGTGGCGGCGACAAAGAAGCTACCGAAAACCTTAATCTGATCGAACGCCTTCTTCCTCATCTCAATGAGACCAAGCCGGCAATCACACTCGATCTTTCAAAGGAAGAAAAAACGGTACTCAAACGCCTCTGTCTGCTTTCCGCAAAGCCGGTTCTCTACGCCTGTAACGTTGCCGAATCTGAACTGGCCGATGGCTCAACGAATGCGAATGTTACAAAGGTAGAAAACTTTGCCAGGGACCACCACGATGCAGGGATTTGTATCATTTCCGCTGCAGTTGAGGCGGAGCTTATTGACTTTGATCCGATTGAAGCAACGGAATATCTGGAGTCGCTTGGTGTTAGTGATTCGGGGGTGTCACTTTTGATACGTGCTGCCTATAATCTGCTCGGGCTTGCCTCCTACTTCACTGCTGGAGAACAGGAAGTGCGTGCCTGGACTTTCCGAAAAGGAATGAAAGCTCCTCAGTGCGCGGGCGTCATACACACCGATTTCGAAACCGGTTTCATCAAGGCCGAGGTAGTCACTTACGAAGATTTGATCGAAGCAGGCAGTGTTGCAAAAGCCCGGGAAGCCGGAAAGTATCGATTGGAAGGCAAGGATTATGATTTTCAGGATGGCGACGTTACTCTTTTCCGATTCAACAACTGAGTAAGGTTTTACCAAACTGATAATCAATAAGTTATAAATAAATTTTTGACTCGAAAGTCCATAGGATCGGGAGATAGACCCAAATTAAAGGATTTGATGAGTTGACCATTTCCGAAATAGTCATTTTTAAACTCGGTTTAATCATTCTGTAATATCTTCCAAGTCATACTTTAACGCTCATGGCACTTATCGAATCTGAATTTACTCAATTAGAGACTGTCTCTACAGAAATCTATGATGGCGCGGATGCTGCCTGCGAGACAGTTGCGAATGCTATTACACAACTTATCAAAGAGCGTGATAATGAAAACAAGCCCACCGTACTGGGTCTTGCAACCGGTTCAACACCAGTCCGTTTGTACCGCGAGCTAATCCGTCGCCATCGCGAAGAGGGACTTTCGTTCTCCAATGTAATTACTTTTAATCTGGATGAATACTACGGACTTACAGGTGATCACCCGGAAAGCTATCGTAAATTCATGCAGGATCAGTTGTTTGATCATGTCGATCTGAAACCTGAAAATACACACGTGCCTGATGGTACTGTTGAACGGAAGGCTGTCTTTAAATCCTGTAAATCCTATGAAGGTGCCATTGAAGCCGCCGGTGGTATCGACATTCAGATTCTGGGGATTGGTCGCACTGGCCACATCGGATTCAACGAGCCTGGATCCGGTCCGGAAACCCGGACGCGGCTCGTCACACTTGATAGCCTCACACTCAAAGATGCTGCGAGAGACTTTCTTGGTGAAGAAAATGTGCCTCGCCATGCGATAACTATGGGTGTTGGTACTATTCTGGATGCTCGCAAAGTATTTCTGCTGGCATGGGGTGAAGGAAAAGCCTCTATCATCGCTAAAACGGTCGAAGGACAACAGACTGATAGTATTCCAGCAACATTTCTCCAGCAACACAAGGATTGTACTTTCTGTATTGATGAAACTGCAGCCAGTCATTTGACTCGTCAACGCTATCCCTGGCTGGTTGGGCCGGTACAGTGGACCGAATCCACCGCTCGAAAAGCGATTCTGTGGCTGGCACGGAAAAGCGGAAAATCGATATTAAAGCTTGTTGAAGAAGATTACGCCGAAAATGGGATGTCCGATCTACTGGTTGAGCAAGGGCCCGTACATCAACTGAACTCGAGCATTTTTGAAGTCACTCAACAGACGATAAATAGCCCCTCTTGTTGCAAGCCTGAAGCCACCAAGAATTCTCATGGTACAAATTCCAATTCCAGCCCAAAACGTTCGTTGGTGCTTAGTCCTGAACCCTTGGACGGTGTCTACTGTATTGGAGGTACGATTCAGCAGCTCAAAAACTCCGGCAGTGAACTGACTATAGCGTACCAGACATCTGGAAATCTGGCAGTTCCCGACACCGATGCACGCGGCGCTGTTGAGCTGATTCGCGAGCTGGGTGAGTCCGGTGGTGAAACAACACAGCTCACATATACTGAAACCATTAGCAAACAACTCGATGAAAAAGGTTTGTTTGGTAACGACACCAGCGAAATTCGACACTTGAAAGGATTAATACTCCGCAATGAAGCACGCGCTTCGGCCAGGATGCTTGGAGTTAATACTGACCGTCTTTGCTTCATGGATTTACCCTTTTATGAAACTGGACGCTATCGTCGCTTCGTGGCAACAGAATCTGACTACACTCAGATGAAGGATTTGCTGGAAGCAATTCAACCACAGCAGATATTCACCACCGGTTACGGTCATGATCCTCTATCGGTTTCTTCGATTTGTTTTAGCATTTTGCTCCGGGCATTAGAAACGTGCTCAGATTCCAAATGGCTTAAGGATTGTACTCTGTGGTTGTATCGAGGCGTTGATAAAGAATGGGAAGCCAACGAAATTGACATGGCTGTACCACTCTCGCCGAAAGAGTTAAAGATCAAGCTTCAGAGTATTTACCAGCACCAGACACAGCGCGTGCAAAGCACTGATCCGGGCACCAAAAATATCTGGGATGTCGCCAGTGAAAATAATCGCAGCACTGCAAAACTATATGATGCGTTAGGCTTTGCAGAATACGAAGCGATTGAATGCTTTAAACAATTCGAACACTAATACGTAATGATTTCTGTGCAACCAAACTTTACGCCAAAATTAGATCCGGGCTTCGTTCCGGCAGCTTTGTGGAATAAAGCCTATCTGGAGCGGGTTAATTCTTCGGAAGGAAGCCTGCCAGTGCGAATCTCTGTTTCCCGTTCCGATGGATCTGCTTGGATTTACGATACAAAACTGTTACCCAACACAACAGATAACGCGGAGGCGACTTGGCTCTATTGCGAGCGATTAGTCAAATTCCTCCTCTGGGCCTGGGGCGGTTCAAAAGTGTGTATTGCCGGCGCTCCTCACATCGTAAATAAACTGAAGGAAACTTACTCAACGACCGGCAAGCGGGCTTTTGACTACGACTTTATTGGAAGAGCTTGTTTCCGCGACGCACTCCAAATTGAAACCGCAGAATTTGACGCGCTCAAAACAGCCACGGGTCCATCCAACCAACATTCAAATCCTTTAACCGGAAACCGCATTGGCTTTGATTTGGGTGGTAGCGACCGCAAATGTGCAGCTATTATTGACGGCAAAGTTGTTTTTTCCGAAGAAATCAAATGGGACCCCTACTTTGAAAATGACCCTGATTATCATCGTGCTGGAATTGCAGATAGTATTCAGCGTGCGGCTGCACACCTGCCCAGTGTCGATGCAATCGGAGGCAGCGCTGCCGGCATTTACATAAATAACGAACCATGTGTTGGCTCTCTCTTCCGCGGCATTAGCCAGGATGATTTTAATCTAAAAATTCGGTCTGTATTTAAGGACCTTAAACAGCAATGGAACGGCATACCATTTGAAGTCGCCAACGATGGTGACGTTACTGCGATTGCCGGTTCGATGGCGGTCAATGAAAGCGCTATGCTCGGTGTATCCATGGGCACAAGTCTTGCGGCAGGCTATATTGACAGCCAAAACAACATCAAAGGCTGGCTCAATGAACTTGCATTCGTTCCTGTCGATTATCGTTTGGATGGACCCGCAGACGAATGGAGCGGCGATATTGGCTGTGGTGTGCAGTATTTTTCACAACAAGCAGTTGGTCGACTAATTCCTGCGTCAGGTCTCGAAATTGACAATTCCTTGGGTCTTCCTGAAAAGCTTGAAGCCGTTCAAGACCACATGAAAAAAGGTGATGATCGTGCCGCCGACGTCTATGACACAATCGGCACTTATTTCGGCTATACCATCGCACACTTCAGTGATTTTTACGATTTTCGTAACCTGCTCTTTTTGGGGCGTGTTAGCTCAGGCGCTGGCGGCGAAGTTATTCTTAACCAAGCGCGTGCTGTGCTTGAGAAGGAATTTCCTGAACTCTCTGAAAAAGTGAAATTTCAGACACCAGACGAGAAAACCAAACGTCATGGTCAGGCAATTGCAGCGGCAAGCCTTCCAAAAATTTGATATTCTTTTAAGCAAATTAGCTTTCAAGCCTTGCACATAGCTATTTTCCAGTCATCAAATTTGTTCCAGATGAATTTATCACAAAACAATCACGATCTCTATATTCCAGATTCGATTCCCACTGAAAAAGCCTGCGCTCGCACAACTCATCTGGGAATCGGCGCTCATCAGGATGATCTCGAGTTTATGGCGCTCCACGGGATTTTAAGTTGCTTTCAAAAGAGCGATCATTGGTTCGGCGGAGTGACGTGTACTGATGGTGCAGGCAGTTCTCGAAGCGGCGCTTACGAGCACTTCTCCGATGATGAGATGAAGGCTATTCGTGTCGAAGAACAAAAAACTGCGGCAAAAATTGGACAGTTTAGCTTTATTGCACAGCTCGGACATTCGAGTGGTAACGCCAAGGCTTCCGACAAACGGAAAAGTCTGGTTGAGGACCTCAAGAGCGTGCTGCAAGTTGCACAGCCTGAAGTTGTGTATACACACAACCCATTTGACAAACATGCAACACACATTGGTGTGATGTTGGCGACGTTGGCCGCGATCCGGGAATTGCCGGAGAAGAATCGTCCTAAACAGTTGTTTGGTTGCGAAGTGTGGCGGGCACTTGACTGGCTTCCGGATTCAGAAAAAACAATTCATGATGTCAGCGCGCACCCTAATCTGGCAGCTTCGCTAAATGGTATTTTTGACTCGCAGATTACAGGTGGCAAACGTTACGACTTAGCTGTTGAAGGACGCCGTTTAGCCAATGCCACTTTTTTTGATTCCCACAGTGTCGATGCCACAAATCGCGTACAATATGCAATCGATCTCAGTGAACTTATTACCGAAGAGACCTCTCTGCAAAATTTTATGCAGGAAAAGCTCAACCTACTTAACAAAGAAATATTTAACCAACTAGATAACTTACTATGAGCACAATAATTACTGATATTCATGCCCGCGAAATAATTGATTCACGTGGTAACCCAACAATTGAAGTCGATGTAGAGTTGGAAGCCGGTATTTTTGGCCGCGCCGCAGTCCCTTCAGGTGCAAGTACCGGTGAGAACGAAGCTGTTGAGCTTCGTGATGGCGATGCCTCGCGTTATCTGGGAAAAGGCGTACAAAAGGCTGTCGATAACGTTTACAAACACATTGCTTCGGAACTGATTGGTCAGGATGCTTGTAATCAAACGTTGATCGACAAGATTATGCTGGATTTGGATGGCACTCCGAATAAAAGCAAGCTGGGCGCCAATGCCCTTCTTGGTGTTTCTCTCGCTGTCATGCGAGCTGCAGCAAATACGCTGGGACTGCCCATTTACAAATACATTGGCGGTCCCAATGCAAAGGTGCTGCCAGTTCCCATGATGAATGTTATCAATGGAGGATCGCACTCTGACGCCCCCATCGCTTTTCAGGAATTCATGATTCGTCCTGTAGGTGCAGAATCATTTAAGGAAGCTATACGCATGGGCGCTGAGTGCTTCCACAGCCTGAAAAAAGTACTGAAGGGTCGTGGCTTAAGCACAGCCGTTGGTGACGAAGGCGGTTTCGCGCCAAATTTCAAAGGTACGGAAGATGCTCTTGATACACTAAGTAAAGCGGTTGAAGACGCCGGTTATAAGGTTGGCAGTGATATTACTTTTGCACTTGATTGTGCCTCATCCGAATTTTACAGCGATGGCGTTTATGACTACTCCAAGTTCGAAGGCGACAGTGGAGCCAAACGTTCCTCAGAGGAACAGGCTGCATACCTTGCTGAACTGACTCAGAAGTACCCTATTGATTCAATCGAAGACGGTTGTGACGAAAACGACTGGGATGGTTGGAAAAAACTAACTGATAAGATTGGTGAAACAGTACAGCTTGTTGGTGATGACCTTTTTGTAACTAACGTTGAATTTTTGAAAAAAGGCATCGAGCTTGGTGTTGCCAACTCCATCCTTGTGAAGGTCAATCAGATTGGCACATTGACAGAGACGCTTGACGCAATTGAACTGGGCAAAAACAATGGTTACAATTCAGTAATTTCACATCGTTCTGGTGAGACGGAAGACACCACCATTGCCGATATTGCTGTTGCCACCAACGCAGGCCAGATAAAAACTGGATCCATGAGCCGTTCAGATCGTATTGCCAAGTACAATCAATTACTTCGTATTGAAGAGGAATTGGGCGGATCAGCTATCTATGCGGGCACCCTCTAGCACATCATAACACTTATAATTTCGCATTTTCGATTTTTCTTGTAACGCACAGCCTCAGCGAGCGATCCACGTGCCTCTAAAGTGCGGTAGCTCGCTGAAGTCGTTACATGCGAATATTTACATGTTAAGCTGTAATAATGAGTAACCTAACTTCAGATGTTCCACATCGTTTACTTGATGTTGAACATCCTTTGAGTGGTCTGAATCACACTGTTACAATGTTAAGTTCATCAGCCGTTTGCCTTGGGTGTTTTTTTTGTTTAGAAAAGTCCTAATGACTTTAGAAAACAAACAGGCTGAATTAGTTGAGGAAATTACTTTAGTTCCCGATCCGTATGAGCGGCTGGGTTATATTGTAGAACGCGGGAAAAAGGCTGAAAAATTGGCAGATAATCTGCACATTGACAGTTTTAAAATTGAGGGCTGTATGTCGCAGCTATGGGTTGTTCCTGAGTTTAAAAACGGACATTGCTTTTTTCGATCCGATTCCGATTCAGCGATTGTGAAAGGGATTGCAGAGCTTCTGTGCACTTTTTACAGTGATGCCAGTCCGGAAGAAGTTTTGGGGAACAATGCCGAATTTCTAGGAGAAGTTGGTATCACTCAGCACCTATCCCCCAATCGCCGAAATGGCCTGAGTCGTATTGTTGAGTCAATTCATCGCTTTGCTAAATCCTGCTTGGCTTGAATCGTATAGAATTCCAAGTCAGACGTGGGATCACGAACAAAAACGTTAAATAATGTCGCTGCCCAATGGTTTCAAGCATCAGAAGCTAGTGGTGATTTCATGGGTATACGCTACGGACGCAAACGTGTCGATTCTGATGAAATCGAATGGTTGTTCATTTCTCACTGCGATTGCGACGGCATTGGAGGCTTCGCTCAATTATTAAGAAAAAGCGGCGCCAAACTACCACCTCTTCCTAAAACGAACTATCCAAACAACAAATTCATTCAGCCTCTCTGGAAGCGTTGGCGGAAGTCTAAGTATATCGATGGGATCGCAGTGCGTGAAGATTGGATGCTGTCAAAGCAACAAGGAACCGGGCCTTCCTGTGCGGTAGCTTGGCATTTATTTACCGAAGAAGAGACCGCTAAAATTCAATACAAATGCCGACAACAAAAGATTACCGTAAATAGTTTTCTTCTCAAACAACTCGACCAGGCTGTTCGGCCTGATATCAAGAATCCAAGAGCGAAGATTCCCTGGATGATACCAGTGAATCTTCGTGGTGACATTAGCTATGATGACGATACGGAAAACCACGTTAGCTGCATAGAGCCTTTGGTTGCAGCTAATGACTTATCAGAAGACATTCAACGAAAAATTCGAAATTGCCTGAACTTTGGGGAACACCGTGCAAACTATCTAATCTTATGTCTTGGTAAATTTTTGAGCCAAGAAATGAAAATCAGAGTAATCAAAAAAAACCGTAGTAAGCCAAAAGGAAATATTGGCGCTTTTTCAAATCTCGGAGTCTGGGATTCGGAAAAGAGCATCGAGTCCGACAGTTCCTGGTTTTTCTGTCCACCTGTATGCAAGGGGCAATTGCTGGGCGCCGGTTGCGTAACCTTCCAGAATCGCCTTAGTTTGACGATTCAGGCCCATTCAAGCCTGTCGGACCGGCCAAATATCGCAAGGACTTGGATTAAACGTTGGATGGATCAGATGTGAAGTTCACTTACACCTCCCCTCCCCTTCTTTTCAACTTATAAAAATGATAGATTGAAAAACATGGTTTAAACTTGAGCCTAAAAAGTAAGAACCCTTTTGCACTTACCCGACAAATTAAGAATTAAAACTTGAAAACATATCAATACATCCGAATTTGTTGATACTTTAATTTATGGACATTTCCGCACGAGACAAACCATACACTGCAAAAGGCCAGCTGCTTGCCGATCTTTTTGCAGAGCGCATTATCTATCTTGACGGCGCTATGGGCACCATGATCCAGCAACACAAGCTGGAAGAACAGGATTTTCGCAACTCATCGCTTGCCGATGCGAAAGGTGAATTGAAAGGCAACAACGACCTGTTGAGTCTGACGCGTCCAGACATCATCGAAAGCATTCATCGCGAATTTCTGGAAGCTGGCGTCGACATTATCGAAACGAATACCTTCTCTGGCACTACGATCGCTCAGGCAGATTATGGATTGGAAGATCGCGTTCGGGAAATAAATATTGAATCTGCCAAGATCGCAAAACGTGCGGCAGACAAGGTCTCAAAAGAACAAAATCGCCCCATCTTCGTAGCTGGAGCCATCGGGCCTACCAATCGTACCTGCTCACTCTCCCCTGATGTCAATCGTCCCGAATATAGAGCAACCAGCTACGACGAACTTTACAAAGCCTACTATGAACAAGTGGACGCTCTGGTCGAAGGCGGAGTCGATTTGCTTTTGCCTGAAACGGTTTTCGATACACTTAACCTTAAAGCCTGTCTGCATGCGATCGAGGACTTTTTCGATACCCGAGAGGAACGCCTACCGGTAATCATCTCTGTAACCATAACTGACAAATCCGGTCGAACTCTCTCGGGCCAGACGGTGGAAGGCTGCTGGAATTCAATTCGCCATGCCAAACCGTTCTGTGTGGGTCTTAACTGTGCACTTGGCGCTGACCTCATGAGACCTTTTCTCGAAGAACTGTCTCGTGTTGCTAACACTTATGTGCATGTTTATCCAAATGCAGGTTTACCAAACCCACTGACGGAAACTGGGTATGACGAAACTCCGGAACATACGGGTAATGCCGTTGGCGGCTTTGCCAGCGATGGATTGGTCAATATGGTCGGTGGTTGCTGCGGCACAACACCGGATCACTTACGTGCAATTATCCGTGAAGTCAGCCAGCACAAACCACGCCCAGTGCCTAAAATTGCTCCGGCACAACGTCTTAGTGGCCTGGAAGCATTCAACATCTTAATGGGTGAAACTCCATTTGTTAACGTAGGTGAACGCACCAATGTTACCGGTTCACCACGTTTCAAAAAGCTGATCAAAGCCAACAAATTTAACGATGCACTGACGATAGCGCGTTCTCAGGTTGAAAAAGGAGCACAAATTATCGACGTCAATTTCGATGAAGGGATGCTTGATGGCGAAGCCTGCATGACTCACTTCCTGAATCTGGTCGCCTCGGAGCCAGATATTTGTAAAGTACCAATCATGATCGACAGCTCCAAGTGGTCGGTTATTGAAGCTGGGCTCAAATGCGTACAAGGCAAATGCATCGTTAACTCAATCAGCTTAAAAGGCGGTGAAGATGAGTTCTGTGAGCAAGCTGGAAAAATCATGCGTTACGGAGCTTCAGTCATCGTGATGGCTTTCGATGAAAAAGGCCAAGCCGCAACCAAAGAAGATAAAATAGCCATCGCTGAGAGATCTTACGGTATCTTGACCAAGAAAGTTGGCATGGATCCGCAGGACATCATCTTTGACCTGAACATCCTTACAGTCGCAACTGGCATGGAAGAGCACAACAGTTACGCAATTGACTTTATTGAGGCTGTTCGTGAGGTCAAAAAACGTTGTCCCGGAGCGCGCACCAGCGGAGGACTTTCCAATGTATCCTTTTCTTTTCGCGGCAATAATCCCGTGCGCGAAGCGATGCATGCAGTCTTTATCTATTACGGCATTCAGGCTGGTCTTGACATGGCGATTGTTAACCCGGGTATGCTCATGAACTATGCTGAGATTGACCCGGCGCTCAAGGAGTTGGTTGAGGACGTAATTTTAAATCGCACTAACCAAGCTACCGAAAAACTGATCGAATTCGCAGAGTCGATCAAAAATGGCTCAGTAACTCTAGGTAAAGGTACTCCGGAAGAACGCATTAACAATGCGATGTTGGAAGGCATGAACCTTCTGCGCAGCCTGTTTGAAAGAGCGACCAGGGAAAACAACCCGGAGATTTTGGAAAAGTTTCTGTCGTCCGGTGCAGGCGCAGTCCCCGCTGAAGCGGAAAAAAAAACGACTGAGATAAGGAACCAATGGCGCGATGGCAGCGTTGAAGAACGCCTCTCATACGCCCTTGTGAAGGGAATTAGCGCTCATATTGACAAAGATACCGAAGAAGCGCGACTTAAGTACGACAAACCGCTGGAAGTTATTGAGGGTCCTCTTATGAGTGGCATGAAAGTCGTCGGAAAACTCTTCGGCGACGGAGAAATGTTCCTCCCTCAGGTCGTAAAAAGCGCACGTGTTATGAAGCGTGCAGTTGCCTACCTTCTGCCATACATGGAAGCTGATAAAGACGACACCAGCCAAAGTTCCAGCGCTGGAAAGTTCCTAATCGCAACGGTAAAAGGTGATGTTCATGACATCGGCAAAAATATTGTGGCTGTTGTGCTCGCCTGTAATAATTACGAAGTTAAAGATCTGGGCGTCATGGTTTCCTGCGACAAAATACTTGAGGAGGCAGAAAAATGGGGCGCCGACATTATTGGCTTGTCCGGCCTGATCACACCTTCTCTGGATGAAATGATCTACAATGCAAAGGAGATGACAAAGCGTGGCTTCAAACAGCCCTTGTTGATCGGCGGCGCAACAACCAGTAAAGCCCACACTGCAATCAAAATTGCGCCACACTATAATCAACCAGTCGTGCGTGTAGGCGACGCTTCGCTGGTAACTGAAGTCTGCAATAAGCTACTAAACCCAAAAACCCGCAATGCATACGTCTCTGAAATCGAAACCGATAATATTAAACAGCGTTAACGTTTCGCTAAAGCCAACTCGGCCAAAGACCTGATCCCACTTGAAGAAGCTCGTTCAAAACGATTCACCTGCGACTGGGCCAATGCCAAACTCAAACCACCTAACAATCCCGGCATAACCGTGGATGATCCTGTCCCATTGGATACCCTTGCCCATTATTTCGACTACTCGCCTCTCTTTTGGACCTGGGAATTAAAAGGTGTATATCCTAAAATCCTCGAACACAAAAAATATGGAGAGCAGGCACGAAATATTTTCTCAGATGCCAAAACATTACTTGAACAAATCGTAAAAGAAAAACGTTTTCGCGCGCGCAGTGTAGTTGGTCTTTGGCAAGCAAATGCCATAGGCGACGATATTGAACTCTATGACTCGGAAGGAGAAACAATCGGCGTCTTTCACACCCTCCGCCAACAGAAGCTTAAAAACAATAGTGAAGTCTACTACGCACCTGCTGACTTCGTAGCTCCAAAAGAAACAAACCGCAAAGACACCTGTGGTGCATTTGTTTCCTGTATAGAAGGCGTTGACCAATTTGCCAAAACATTTGAAGACGACGGTGATGACTACAGCTCAATTATGATCAAGGCTATCGGCGACCGCTTTGCTGAATCCCTCGCTGAATACACGCACGAACGTGTCCGCAAAGAGCTTTGGGGTTATGCCGCCGATGAAACCCTGAGCAACGAAGAGTTAATCAAAGAAAAGTACCGCGGCATTCGCCCGGCATCCGGTTATCCTGCCACGCCTGATCATACCGAAAAAGCAACTATTTGGAAGCTCTTGAATGCTGAGGAAAACACCGGTGCCACACTTACTGAAAACTTCGCGATGTCACCCGGAAGTTGCGTGAGCGGACTTTATTTTGCCCATCCAGATGCTAAGTACACGCAAGTAGGACCGATTGACAGAGATCAGATGGAAGACTATGCCAAACGCAAAAAACTTACTCTCGAAGAATGCGAGCGTTGGCTAGCACCGAATCAGGGCTATTAATATCTGTAGCCTATCTGTAAGTATTACAAATTTCGTGTTGTAAGCGTCGTTTGTGTTCTAAATGCTCAGATTTTTCATGGTGAAGATATTCTTTATAATGCCAAAATATATTTTTCTACTACTTACGTTTCCACTTTGCTCCATCTTTGCGAAAAGTTCTGTTTGGAGGGTTTCAAAAGAGGACCAATCATTTTATATCGGTGGCACCTGCCATATCTTACGATCGTCCGACTATCCACTTCCCGTAGAATTTGAGTATGCCTACTTGAATTCAGAGACACTTATCTTTGAAATAGATCCTTTAACAACAAGTAGCGACCGTTTTACAACACAGCTTTTAAGAGCGACCAGCTACCATGACAACCGCAGTCTAAAAAAAGTACTTACGCGGAAAAACTTCAACGCTCTAAAAGAAAAATGTGAACAAAACGGGCTTTCTATCAAAGTCCTAAAGAAAACCAAACCCAGTATGGTTATTATGATGTTACTGGTCAAAGAGCTGTCTGAAATTGATGCCATTGAGGAAGGGCTTGATGTTTATTTCCAAAAACGAGCCCTGAGTGATCGAAAAAAAATACTGTCTCTTGAAACTGCTGAATTCCAAATAGGTCTCCTGGCTTCTATGGATGAAGATATTGAGAACAAAATGGTAGCTCATGGCCTTAAAGACATCGAGAACCTTAAAATTCATTTCGATAACCTTGTAAACACCTGGAGAGAAGGTGACTTAAGATCTATCGATGATTTATTTGTGAAGAGGGTCCGCGAATATCCCGAACTTTATAAAAGGCTTATAAGTAGTCGCAACCGAGACTGGATAAAACGAATTGAAGCCTTTTCAAATACACAGGAATCTAAGTTCTTCCTGGTTGGCATAGCACATTTGGCAGGCGAAGAAGGGCTGATTTCACTTCTGCAGAAAAAAGGTTATACCATTGAACAGGTAGGTTCACGCTTCTGGTAAAAGACTCCGATGTCTGTATCACTGGCCAATTAAGAGGTTTTTCGCTATTTTGGGTCAATTATCTATGCCTTCAAACTTTGTGATTGAGGATCCAAATAATAGGATTCAATGGTAACATTTTGAACTGCCCACCTCTACAGTGTCGAAAAACAGATGAACGCAAAACCACCCAAAAGCCATCTGCCCAGACTCGTTTATCTTATCCTAATATCCTTATCCTGCACGCTTTTTTCAGAAGTACACGAATTTGAAACCGTAGCATCTCAAAAAGACGGTAAAGACATCAAGTATTCCTCAAAAACCGTTAAAGGCAGGGAACGCATGAATCCGGCTCTTAATCGCCTGAGCATGCTCTCCGAGAATCAACTTAACTACCCCACTCCGGAAACCGGCTGCGGCCCGACTGCTCTACTTAACATATTGATCTGGTACGAAAAATTCGGCCTGATTCCGCCACGCTACCGCGACGCAGATCCAAGAGTCTATAAACTTAAGCTATTCAGGGATATTGATCATCGTCTAGCCTTTCAATCAGGGATAACCCGAACAGAAATGATGGGAACAAGAGGCATGGACATCGCTATAATAATAGATCAAATTGTAAATGAGCGCACTGAAGGTCAGATACGCATTCATACCGATATTATTGAAGCACCACTGAAGCTCAAAGATCTCCTTGCAACCACAAAAAACTTCCGATCCGGTTACTTAACAGTTGCTGTTCCCAGAGAGTTGGTTGGTAGTGGATCAACTAACTTGCATGCAGCCGTCATAATCCGAACGGATCGAGAAGGTTATGTGACTCTTGGCACTTGGGGTGAAATTTATCGCGGATTGCTCAAAGAGCGAAATGGCGAGCAATGGTTCATCCCTCAAAACAAGAATCATATGAAACTCAAAGTGGTCGAACTCATGCGTTTCATTCCCTACAGGCCGGTAGAGATGTAATTTTTTTAAAGTAATGGACTTTTTCTGCCAGAGCAGTGCAATTTATGATCTTGTTAAATGGCCAGGTTTGACCTCTTCAAAAAACAAGAAATGAGGCGATAGTACTACTACCTGGGATTATTTTAAATTATTGCAATCTGTAAGTCTCGCTTACATAATGCAAACACGATTCCCCGGACACTTTCTTCTGAACTAAAAGACTACGCCAGACAATATCCAATCCTAACGGATCGGACCAAGGCAATCAGGGAAAACCACCTTGGTTAGCAGTGTATTTCCTTCACACACATACGTATTGCTTGAAGATTTGGATAAACGAATGGCTGCAATCAATGACCCGCGAGGCTTCTTAAATCGATATCAAGCAGGGGCTATTTTCGACGAGGCGCAAAATGCTCCGGACCTTTTTCCTACCTCCAGACTGAGGTCGATTTAAATCCGAAAGCAGGACGCTTTATTCTGACTGGTAGCCAACAATTCGAAATGATGGAACGTATCAGCCAATCGCTTGCCAGTCTTGCCGCAATCGCACGTCTTTTGCCGCTATCAATCAAAAAACTCAAAGACAATCGGACACCATTAAATTTAGTTCTTTATACCTACAAATCAAAGAAATATGAAATTTTTTATTTCAAGAAAGTGGCTATGTTTTTAACGCAGAACAAGTCAATGGTTTTGCATTTTTCGTTGGAATTCCAACAAATCGGGCGAACTGTACCGATAACACCTTCCCAGGTGCTTGAATTTCACGATGAACTTTTTCCTTAGCTTCGATGTCTATGCATAGTCTTATTGATATGTATAATTACAAGATTTCAATTTTTTCAAATGTTACTGTTCATCAAACACTTCTGTTAAAAAATAGCAATTTTTTAGGGGGTAAGCTCCGTTACAATCTGAGGGGTTCTGAACGGAGCTCTCTAACAACCCAAACAACAATAATAATCAATAAAACCTGTCCTGGATACTACCTTAAATTTGCCGACTAATGGTCTAAAAATGGGGGCAAGCGCAATGGGCGCTTTGATCAACACACAATAAGCGTTTATTCTTCCATGGGTACCTTGCTTTACAATGCGCACGCACATCTACCAGACTGCAAAAGTCAAGAGCTTGAACCGCTGAACTCACCGGTAACGTTGGCGGATTTTTCGGATCAGAGCTACAGTATTATAAACAGTACTTCGTCTACTGACTGGTCCGCAGTGCTTAGACTAGCACAAAGCCATAGAATAATAGCGGCGATTGGTTTACACCCTCAAAATGTTAATACGGCGCCAACGGATTGGAAAAACACCTTTTCGCAGCTTTTGAAAGATAACCCCAAATGTTTTGTAGGTGAAATTGGTCTGGATCGCAGATATCAAAATGATCAATTCGAAAGTCAGATGGATGCCTTCTTATGGCAACTTAAAATAGCCCGTGAGCAAAACCGACCAGTCTCCATTCATTGCGTGAAGGCGATTGGCATGCTAGTGGAAGCACTAAGAAGCTTTGTCCTGCCACCTCGTGGCGTACACCTGCACGCTTACTCAGGCCCCGCAGAGTTGATTTCGGAACTTGTCAAAAGAGGCGCCTACTTTTCATTTTCTGCCACTCAATTATCATCCCAAAACAAAAAAGTCCGTGACCGGATTTGTGCAGTACCAATAGATCGGCTACTGATTGAAACGGATACGTCTCATGAAGAGGATGCTTCAAGGTTACTCGATTGCTACGTCACCATTGCTGGAATACGCGAAATCCACTTTGATAAACTGACTGCAAGTATTGAAGAGAATTTCAAACGGTACTTTCTCACTTGCTAAATCCGGACTGCTACTTGAATCACCAACGTAACCAAATATTATAATGCTTTTTGAAAGAGATGACTGATCCAAAATTGAGGCCCTTTCCAACAGTAACTCCGCGGCAAATTCTCGCACGTGGATTAAAGTGTCAGTGTCCCAATTGTGGAATGGCTAAATTGTCTAAGTCACTATTGAAGATTGAACATCACTGCCCCGAATGCGGCATGCCAATAAAACGCGGCGACGGTTACTATCTAGGACCGCTTTGCCTCAACTATGGCATTGCCTCCTTCGCCTTCATCATTCCAGTTCTGATATTTGGGTTTTTGAATTGGGTTAAGCTTCAGGTTGCTCTGACCGCAGCTCTAACCTGTGCTATTTTATTGCCTGTACTATTGTATCGCTGGAGCTGGAGCTGCTGGCTTACGATCTACTACATTTGCTTGCCCGAAGAACTGCACGCCAATCGACCAGATGATTGTGATGATCTTTCCTTCGAGGAGGAGCAACGCTCCAGAGCGGAGAATGCATCCAGCCTTAACTCTTGAGTACTAAATGAAATTCCCCGCAGCAAGCTGCGGGGAATCATGCAAGTTAATCGACAACACTGACTGAAATCTCACTGCCAGATTTGATTCGTTCATTAGGAATCCATATTTTATTAATTCCCATAAGTTCATCAAATTTGGGCTCCTTTGCTTCCCCATCTACTAGAAAGCTCCGCTTACCGGATTGTTTGTTTTCATAGTGAATACTTACTTTGCAGCCACGAACATCCAAAGTGAACTGAAATGATTTAAACGGGCATCCGCTGGCTGGTTGAATCCAAAGTCCGTCCAAATCAGGCTCAAACCCGAATACGAAGCGTATAAGAAGTTTGAGTACTACGTTGGAACTGCCAGTTTGCCAGTCGTTCATATTTTCCCCATCAATCGACTTCTCAGGATTGTAACCGTAGGAATTTGGCATGACGAAAGGACTATGCGTCAGATTCTCGTGACCTTCGGTGAAAGGTAGTATCTTGATCAGTTGTTCCCATGCTTTTTGCGGCTCACCCATCTGGAAGAGCGACATAATGGCAAAGGCGGTTGCATGAACATAGGATGCTCCGTTTTCAGCAGTTCCTGGTGGTAATTTTGGAATGCGTCCGACACCTTTGGCGTCTAGATCGAAGTGAGGCGCGAAAGTGCGATAGCCATACTTGGAATCAAGACGCTTAAATCCATTTAGTATGCTCTCTTTGAATTCAGGGTGCTTTTTGTAAAGTCCTGAAGACACCCAGAAAGCGTTGGACGTTAAACCATCACGAGAAACTCCATCGGAATCCTTGTAGCTGCCAACAAGGTATGAATACTTATCACCCCATCCATGCAGAATTCGCTTTTCACCGTCATTGTTGCTGACAACAGCATATTTGAGTAGGCCTGCTTCAATTTCTTCACGGGCCTTACGATATGATTCGATCTCAGTCGCATACTTGGACTCATCGATACGACTAAGAAGATCTATCATCTCTTCTGTGTTCTGATAAACCTGTAAAGTTGCCATAACACTCACACCGGTTCCGAACTCGGAAGAACCGTCTAAACTAATGCCCAAGCCATCCAAGGCATCGTTCCAGTCCCCATACAATGCGAGCGAGCATTTAGTCTGATCGTGATCCCGATTGCGGAGCAAATAAGCCATGATCCTAATCAGATGATCAAGAACAGAATCACTCTCTTCTGACTTTTTTACTTTGCGCTCTGACTCATTAACGATTTCGTGATAACCACAAACCTGATCAAGGAAATCCCAATCTTGTGTGACACGAAGGTAGGTATGAATCGTTGAGATAACCCAGACGCCCTGATCAATAAATTGGCGAAGATCCATACGGCCTGGTTCCTGATTTGCCGAAGGCAATGAATACTGGCGAAAACAGCGACCGTCGATCGCAGTAAAACTCAAGGCTTCCAGCATCTTGTCTCGAGCGGCCTCGTCTTGCCAAAATAGCATGCCTTCTATGGCCTGAAACACATCGCGTATACCAATCAATGAATTCGGAGAAAGTTGGATGTATCCTTTAATCAACGAACAAAATTCAACCTGCTTTTTGAGATGCTCAATAAAAGAGTCAAATGCCATATTATTAATTGATTCATGAGTGCTCTGATCAGTCTGAATGCTTAATGTTGCCTGATTCGTGCTATCTTTTTCGCTCAAACGTTTCAACTCCAAGTCTACCTTGGAGGAGTCCACTCGCTTACCAGCCAGAGACAAGGCAGCTTCATGATTCTTGACTGGAGAAAATAGCATGTCCGAACGCACACCTTTACCAGCTGGTAAATTCATGTGTAGCAAATCACCCATGATCGCAGTTTCCGTAAACGTACAAAGGTGCTTTGGATCAGGACCAAAAGTCCCCTTAAGGAGGGCTTCGGGTGTGTGCAGACTGCTGTTTGAACTTCCCACATACTGGGAGCGAGACGCAGTTGCTTCCGCCGAAATCAGCCAACTTTCATCCTCAATGCTCAGTTCTCTTTGTAAGACGCCATAACTGGTCGTGAGGGTATGACGGTCTTCGTCTTCGTGAACCTGCAACAAGAAAGGATCCAAATTCTCCGGCGTCCCTCCTTGCGATTTAAGCAGTGAGATTTCCTTAAACCAATTATCCTCATCCGTCGCATTTATTTGGTGGCGCAAAAAAGGATTAAGATAAGATGAAAGGAAGAATGATGCATCCTGATTACCTGTATTTTTAACATGTATAGAAAAACTTAGTGCGCGGTCAGGCGTCGCGAATACACGCACTCCAAAGCGCAGACCATCAGACTCAGTCACAAAATAAGCTGCCGAAGGACTGAAAACCGTGTACCGCACTAAGCCCTCACGTTCCTCCAACATTTTAGGAACCGAAAATAAGGGGATTACCTTATTTTCGCCGTCCTTTTTGCTGCCTGCGAAAAAAGCAATGTTAGGCTCTTGACCATTTACTGCCCTAAGAAAGGTAGACAGCAAACCTTCGTTTGCATGCATATATCCAGATGCGTACACCCAAAAATTAAACCCGTCCTGCCCATAGGGATAACGACTGTCTCCACTTCTTCTGGGCAGACTTAGCAACTCCTTGTCTGACAAAACATAAACGGAATTACCCATACTGCTATCTTGCAAATGCTGAGAGTCTGCAGTCAGGGCCGATACTTTCTCATGTATAGCTGCAAATTTAGCAGACAATTCTTTTTCGCTGTCAGATGAAGTCTTAGTCATATTAAAAACCTTAAATTAATACTGTATTTATAAAAATTCCCGTTTTAGAACTATTTACGCTTCTTTCAATAATGAATATTGTAATTTATAAAAAAGGCACAAATAAATCTTCTCATAAATTATGAAAACGCTCCGTTTATCTAGTTCTGGCCTTAGCGGTTTCGTAGGGGAATCGTTTACCCCTCGAAACATTATTGATTTTGCATCAGCCCTCGCAACCTATGTCGGAGGAGGTACTGTTGTGATTGGTCGTGACACTCGTTACTCGAGTCCGATGGTCTATTCAGCGGCTATTTCTGGCTTCCTCAATGCCGGCTGCAACATCATCGATCTGGGCATTTGCCCCACTCCCATGATTCAGTTTGCGGTTAGACACTACGGCGCTTCAGCTGGATTCTCAATAACCGGAAATACCAAGGCCGCTGGTTGGAACTCGCTTAACATGACCAATAGCGAAGGATGTATTTTTGATCCACTCAGCGGACAAACTATTCTCGATATTTTTCATTCAAAAGATTTTCTCAAATCTGATTGGCAAGGGATGGGAAAAGTTTCGAAATCTAACAGCTTTCTGGAACCCTATTTCGATAATCTGGAAAATTGCATCAACACAGAGGCAATTCGTGCAGCTAACTTGACCGTCTTGATGGATATTTTGGGCGGCGCAGGGGTCCCCTATGTGAACGGTTTTGCCAAACATCTAGGCATTAACCTTGTGCCGATTAACGGAGAAGCGAATGGATATTTGGCTCGCGAGGCAGAACCAAGACCACGCGCAGCTAAACAGATGGCCTCGATCCTTCCTTATGTCAAAGGTGACGCGGGATTCCTCTTCAGTAGCGATATGGCATCTATGTCATTAGTTACGGAAGCTCCTGAACCAAAAAGCGAAGAGTATACCTTTGCCGTCATTGCTAATCACATTCTAGGCAAGCAAAAAGGTACGATTGTGACTAATAGCTCCACCAGCCAGATGATTGATGATATTGCTGCAAAGCATGATAGCAAACTGGTTAAAACGAAAGCAGGTCAGCCCTATGTACTCACAACACTCGCTGATGAGCAAGGAGTTCTCGGTGGCGAAGGCAACGGCACAGCTGCCTTTGCTAAGGCAGGGCTTAGTTTCGACGGCTTTATCATGATGGCGCTAGTATTGGAAGCAATGGCCGAAAATGAGGCCCCTTTATCCGAATTACTGGGAGATTTACCAGCCTATCATATAGTCAAAAAAAATGTACCTTGCTCATCAAGCGAAGGTTATCGCGCACTGGAATACATAGAGAGGCTTTGGCGTCAGGAAAATCCAGAAAAGACAATTGATTTGCAAGACGGTCTACGTATCGATTACGAAGATTGTTGGAAGCATGTTCGAACTTCTCGAAGGGAACAAATTGTACGAGTGATCACCGAATCAAAAGACCGAAAAGTGGCCGAAGAAACAGCCGAAAAAATTATCCGAACATTGGAGGAAGTACTATGAGAGAAGCATTGAAAGTTGGTGTCTCAGGTGTCCGTGGAATCGTAGGGAAATCGTTTTCACCACAGGTCGCTACTGAGTTTGCTCAGGCTTTTGGCACCTTTGTTGGGCGCGGACCAGTCGTAATTGGGCGTGATACCCGTACAACAGGAACCATGGTTGAAAACGCAGTCATTGCCGGCCTACAGAGTGTTGGCTGCCAGCCGATACTGGCCGGAGTCGTACCGACACCAACGGTTTTGATCTTAACAAAAAAATTAAAGGCTCGCGGTGGAATTGCCATAACAGCCAGCCATAACCCGGCCCAGTGGAATGCTTTGAAATTCGTTGGAGACAATGCTTTATTTCTGAACGAACTCCGAGCTGAAGAGCTGATTAATATTTATCATGGGCAGGAATTTGGTCTCGTTTGTGAGTCTGAAATCCCCGAGGTCACAAGAATTGAGAATCCAATGGGCCCTCATTACGAAAAAATTGCTGATTACATTAATCTCAAAAAAATAAGAGATAAGAAATACAAGGTCGCGATTGATTGCTGTAATGGCGTAGGCGCAGTTCATTCAATCTCCTTTTTGCGTGAGCATCTTGGTTGCGAAGTAGTTTCTGTGTTTGACGAACCCACTGGCGCGTTTGAACGCGAACCAGAGCCAACACCGGAGAGTTTAACCACATTGTGCGAAGCCGTTAAAAACAACCACTGCGATATCGGTTTTGCGCAGGATCCCGATGGAGATCGTCTGGCTATTGTTGACGAAAATGGAAAGCCATTAGGCGAAGATTTCACACTGACACTGGGGATTCAGCAGGTACTGGATGCGCATTCGAAAGGACCAGTGGCAGTAAATTTGTCGTCGGGCAAAACTGTAGATTATGTCACAGAGCAGGTCGGTGAAAAGGTGACCCGAACTAAAATCGGTGAAATCAATGTATCCGAGACAATGCTTGAAATTGGCGCTGTTGCTGGCGGTGAAAGCAATGGTGGCCTAATTATTCCCGCAGTTCATCCCTGCCGTGACAGCTACGTCAGTATGGCTATTATACTGGAAATGCTGACCGATTCGGGAAAGTCAATATCTGAACTGAAAGCGGAAATCCCTAAATATCACATTATAAAGGACAAAATTAAGGTAAGTAATGATGCTTCCCTCAAAATCCTTAGAGCTGTTCGTCAACACTACAAGAACGAGAAACTCAACCTGTTGGATGGTGTTCACATTGACTTTGGCGATAGCTGGATTCACGCTCGTCGTTCTAACACAGAACCAGTCATACGAATTATGGCCGAAGCGCCTACTCAGCAAAAAGCTGAGGAATTAGCTAAGGAACTGGAAGCCATAGTGACCTCGGATGAATTTGAGTCTTGAGATAGATTACGAACCATCAATTTTATTCAAAGCTAGCCAGCGAACTTTTAAATCCAGTAGGCCAATAGCTGCTGCTAGATGTGTCATAGCTACTTAAAACTGGCTCCATGAAAGATGGTTCAGGTTTCGCAGAATAAGTATTATACCGATTCATCTGTTCAATCATTCTTTGAAGATCCACTTCTTTCTGTTGCAAAGCTCTTGTATCGATGCGGCTAAGGTGCGGGTCTACAGAAACAATATTAGGGGCCCGTCCTGCTAAACGTAGCTTAGAAACAAGATTCTCCTGTAGTAGCGAATCCACAGTCTTTTTATCGGTAGCTCCATAAACTTGGGCAAGTGACCTTGAAGAGTCGCTGCTCGTACTACGTATGACAAAAGTCGCTGTGGTTAATAACACCAAAAAGCAAGCCGCCATCGCTAAGCCAAATGCCATGGAAGGCTTGTAAAACGATCGATCAATCACTGAACAGGTTCGCTTTGAAGCAATGGACTCTCGACTCGAAAGCACCGAACAAGCGGCCCTATGCAAGCGGTAGCGAGCTTCAAACTCAAGCCTAAGATCAGCATTTGAACTCAATTCTCTTTTCAGCTGTTTCAGGTCATCGACTGAAATTTCCTGATCAAAGTAGAGATTTGTCAATTCTTCAAATTTTGATTCACTCATGAAAAATCGCTTCCCATCAACTCTCTTAAATTTTCACGCGCACGAGCGATTCGGCTCTTAACTGTGCCCACACTAATACCAAGTTTTTTAGCGATTACCTCATACGATAGATTTCTAACATTTCTTAAAACAAGTATTTCACGATGCTTCTCACTAAGATCATTCATACATTCTGAAACTCGCTCAACAAACTCATTCGTAATCGTAGATTCAGATGGGGTTTCACGTTCACAGGGCAAAACATCCTGCAATGTAAGATCGCCCTCATCAGTTAGCTGCTTGTTGATGGATACTGACTGGTCACGCTTGCGGCGAAACCAGTACCAGTAGCGGTTATGTGCAAGATTTGTGGCTATTTGGTACAGCCATGTTGAAAATGAGGCATCTCCTCTGAAATTTTTCAACCCACGGTGCGCCCGTATAAAAGCATCCTGAGTAATTTCCTCTGCATCTTGCTGGTTTTTAAGAAGATTGAAGACACGGGCGAAAATTCGATCCCAGTAGCGCGACACGATATCTTCATAAGCTGCATTGTCGCCGTTTTTGATACGCTCAATTAGTAAGTTGTCCTGACAGACTGTTTCACTTTTCATAATCAAATTATATTTTACAAATAGTACGAGTCACCAGCCCCCAATTTGTTCCCGAAAAACATCTACATAAAACAGTTTCCTATACTTGACAAACAGAGTCAGCAAGCGTTCCATCTTCAGTTTCCTAAAATGGGTCGTTAGCTCAATCGGTAGAGCAGTTGACTTTTAATCAATTGGTTCGGGGTTCGAGTCCCCGACGGCCTACCATAAAAGTAGACCAAACGATCTCGATGAGATCGTTTTCTTTTTATTGGATTTGATAGCTCACCCTGACGTCAAAATTTACGCTTATGTCCGAAAATTACACCGAAGACAGCATTCGCTCGCTCGACTGGAAAGAACATATCCGACTGCGCCCCGGCATGTATATTGGAAAACTTGGTGATGGCTCTTCACCTGACGATGGAATTTACATCCTTCTCAAAGAGGTCATCGACAACTCAATTGACGAGTTTGTAATGGGTAACGGAAAAAGCATCGAAGTTACAATTGACGGCACTCGTGTCTCAGTCCGTGACTTCGGACGCGGTATTCCGCTCGGTAAACTGAAAGACTGCGCTTCCAAAATCAACACCGGCGCTAAATATGATTCCGAAGCCTTTAAAAAGTCAGTTGGACTGAATGGGGTTGGCATAAAAGCGGTCAATGCTCTGTCTTCAGAGTTTCAACTACAAGCTTTCAGAGATGGCAAAACTCGCTTAGTAGCTTTCTCAAAGGGTGAACTGCTGAATGAGGACACGCAGGACAAATCTGTAAGTAATTCTCAAAATGGGACATTTTTGCACTTCGATCCCGATTCCGAGATTTTCGGCGCCTGTCGCTTTAGAGAGGACTACGTCGAAGACATGCTTTGGAATTATGCCTATCTCAACCGTGGACTGACTATTGTCTACAACGGTAGGAAATTTAAGTCTGAAAACGGACTAAAAGATTTGCTAAACAGCAAACTCGACGGAGAACCTATTTACCCGATTGCTCACTTAAGTGGTAAAGATATTGAAATTGCATTTACGCACAACGACAGCTATGGCGAAGATTACTATTCTTTTGTAAACGGCCAGCATACGACTATGGGTGGAACCCATCTGGCAGCATTTCGTGAGGCTTTGGTAAAAACGATTAAGGATTTCTACAAAAAAGATTTTGATGCCGTAGATGTAAGAACATCTATTTGCGCTGCAATTGCCATAAAAGTTGAAGAACCAGTATTTGAATCGCAGACAAAAACTAAGCTTGGCTCCCAGGAAATGGGCCCTGAAGGGCCAACGGTGCGCACCTTTTTGAACAACTTTGTTAAACAGTCACTAGACAACTATTTACACCGCAATCCTGAATCTGCCGATATTTTACTCAAAAAGATCCAAGAATCTGAGCGCAATCGTAAAGAATTGAAAGGCATCCAAAAGCTGGCTAAAGAGCGTGCTCGCAAAAATAAAGTACACAATAAAAAGCTACGCGACTGCCGAGTCCATCTTGATACTAAAAAAGACGGTCGACTTGAATCTACACTCTTTATCACAGAGGGTGACTCTGCATCGGGCTCGATTACAAAGGCTAGGGATGTAAGCACACAAGCGGTCTTTTCGCTCAAAGGAAAACCACTCAATTCGTTTGGGTTGACCAAAAAAGTAGTTTATGAAAATGAGGAATTCAACCTGCTTCAGGATGCTCTGAATATTGAGAATGGAATTGAGGATCTCCGCTACAACAACATAGTTATCGCAACTGATGCCGACGTTGACGGCATGCACATTCGCTTACTTCTAATCACGTTTTTTCTGCAATTTTTTCCAGAGCTGATAAAACAAGGACATCTCTACATTTTGCAGACGCCATTATTTCGCGTACGCAATAAGAAAAAGACATTTTATTGTTACAACGAAGAAGAACGGGTGGAAGCAATAGAAGCCTGCCAGCCAAAGCCAGAAATCACTCGCTTCAAAGGTTTGGGCGAAATATCTCCCGAAGAATTTGGACACTTTATAAATAAAGAAATCCGCCTGGATCCAGTTATAATCCCCAAAGGGATGACTACCAAAGACATGCTAACCTTCTACATGGGCAAGAATACTCCTGATAGACAAACCTTCATTATTGACAATTTAAGAATCGAGAAAGATGAGCCAGAATCCATCGAAGTCTGACACTTGTTGCTTTGGCTCCAACTATCGGTTTTGGACGAATTGTTAGCGCGATCGGCAAGTATCACGAACTAACTGAGAAAAACTCTTTTACCTTTGCCTTGGAATAATCGCGATTGAGCTGTGCGATCATATCCAAAGATATGCTCTTGGGACATACGGCTTCACATTCACCAATGTTGGTGCAACCTCCAAAACCTTCACCGTCCATCGTACCAACCATTGCCAATACCCGACGATCTTTTTCAGGCTTACCTTGAGGAAGACTATTCATATGAGAGACCTTTGCGGACGTGAATAGCATGGCGGATGCATTAGGGCACGCGGCTACGCATGCGCCACAACCGATACAAGCGGCAGCATCCATAGCATAATCAGCATTTTCTTTAGGTATAGGATTTGCGTTGGCATCGACCGCACTTCCGGTGCGTGCAGTAATGAAACCACCCGATTGGATAATACGATCAAACGAACTTCGATCCGTCACCAAATCTTTAACAACTGGAAATGGTTTTGCACGCCACGGTTCGACTGTGATTGTTTGACCATCCTTAAAATGGCGCATGTGCAGTTGGCAAGCCGTAGTTGCTTTTTCCGGACCATGCGGAATTCCATCAATTGTCATTGAGCACATACCACAGATACCTTCACGGCAATCGTGATCAAAAGCGATTGGTTCTTCCCCCTTCTCAATCAACTCTTCGGAGAGAGTGTCGAGCATTTCAAGAAAAGAGGAGTCCTCAGATACGCTGTCGAGTTGATACTCCTCGAACTTACCTGCGCTATCTCTGTTTTTCTGACGCCAAACTTTAAGTTTTAATTTCATAACTAGCAAATGGATTGATTTAAGGCTTATTTGTAACTACGAGTAGCAAGCTCTACTTCTTCATAAACAAGAGGTTCTTTATGTAGTGCAGGCTCTTTGTCATCTCCTTTATATTCCCAAACGCTTACAAAACTATAGTCCTTGTCATTACGTTCGGCTTCACCTTCCTCAGTCTGGTACTCTTTCCGGAAGTGTCCACCACAGGACTCTTCGCGAGTGAGGGCATCACGACAAAGTAGCTCGCCAAACTCCATGAAGTCAGCAACCCGACCTGCACGCTCTAATTCCTGATTAAGGCCGGCGGCATCACCGACAACTCGAAGGTTACTCCAAAACTCATTGCGTAGTGTTTGAACCTCTTCGATAGCGCATGCCAACCCTTCCTTGTCACGAGCCATACCACATTTATCCCAAATAATTTGCCCAAGGCGCTTGTGGAAAGAACGAGGTGACTCTTTGCCTTTGATGGACAAAAGCTTATCAATGCGCTGCCTGACATCAGACTCAATTTTTCCGAAGGCATCATTATCTGTTGTTACAGAACCAGCTTGGGCTATCCCTTGCTCAGCGAGATAGTTACCTACTGTGTAAGGCAGAACAAAATAGCCATCAGCCAACCCCTGCATCAATGCAGATGCACCGAGCCGATTAGCTCCATGATCTGAGAAATTTGCTTCGCCTCCAACAAACAAGCCGGGGATGTTGCTCTGGAGATTGTAATCGACCCAAAGACCGCCCATAGTGTAATGAACTGCAGGGAAAATCATCATCGGCGTTTCGTAGGGATCTGCACCCGTTATCCGATTGTACATGTCGAAGAGATTACCATATCTTTCGGCAATGGCAGATTTTCCGTCGCGAGCGATGGAGTCCCGAAAATCAAGGAACACTCCGAGACCGGTTGAAGCAACACCACGCCCTTCATCGCAAGCCTCTTTGGCAGCTCTTGATGATATATCACGTGGCGCAAGATTACCAAAGCTAGGATATTTACGCTCTAAATAGTAATCGCGCTCTTCTTCGGGAACCGTGTTTGGATCCAAATCACCCGTACGAATTTTCTTCGCAGTCTCCGCCAACTTTGGAACCCATACCCGTCCGTCATTGCGAAGTGACTCAGACATTAATGTTAACTTAGATTGCTGGTCACCGTGAACAGGGATACAGGTTGGGTGGATCTGAGTGTAGCAAGGGTTGGCCAAGCCAGCGCCACGCTTGTGTGCACGATACGCTGCAGTCACGTTGCAACCTTGCGCATTGGTTGATAAAAAGAAAACATTTCCATAGCCACCGCTGGCCAAAATAACTGCATCAGCGGCGTGTCGGGAAATTTCGCCTGTCATTAAATTGCGAACAATAATTCCCTTAGCGTGCCCATCCACTTTAACAAGATCGAGCATCTCGTGACGACTGTACATTTTAACTTTACCGAGCCCAATCTGGCGGCTTAACGCTGAGTAGGCTCCAAGAAGAAGCTGTTGACCAGTTTGCCCACGTGCATAAAAAGTCCTGGAGACCTGAGCTCCACCAAATGAACGATTAGCAAGCAAACCACCGTATTCTCTAGCAAAAGGAACTCCCTGAGCAACACACTGATCAATAATATCATTACTTACTTCCGCCAACCGGTACACGTTTGCCTCACGTGAACGGTAATCGCCTCCTTTGATAGTATCGTAAAAGAGACGACGGACATTATCTCCATCATTCTGATAGTTCTTTGCTGCGTTGATTCCGCCCTGAGCAGCTATACTATGTGCTCTTCGAGGACTGTCCTGATAACAAAAGCATGAGACATTGTAACCCTGTTCTGCGAGGCTCGCCGCTGCTGAGCTACCGGCAAGACCCGAACCAACCACGATAATGTGATACTTTCGACGGTTGGCCGGATTAACCAACTTCATGTCAAACTTATGTTTTGACCATTTGTCAGCAAGTGGACCTTCAGGTATTTTTGAATTTAGAATCATTTCGAAGAAGTATCAGTGGAAACGTTATTGGTTACTACATTCATTATCTCAGAGCCGTGAACATTATCTACCTTTTTAAGTATTCCGGAGAGAACAGCTACCGGAATGACTGCAAACCCAGTAAACACAATAAGTCCATAGGCAAATGCTGAACGATCTAAAATCCCACGCCAGTTGCGATTACGAATTCCTAATGTCTGAAACATACTACTAAAACCATGAGCAAGGTGAAGACATAGAAGTCCTGTAGCTAAGATGTAGAAGGCCGAAACCCACCAAACTTGAAAACCTTCAATCATCATGGTGTAAACATCAAAAGTCATAACCGGTTCGCCATTCTCAATGACTGGCTTATCATTTTTGATGAGTGCAACGTCCGCAATTTGTTTATCATATTCTTTACCGGGAATCACACGCGCAGTATAATGCGCTATGTGAAACAAGATGAATGATAGCAGAATAATACCACTCATCCTCATCGTTTTTGCTGCATATGTAGCCTGAACCGTTTTGTTCACACTATATCCTTCAGGGCGAGCCTTCCGATTATCTAAGGTTAGAGTGATTGCTGCCCACAAATGAGCTGCGATACAAATCAATAGAAAAATACGAATTAACCACAATAAAGCCGCAGGCATCACATGGTGCAATTTGTATGCATACGCATTGATTGCTTCCGGGCCTAAAAAAATCTGCAAGTTGCCTAGCATGTGTCCTAAAACAAACAAAACCAGAACGATTCCAGTCAGAGCCATTAATATTTTACGACCAATGGTCGATTTAAGAAAATCGCAAAGTGAACGCATAATTGATTTGTGCTAAAACAAACGTAAATAAAGTAGAATTTATTACGAATTCAAACGAGGTTAAACTGGTATAAGGTGGCTTGATCAAGGCGATAAAACAGTCCAATTTGCGCATCTTAGCGCAAAAACCAAACTTGGGTAACTAACGAACGGCAAGCTACAACTCAGCAGCATCAGGCACTGAGCCCTCTTGTTTGAAAGCAAGCTTATCAACTTCCAGATCGACCTTAATTAGCTCTCCCGGCTTGACATCTCCACTTAAAATAAGTTCCGCCAAAACGTCTTCGAAGTGGCTCTCAATTGCCCGCTTAAGAGGTCGAGCTCCGTACTTATCATCATAACCCTTCTCAATAAGAAACGATTTTGCGGAATCCGAGATTTCGAACGTTAAATTTTTGTCCTTTAGACGATCTGTGAAATTACGCAGTTCCAGTTCAACGATGTCTTTCATGTCTTCACGGTCAAGAGACTTAAAAATGACTAAATCGTTTAAGCGATTTAAAAACTCGGGCTTGAAGACACGTTTTGTCTCGTCGATTATCTTTTCGCGGATTTTCTCATACCCACTGTCCCCGCTGTCTTCAATTCCAAATCCCATCGACGTGTTTCGCTGAAGAATTTCAGCGCCCACGTTTGACGTCATGATCAAAATCGTATTTCGAAAATTCACTTTTCGACCGAGACTATCGGTGAGGCGACCTTCCTCCAGCACCTGTAACAACAACTGTAGTACATCCGGATGAGCTTTTTCAATTTCGTCAAAAAGGACAACCGAATAAGGTTTTCTTCTGACAGCCTCAGTCAATTGTCCACCCTCTTCGTAACCGACATATCCAGGAGGAGAACCTGCAAGTCGGGAAACTGCAAATTTCTCCATATACTCAGACATATCGATCTGGATAATCGCGTCCCTATCGCCAAACATCTCTTCAGCCAAGACTTTAGCAAGAAGAGTTTTGCCAACTCCAGTTGGCCCTAGAAACATAAACGAGCCTATTGGTCGTTTTGGATCTTTTAAATCAGCTCGGGAACGACGAAGCGCTTTGGCGACAACCTGAGTTGCTATATTTTGACCAATTACCTCGGCCCTGAAGTGTTCTTCAAGTTTTAGCAGGTGCTTACTTTCCTTTTGCTCAATACGGGATAGCGGAATACCCGTCCAGTTGGCGATCACTTCCAACATATATTCATCGTCAACAACAATCTCTTTCTCTTCCCGCGACTTTTTCCAAGATTCAATCATCTCGGATTGTTTTTTTCGAAGTTGTTTTTCCTGATCACGAAAACGAGCAGCTTCTTCAAAGTGCTGTTCGCCGATTGCATCCTCTTTTTTCTTACAAATATCGCTGATCTCGTCATTCATACTTTCGATTTCAGGTGGACGCTTGAGCGATTCAATACGAGCGCGAGCGCCAGCCTCGTCCAGTACGTCGATTGCTTTATCCGGAAGAAATCGATCCGTGATATAACGCTCTGACAACTTTGCTGCAGTCTCCAACGCACCATCCGTAAAATGTACTTTATGATGCTCTTCATATTTTGATCGAATGCCCTTAAGGATCAAAATTGTATCTTCAACTGAAGGTGCCTCGACCTTTACGGATTGAAACCGACGATCCAGAGCGCTGTCTTTTTCAATATACTTGCGGTATTCAGCTAGTGTTGTCGCACCGATGCACTGAAGTTCGCCACGGCTCAAGGCTGGTTTAAAAATGTTGGATGCATCCATCGCACCTTCTGCCGATCCGGCACCAACAATTGTATGCAACTCATCAATCAAAATAATTATATTTTTAGCACGACGAATTTCGTCCATGACCGCCTTGATACGTTCCTCGAACTGCCCGCGATACTTAGTGCCAGCCACCATCAAAGCTAGATCCAGGGTAATGACCCGTTTATCAACTAAAATTTCCGGGACGATTCCAGAAGCAATTTCCAGAGCTAACCCTTCAACAATAGCAGTTTTACCAACGCCAGCCTCACCAATCAAAACCGGATTGCTCTTGGTACGACGACATAGGATTTGAATGACGCGTCGAATTTCGTGCTTACGTCCAATAACGGGATCGAGTTCGCCTTTTTTTGCTAATTCTGTGAGATCACGACCAAATGCTTTGAGGGCAGGAGTTTTTGACTCCTTCTTTTCATCCGAAGAACTCCCCGGAAAGCCACCCGCAACGACCTCGCCGGAAAAGTTAGGATCAAGCTCTGAGAGAATTTCATTACGGCAGCTTTCAATATCGACCTCGAGCGACTTAAGTACTCGAGCGGCGACGCCCTCGCCCTCACGTAGAAGCCCAAGAAGTATATGCTCTGTACCAACATAAGAGTGATTTAGCGATTTGGCTTCTTTTCCTGCGAGCGCCAGCACCTTTTTAACACGCGGCGTGTAGGGTATGTTACCAGACGGCTTACTCTCAGGACCAACGCCCACCTGCTTCTCAACAGCAGTGCGAACCGTCTGTAAATCGAGACCCATTTTCTGCAAAACATTGACGGCAACACCTTGACCCAAATTGATGAGGCCTAGAAGCAAGTGCTCTGTACCAATGTAGTTATGATGAAAACGATCCGCTTCTTTCTTCGCAAGAGTCAAAACCTGTTGCGCGCGGGGTGTGAAGTTGTTCATGGGCTCCATCGTATTATTCTTTAAAGTGTATCAATATTTAAAATAATTTATCAAAATCCAAAGGTGGTAATTTGGCAAATTCTACGCGTAATTTCTCTGCACGACTAATATCTCGAGTTTCAGGATCCGCTTTTTCTTCAGTATTATACTGAATATGCCCAGGTTGACATTCGATGACAAGCCTGTCTATCTTAGTTCTCACTTTTTCGGGAAGCATACCGAAATCCACTGCAACCCGCATGACAGAGAGTAGATTAAGCGCTTCATCAGACGAGATAATATGCCCATTTTGCAGAGTACCGAACGCTCTCCCAATTCGATCACACACCCTTTGGCAATTCTCCTCAAGATACTTGTAGCGAGCATTTGATTCGTGATCAATGATTGTCTTTAGAACACTAGATAAACGTTCTAAAATCTTTGATTCACTCTCTCCCAAAGTCTGCTGATTCGAGATCTGAAAAATATGGCCTGTCGGATCAGAGCCTTCTCCAAAAAGGCCACGAACTGTAATTCCGAGTTGGTTAACTGCGCGAATCACACGCTCCATTTCATCAGATATGACCAATCCGGGAAGGTGCATCATAACAGATGCGCGCAAGCCAGTCCCAAGATTTGTCGGACACGCAGTCAAATAGCCTAGTTCATGAGAAAAAGCCAAATTGAGCATCTGCTCCAGTTCCGAATCAAAAGCATCCGTAAGCTTCCATACGGGCTTTAAACTAAAACCAGTCTTCAAAAACTGTATCCTCAAGTGGTCTTCCTCGTTGATCATCACGGCGCAAGTCTGCGCTTTATTAATGCATACGCCAGTCCCTGCACGACCTTCACACAACTCACGACTAATCAGGTGGCGCTCCACAAGAACCTGTTTCTCCAAGTCAGATAGGTCAGCAACATCCAGAAAAACACCTTTCTTCATCTGCGACATCGAAATAATCTTACTCGCGCATGATTTGAGGACATCTTGTCTTTGAGAAACATCGGCGCGACCTGGGAATGGCTTTTCTGCAAGATTCCGTGCCAAACGAATACGAGTGCACAAAACTATCGGAGCTGATTTTTTAAAAGCTTGGGTGAGTTCCGCGCGATTCTCATTTATCAATGATCGGATCATTTCTTCAAAGCTTTTAATCCTTCGTTTGACTCTTTGAGTTCTCTGATTTGGTCACGATATTTAGCAGCTTCTTCATACGCCTCCTCCTCAATTGCTTTAGACAGAAGATCCTGAAATCGTTTTAGCTGTAGGTTACTCGACTGTTTGCTGATCGTAACCGTTGGTATTTTTCCTTTGTGGATGATACCCTCGTGCATATCCTCCAGCATAGGAAGTAACAATGGCTGAAATACCTCGTAACAATTTGCGCAACCAAGACGTCCGGTGCGACGAAAATCCTTGGTCTTTAAACCACATTCAGGACATTCAAGTTGCGGTTTTTCCGTGGTAGACGCCGATGACGGCTTAACAAATAAATCAGCTAGAGAGAATCCTTCGTGGTCGGTAACACCTTTTTTTTGAGCACAAGATTCACATAGATCCACTTTATGAACCTTATTGTTAACGATCTGCGTTAAATGCACATTAGCATCTTTATTACAGACACTACACTTTATCTTTTTTGCCATGAGAATGAAAATACAACAATATACTAGTAAGTAAACTGAAAGAACACATTTACTAAATTTCAAAAATATTATTACGTAACAACTTGATTTATTGATTACTTGTAGCGGCTGTGAATTCGGCTATCCAGTTGAATACAGCATTAAATTGAGCACAAAGTTCAGGTTCCAGAGCATACATCTTGAACCGTTTAGTTTGAGTAAGTTTAGCATCTATATCTACACTATAAAGACCAATATCTTCCCTGCTGATAAGGGCACAATTTCCATTGAAAGGGCGTTCACTGTAGAAACTTTTAAAAATCTTCGGATCAAAGCTGACGGTGTAAACGTCCCACTTTTGCAAAGGCTTCATTTTGACCCTATGCCTTAAGCGAATTTGCGTATCACTTACCCTCAGGATTTCTGTTACTGAGCGGCGCATATGACCATTCACTTTGTGCTTACCCTTGTATTTGATCCCAATCATATTGCTTAGCATATGCATGGCCTTATCATAGTTGGCTTTCTTTTCTTCAAGTTGTCCAGCACGCTCTTTTTCGATTTCACTAATTTCTTCTAAAAGCTTATATAAGTTTATTTGTGCGTTTTCATATCCCATTTTTTCAGCTTTCCGGTAGTATTCTTCCGCTAATTCATAATCACGTGATACGCCTTCTCCATGATGATAAGCATAAGCTAAGTTGTTCATGCCGGATGAATTACCCGCATCAGCCGCTTTACGATACCATTCTACCGCTTTTTGCTTATCTTCTAATATACCGTACCCATAATCATAAAACCAACCTATCTGGTTCATTGCATCTGAATACCCTTGGCTGGCTGCTTTCCTATAGTATTCGAGTGCTGCTTGATAATCTCGGGGTACACCTCGCCCTTCTTGGTATGCATTACCAGCCCAGTATTGAGCGTACTTGTTACCTTTGTCAGCAGCTTGGATGTAAAAACGCGTCGATTTAACATCATCTTTTTCAACACCACGCCCATCTTTATAGGCCCAACCCAGTTTTCGAAGTGCATCAACATCGCCTTTTTTAGCAGCTGCCTGAAACCAATAAACTGCCTCGACATAGTTTCTTTCAATTCCCCATCCGTTCCAATAGGCATTGCCCAAATTATATTGAGCCGTCGCTAAATCCTTTTGGGCTGCAGCCCGATACCACTTCAGTGCCTCAGCCTGATTTTTGTCAACCCCAAGGCCTTCCTGTAAGTAATATCCCAATTCATTTTGAGACTCTGCATGGCCTCGGAGGGCTGCGTTTTTGTAGAGTTTGAAAGCCTCTTCGTTGTCTTTGTATCGAACCATCAATGCCTGTCCGTAGGCTTGCTCTGCAAGCCTGGTGTTAATTTCGGCTCTCTTCTCCATCAATGATCTCCATGCCGGATATAGCTCTTCCAAACGACGCTCACGTATAGATGCAAGTATTAGCGCATCCCTATTTTCTTCAGCTTCCAAGATAGCAGCTTCTGTATCTGTTATCAAATCTGCTGCCCCTTGAAGAAGTTCCGCTTCTTCTTTTTGAAATACTGCCAGTAACTCATCATCCATCGCAATAAGCGCGACCCTTTCTTTCAAGTTACTCAGAGAATCATCCACTAAATCCATTATAATGCTATTCTTTGAGACTAGGGTTTGAGTGTAAGTACCGGAAGCGAAAACGAGTTGACGGTCTTTTAATTCAGCCTCTATGGGATAGGTTTGGCCTTCGGATTGAAAGCTTCCCTGAAGTTGTCCGACCCTGTAAGTTCCCTGCACAGGAAATTTGCCATCCTGAAAGAAGGCCAGGCCCTTTACTTCACTCTGCCCTCTGGGTTGGCTCAGGAAGAGTTCGATACCTTCGCCTTCCCAGCAGCCCCAAATACTCTCCGGCAGGCTTACACGACTCAAAGAAATATCACCGGAGGCACGTTCGATGATAAGTGTTCGCTCATCTTCACTTAACATACATACAAAAGAAAAACGATCGCCTGAATCGTTGAAAGTTTCACCAACCAACCTCCCCAATTTAATTTTTGCTTCCAATTTGAAGTCATGCGTCCCAATAGTCAGGCTGCCCGAATAGCGATCTTCCTCCCCGACAAGCCGAAGGCGTATTTCGGCATTGTTCTGATTTCCCAGATAAAGGCCCTCAAAAGGTGCATCTTGCGAGAAGGGGTTTGAGGCAAACAATGGAACCATGAGCGTTGTCAGAGCGAAGAATCCGCAAAAATAGACGTTCAAATTATGTGTTTTCATGGTAATAGACTTAATTCATATGGAAAAGGTTTGGTCGGTTTGCCTTCAAGATAATTTGCGACATCCGACCCGTTAACAAATACTTCATAAGTTATGGAAACCGTATCGCTAAAACTGTCTGTATCAATGGGAATACGCGGGAGAACCTTATGTCGGTGCTCTTTCAAACGGTCCTCTAATAAAGAACGCTCTTCATCACTCAGCTCAAGTGGACTTCGCTGTCGCAGCCTCAGCGGCACCACGATAGCATCCGTATACATAATATGAGGTGCCTGAGCCTCAAACCGGTGTTGAATTTGTTCGCGCTCACGTGCAAAAGCCTCTCTGGCTTTTCTGGCATTCTCTTCACGCTTTCTGGCGTTCTCCGCACGCTTTCTAGCTTCACGTTCTTCGCGCTCCCTCTTTTTCCTCTCAAATCTTCGGCGATATTCCGGGTCTTCCCTCATACGTTCTTCGTGCTCTTCATCTACCAACGTTAAGAAAGGTCCAGAGGACAAGTTGAAGGGAAATAAAGGCAATGTCGGCCGTGTGTCTTCCAACTCACGTTCGGCCTTGGCGACTATGTAAATAAGGCTCGTTACACCTTGAGCACGTTCATCGGCTTCGCGTGCCTCGCGTTCTTTTAGTTCCTGATCTTTACTAATCTGATCTGCATGTGCGAAAATATCCTTTTCCTTCTGATCAAAAAAGTCCTTCTCTTCCTGCTTGATAGCGTTCTCTTCGTTCCCCTGTTTTTTGTCGGCTTCTTTGTCGTTTACTCCCCGGGTTACTTTGATCTCGCAATGAAAACTCCCACCCCAATAATGCTTGGTTAAAGTTTTTGGTCGTTTGAGAAGCACAACCCATTTCTGGCCTGCCCTAAGCTCGAAATTGTAAGTATCCTTGTAGGAATTATTGAAGCTGGTAACCACAGTTACTTCGGCATGATTAAGTACCTCTTTGTCACCCCAAGATGCCTCGGGCAATTGCGACAAATGCACGCGTAGAGCAACATATTTCTCATTGCGAATGTGAAAGAACATTTTTTCACATTCACCGATCTTTCCTCCACCAAACAAGTCACGATCTTTTATCCAATGAGTATATCCAAAATATTTACCTGTAAGTTCATAATTTCCTTTCTGTAGCCTCTCATAATCCGCGTTTCCAAGAGATTCACGCAAAGCAGATTCAATATTTTCCTTCGTAATAGAATTTTCTATCTCGGTCATATCTGAACTAATTGCAGTCTTACTGATGTATCGAGCAAAGGGCAAATTATGCTTAACTGCCTCCTTGTTCGCATAGGCGTGAACGATTTCCAGATCTTTCAAACTAAATCCCGCACGGTAAGCAGCTTTTGCATCTTCCTCAGATAAGTGGCCACCCTTTCCATCGAGAAAAAGTTCATCCCAGTCCGGACTACCTGCCACATCCCAACTAAATTTGCCACCAGGCTTCGGAATCATCGGATCGAACTCCTGATATGCGGGCTTGCTCCAGGCAGAAGTAACTACACGGGCACGAAACTTAACACTGCCCAGTTTAACGCCCGGATCTGATGGCAACCATGCCATTGTGAACATTCGAGTAGGTTCCTGCATGAAGGCATCAAAGCGATAGCGCACCTTTAACGTACCTAAGGGCAGACCGTCCGAACTGGTTGCATCACTTAGCACTAACTCACCCTCCTGCCTATACTTGTCTGCAAACAGTACTATTGGAACTACACACAACAACAAAACATGAAAAAGGTTTCTTACCTTAAATTTCACTACGATGAAAATTTGAAGTATGTTGGTCTTCTTAAGATACCAGCTTTGTTCCCTCGACTGAAACACGCTGATGAAATTTCTCCATAAACTGACGCGTCATTGGGCCCGGGACGCCGTCGCCGATAGTGCGAGCATCAATTTCGATAATAGGTACAATTTCCGCAGCAGTACCAGTAAGAAAAACCTCGTCAGCTATCCAGGCATCAAAGCGTGTAATATCAGCTTCACGCCATGGAACATCAAGTTTTCCAGCTATTTTCAAAACTGTGTCGCGCGTGATACCCTTCAAGGCACCAGCACTTGAAGCTGGAGTGATTAATTCACCTTTCTGAATTATAAAAAAATTGTCACCTGTGCATTCTGCTACATATCCCTGATCATTCAGCATAATTGCTTCATGATAGCCGGAGTGTTGGGCCTCAATTTTTGCTAGAATATTATTTAAATAGTTGAGCGATTTAACCATAGGTGGCATCGCAGACGAATTACAGCGACGGGTTGGAACAGTTATTATCTTTAGCCCGTTTTCATAAAATTCCTTGGGATATAACTGTATGGTATCCGCAATAATAATTAATTGCGGGTCATTGCAATTTTTGATTGATAAACCAAGGCTACCAGATCCTCGGGTAATTACTAAGCGAATATAACCACTTGTCAGCTTGTTTGCACGACATGTTTCACAAACAGCATCAGATAACTCTTTTCTAGACCATGGCAAATTCAACATAATCGCCTTTGCCGAACATTCGAGTCGTTCCAGGTGCTCATCCAGCTTGAACACACAGCCTTTGTACAAACGAATGCCCTCAAAAATTCCATCTCCATAGAGCAATCCGTGATCAAAAACAGAGATCTTTGCATCTTCCTTGTTAACCAACTTATCATTCAAATAGATTTTCATAGCAAAACTCAAAGTGGAGTTGTATCACGCTCTTGTCTAGCCTTCATAACTGCGATTAGCATTTTGAGGTTTGACGAAACTAACCGGAACTCCTGAGAGACGATTGCTTGAAGATCTTATTCCTTGTTGCCAAACAGCCAGCGAGCCACCAAAAGAAACAAACCGATAACACTTGTCGTTGTCGAAGTTATAAATGCGATGAGTACAGAATCACTCAGGTTAAAATCGATATACGCAAACCCGCATAAAAAAATGGTAACGATAACTGCCGAAAGCCATATGCTTACCAATCCAAAGAGTAAATAGGCAAAAATCTGTTGTAAATCCAAATAAGAGCCTGCAGCGAGCAAGCGTTTCTTTTCCAGATGCTCCTTATGTTTGCTGAGAGAATCATGCAAACTCGGTTCCTCAAAATCTGAGACAAACAGCTTGCGCGATATCCGACTCTCTTCCTTAGCAAGCTTGCCAATTAGCTGGACGTCGGGCTTGCTTTCAGGCAACATTTTTGAGGCGTTCCCGATAGTGCTCTGTAATCATTTCGACTGGAATGACACCAAACCGGTTTTCGTCTCTTTCCCAAGTTTTGTGCCAGGGAGAACCGGGCAAATGGGTGAGTGCAGAGAGTTTGGGCCCTGACATTTTACCGTAGCCCTGTAAAACCTGGCTAATCACATCGAAAGCAAATGAGTCTCTCGGGATCGAATCTCCGGTTTCAAGTCTTTCTGTAACAGGACCATTTCCAAATTTCCGGAGCGCATCATAAAGGCAGGGTATCACTGGACCGAACTGCCATGCATGAACTTTATCGTGTATAAGGGGTTTACCCGTAAATCCCAAGTGAAATCCACTTGCGATGTAAACAAGCTTCTGTAGTTGCATATTAGTTAGCGAGTCCTCAGCCTTCTCTGCCATTTCGAGAAACTGATTTGCAACTGCTTTAGCGGAAAAGCTGCTTTCGGATATTTCGTTTATTTTCATGCGACTCGAACACTATAGAATTGAATATAAGTCATATCTGGAGATTTGTCAAGATCAACTGCACCATTGTATACCATTTTTGACTGCCGTCGCCCAAACTATGAATCAAAGACCATTTCCGACACTCAAATCCGTACAATAAAGTAATTGTTTATCTGCTAATCTCTTGAAACTGTGTTTGTAAAGATTCGACCACACTCGGATCAGCCAGTGTCATGGTATTTCCCAACTCTTTGCCTTCAGCTATGTCGCGCAAAATGCGGCGCATAATCTTACCCGAACGGGTTTTCGGAAGATCCGATGAAAACAGAATATACTCGGGACGAGCAAATTTACCAATAGCCTTGTCAATCATGGTAACGAGTTCTTTGCGTAAGCTATCGTCATAGGCACGACCGTCAATAACTGTAACAAAGGCAATAAGGCCCTGGCCTTTTATTTCATGCGGCACACCGACGACCGCTGACTCAGCGACATCCGGGTGCTCGACAAAAACACTCTCCAACTCAGCGGTTCCGATGCGATGACCAGACACATTAACGACATCATCAACACGCCCAAGAATCCAAATGTATCCATCTTCGTCACAACGAGCACCGTCACCAGGGAAATAATATTTACCATCCCATTTACACCAGTAAGTGTCTTTAAAACGTTGTGGATCGCCATAGATCCCCCGAAGCATTCCAGGCCATGGTTTTTTAATCGCAAGAATTCCTGCATCCACTGCTTTACTCTCTTCGGTAAGTACTGCCGGCTCAATGCCAAAGAAAGGTAGCGTTGCACAACCAGGCTTCGTCGGAACTGCACCAGGTATCGGAGACAGCATATGCCCCCCAGTTTCCGTCTGCCACCAGGTATCAACAATTGGACAACGTTCTCCACCAATCATTTTGTGATACCAAATCCAAGCTTCTGGATTGATTGGTTCGCCGACAGTGCCCAGCAAACGTAGTGAGGATAGATCGCGTTTAGTCACCCAGTGATCTCCCCACTTCATGAAAGCGCGAATAGCAGTAGGCGCTGTATAGAATATGGAAACCTTGTAATTCTCCACGATTTCCCAAAAGCGCCCTTCATCAGGATGGTTGGGAGCGCCTTCATACATAACCTGAGAAACACAGTTTTGCATGATTCCATAAACGATATAAGTATGTCCTGTAATCCAGCCTACATCCGCAGTGCACCAATACACATCATCTGGCTTCAAATCAAAAACGTATTTTGAAGTCAAATAACTGAAGACCTGGTAGCCGGCGGTAGTATGCATAATGCCCTTGGGCTTTCCAGTCGTACCACTGGTGTAGAGAAGAAATAGTAAATCTTCTGCCTCCATCTCCTCGGCCGGACAATCCGTACTAACGTTTTCGTTAAGTTCGTGATACCAGGAATCTCGCCCTGCAATCATTTCACACGGGATAGGATGCTCATCACCACGTTTAATGACGATAACATCCTTGATGCACTCACAGGACTCAACCCCCTCATCAACGATTTTTTTGAGTTCCAGAACCTTACCTCTTCGATAACCACCATCGGCCGTAATAACCATACGTGCTTCACTATCTAGAACTCTGTCACGAATTGCATCGGCGGAAAATCCAGCAAAAATAACAGAGTGTACTGCCCCAATGCGCGCGCAGGCCAGTACAGAAACAACCAATTCCGGCACCATTGGCAGATAGATAGCAATTCGATCACCTTTCCGGACACCTCTGCTTTTTAATACGTTTGCGAAGCGACTAACTTCTTTATGCAACTGCGCATAACTGATAGCACGCTTATCTCCAGGCTCTCCCTCCCAGTGAATCGCAATCTTGTCGCCATTGCCTTGCTCAATATGACGGTCCAGGCAATTATATGACAAATTAGTACGGCTTCCCTTATACCACTTGTAGAAAGGAGCTTCGGAATCATCCAGAACTTGGTCCCATTTTTTGAACCAATGAAGCTCTTCGGCAGCCTCTGCCCAAAATGCTTCCGGTTCTCGAATACTTTTTTCATAGAGTTTTTTGTATGCGTCCATGCTACCAACATGAGCGTTTTTAGCAAAGCTTGCTGTTGGTGGAAATTTACGATTTTCACTTGAGACAGATTCCATGGATGAAGAATTTTCAGAAGACATAATAAGGAAAAGAACTGACTGTAATTAAACTGTATAGTTAGAGGTGCCAAGTGGCACTTTGCTTGTTTAAAGATTCGAGAGTAGGATAAATTTACCCTAAAAGGTCAATGAATTTCGCAGACACTCTTTCTGTCAGCTCTCACAAACAAAAATCAAAGAGATAAAGGATCACGAAATCTGATAGGTTCTTCGGCAAAACTTCTAATCTTCATTTGGGTAACTTCCCAACCATTTTACGAAGAAACAGTGCTCTTTAAGTTCGGAAATTGCGGCTTGCACAGACTCGTCTTCGTAGTGGCCGACCAAATCGATAAAAAATACGTAGTTCCAAACTTTTTTGCGGCTGGGACGGGATTCAATTTTACTTAAATTAATACCACGCGTCGAAAATGCATGAAGCGCTTTTTCCAATGCGCCACACTCGTCTTGCAGAGAGATCACCAAACTGGTCTTGTCACGCCCATTACCAAGTGGAGCCGCTTTCATTTTGCCAACCACCAGAAAACGAGTCACGTTGTCGCCTTGATCCTGTATGTCCCGCGCTTGTATTTTAACGCCATAACGGTGCGCCGAAAGCTCGCTGGCAACAGCAGCAGCTCTATCGTTTGTTTGCGCGTAACGAACGGCTTCAGCTGTACTAACAACATCGACCAAAGGAACCCCATTTAAATGTTTGTGCAACCAATTCCGGCATTGTCCTAAGGCCTGATCCTTAGAACGCACTTCCAGAATTTCACCTAGTGGTGAGTTGGAGATCAAAGAGTGTTTGATAGGCAGGTAGATCTGCGAACATATATACAAATTCGATTCAGCTAGCATATCCATTGAGTGAAAAACAGCGCCCTCCGTAGAGTTTTCGATCGGAATCACTCCATAATCTGCACCACCTTCTTCAACCTCAGAGAAAACATCAGGAATTGTTTTCATTGCTTGAAAATCCAAGCTAACCCCAAATTTGCTTAAAGCTGCCTGGTGCGTATAAGTTGCCTCTGGCCCTAGGTAAGCAATTGCCAGTTTTTTCTCGAGAGCAATAGATCCCGAAATGATTTCACGGTAAATCGACTTCAGGGCTGTATCAGGGAGCGGCCCCTTATTTAGCCTGACGATTTTAGACATAACCTGCGCTTCACGTGTTGGATCGTAATAGTCAGCGCCATTTGCATGTTTTATTCGACCAATTTCGCACGCTCGTTTAACGCGTTCGCCAAGCAGTTGTAGTATTTTTTCGTCGATTGCTTCGACTGTTTTTGTATCTATCTTCTCTGCAGAAGAAAGAGATTTATCCAGTTTTGCAAAAATTAACTCCCGGTAAATAGCCTTAAGAGCGCTCGCGGAAAATGGACCCGTATTTTGAGCAATTAGTTTATCAACGACTTTGGCTTCATTATTAGGGTCATATTGTTCTTTTTGAGCACTACGACTTGCTCGCCCGGAAAACAATTCCACCAGTTCGCCATCGATACTGTCGATGGCATCACGACTTTGCTGCAATTTATCTTTGATTGCGCTCATTTCCATTTTCACCGGTTATATACTTGAAGCGGCATCGCTCTCTATATTCTCAGTGCGCCAGCTAGGATCACCTTTTAACTCGTCAAATTCGAGCGTACCTTGTTCAGACTCATTTACAAAACCAACATCCTCATCATTGATAAACGCTCTGGAGTTTGCATTATGCTCCATCCATTCATTGATTTGACGATTATTTAAAACATCTGAAGCAGGCAAAGCGCTTAAATCTTTAATTCCGACAAATTCCAAAAATATGTCTGTTGTTCCGTATTGAATTGGCCGCCCAGGCAACTCTGCCCGACCAACACTGTAGACTAATTCCAGTTCGATTAGCCGGCCCAAAGGACCATCGATTGAAACGCCTCGTATAGCCTCCATCTCCGCACGTGTAACCGGTTGACGATAAGCTATTATAGAAAGCGTTTCCAAGGCAGCAGGGCTCAACTTCATAGGCTGCGGTTCACCGCGTAACAGCCGAACATATTCCGCAAACTGCGGAGCTGTCACAATTTGGTAACCATTGGGGCCCTCAATAATCCGATAGACCTTATTCTCGACCTCAGCTGTGTCCATCAGCGTCGTCAGAGCTTCACTAATCTGCTTCTGGGTTACTGCGGGAGGGACAGACACAAGATCCCTCTCTGATGAATGCTCTGCCTCTATAGCCTCTTTTACCTGAGAGCGATGGCACGCAAAAATTTTGACTAGCTTACTACAGTCAATCGGTTCAGTCGTTGAAAGTAGCAAAGCCTTAAGTGCTTCTTTAAGATCAAATTCCATAAGCAAATCGTTTGCAAAACAGTATATTTAAATTGACCTGAATGCGTAGTATAGAAGTAAAACCACAACAGAAAAGACGACTCTTGACAAACTTCAAGGTTATCTCACGAATTTAGAATATATTTTACATCGCTTCGTAAAACTGATTCAAACAGACAAAAGTGAACCGTAATTTTTATGGCTAGATTCGTGAGTAGAGGTCGATGAGGTTTCTGTAAAATCTTGTTTTACAGGGTATTGCTGAGCTGTGAAGGCGCGCCTTTTGGCGCGTTGAGTCGACTGCTCAATGTTTTGTGAAGCAAAAGATTGTGAAAGATCACGATTTCGACTCACGAAGGGTTATGATAGTTCGGTAAAATCTCATAGCATTGCTCAGTCACAATAAGAATAAGCACCCAACTCAATAAGCTCTAAAAATATAAGCTCAACAGACTTGTCAGGCGCTACCGAAAGTGGTTTTCTACTGCGTTTTAATTTAACCGAATATCTTTGATGATTCAAAACCTCCGACACCTTTAATATCTTTGAAAAGCAGATTTAAAAACATCTTTTTTCGACTTATTTTAACGTTTTTCCTGCTCTTTTGCCTGAGTGGTTGTGAGACGAATACGCGTATGTCCACACTGGACGTTAAAGGGCCTGTCGCAGAAGTTCAGTATGAGCTCTTTATGATCACGGTGTGGGTCACTTTGTTTATCTTTGTCACAGTCGGCTCCTTTTACCTGTATGCTCTCGTTAAATTCCGGGAGAAGAAAGATGATAAGCGCCCGCTTCCGTCTCAGAGCCATGGTAATCCTTTGATTGAAGTTGGTTTGATCGGCGCCTCCATTTTACTTCTAGTCATCATCGCTGTGCCAACGCTCCAGGCAATCTGGTACACGCACGATACTCCGACACCGGAGGCAAGTAAGCTGGGGAGTTGGTATGAAGGTGAGGGCCTCAGCAAAGCAGAAGAGAGCAATGTCTTAAAAGTTCGTGTAGAAGGTTACCAGTGGTGGTGGGCATTTGATTATCCGCAGCTAGGCATTACTACTGCTAACGAAATGGTAATACCAGCAGGAAAAGTGGTGCACCTTGAGTTACGCTCAAAAGATGTCATTCACTCTTTCTGGCTGCCCAGAATCGCTGGCAAGGTAGATTTGATTCCTGGACGAGCTAATGAAATGTGGATTCAGGCAGGTGATTCCTTCGAAGCTTGGAAAGAAAAAAATGATCTGGAAGGTGATGATCCAAAGTTAATCGCTAGTTACAACGAGTATCTGCAAAACGAGATATATGATTATTATTACGGTCAGTGTGCTGAATACTGTGGCGACTCACACGCACGGATGCTTTTCCGTAGCACAGTAGTTAGCGACGACGAGTTTTCCGATTGGGTGAGTGAGATTAAGCAAGGCCATCTGGCACCTGGCAAATCTGGAACTCCAAACGAACTTAGCTGGGATGAATGGTATCGCCTAGAGGCGGAAAGTCCTGAACAACTAACCGGTGATATAAATGAAGGACTAAAGTTGTTTATGGGCCGTGCAAAGTGTTCCACTTGCCACGTTGTTGACGGTAATCCCCGCGCCCTTGGTGTTGCCGGACCAAATCTCACTAAAGTTGCCTCACGCCAATCAATTGCTGCAGGCTGGCTCAATCATCGAGCAGAGGATGGCACTATTGACGAGCAACAACAGTATGATAACTTTTTCAAGTGGGTTAAAGAGACAGATGTTGTTAAACCAGGAAACCTAATGTGGAAAGCAAACGGTGGCGGTATCGGGGAACTTGATGAGTTACTCACAGATGATGAAATCGATAAAATTGCGAAATATTTACAAACTCTAAAGTAAGAACAGAATTCATGAGCACTACTACAATAGACACGCCAGTTCTACCAACGACTGAGACTCAGGAAGTCACGCTAAAACCTCAAAAAAGCAATCTAGGTCTCTTGCGTCCGGATCACAACAAGAGCCCTATTATCGATCTGCTGACGACTGTTGACCACAAAAAGATAGGGATCATGTACGGGGTAATCGCGATGTTTTTTCTAGTTGTAGGTGGTGTTGAAGCGCTAATCATTCGCACGCAACTCGCGGTACCGGAAAATGACCTAATTTCTGCTCAGCGTTACAATCAGTTGTTTACGATGCATGGTACCACCATGATCTTCCTTGCAGTTATGCCACTAAATGCTGCTTTTTTCAATTTTTTGGTGCCTCTTCAAATTGGCGCACGCGATGTGGCTTTTCCACGAATCAACAGTTTTAGCCTATGGACTTTTGTCGCTGGTGCTTTGGTTCTTAACTTTAGCTGGCTCATGCAAGCGTTTCATGAGTTGGGACTATTCAACGCTTCTGGCGTAACTGCCGGAAAAACAGACTTTGCGCCAGCAGTTGGCTGGTTTGGCTACGCACCAAACACTGGAACACAATATTCGGGCATTGGCACCGATTTCTGGATTTTTGGCCTTCAAATACTGGGAATCTCATCACTAAGCGCATCCATGAATTTTGTTGCCACCATTATCAATATGCGTGCTCCGGGCATGAAAATGATGCGCCTTCCTGTGTTCACCTGGATGACCCTGATTGTCTCTCTACTAATTATTTTTGCCTTCCCAGCGATCACGATTGCTCTAGGACAATTGATGTTTGACCGAATGTTTGGCACCAACTTCTTCAGAGTTGCCGAAGGTGGACAGCCAATACTCTGGCAACATTTGTTCTGGATATTTGGACATCCTGAAGTTTACATTCTTGTACTTCCGGCGATGGGAATCGTCTCAGAGGTATTGCCAACTTTTTCCAAAAAGCCCCTGTTCGGTTACTCAATCGTAGTCTTCTCTGGCGCTGTTATTGGATTTCTCGGCTTTGCAGTCTGGTCACATCATATGTTTTCGACAGGTCTCGGAAAAGTTGCTACTGCCGCATTTTCACTATTAACAATGGCAATTGCTGTTCCTACTGGTGTTAAGATATTCAACTGGATTGGTACGCTTTGGGGCGGTCGTGTACGCTTTGCCGCGCCAATGATTTTTAGCATCGGATTCATTTGGATGTTTATGATGGGAGGCTTCTCAGGGATCATGCATTCTGCTGCACCAGCAGATTCTCAACAACAAGATAGCTACTTTGTGATTGCGCATTTTCACTACGTGGCCATTGGTGGCATCCTACTTGCTTCGGTTAGTGCAATATATTTTTGGTTACCGAAAATGATCGGCAAAATGTGGACCGGAAGCCTGAATATTTGGGTGGCTATCATTACGACAATTGGTCTTAACATAACCTTCTTTCCTATGCATTTTTTAGGATTGATCGGTATGCCGCGTCGTACACACACATATCTTTCAGGCTTCGGTTGGGAGACATATAATATGGTTTGCACGGTTGGTGCCTTCATACTTGCTTTTGGCATTTTACTTTTTGTGATCGACATTGTCTTGTGTGTGACCAAAGGCAAGCCAGCCAGTGATGACCCTTGGAATGCGCGCACACTTGAATGGGCGACCAGTTCACCACCAAAATTCTACAACTTTGCTCGCACGCCGATTGTCGCAGCTCGAGATGCACTATGGGAACACAAGCACGGCCCGGAGAATCGTAAAATTACTTATGTTGAAGAGGATAGTCATGGTGTACATATGCCCAGTCAATCCTGGATGCCGCTTGTCGCATCTGTTGGTTTTATCCCACTCGGGATAGGCGCTGCTCTTATGCAAGCAGGCGTGCCATTCACCGGTTATATTACCATCCTAGGACTCATTGTAACCGCTCTGGGTGTAGCTCTTTGGGCGCTTGAGGGCCCTGGTGGTTATCATGTCCATCCCGAGAAAGAAGCCGCCTGAGTTAGGCAAAACTTCAACATTCCCACTATTTAGAATTTCGATATTTCCAAAAATGAGCACTCAAGCCCAAAGTCATGACAGCCATCACGGCTTAATGATTGACAACAAAAAACTGTTTATGTGGCTCTTTCTGGGCTCCGACTGTATGTTTTTCGGCACGATGATTTCGACGCATCTGATTTATCGGAAGCTATACCCGGAATCATTCGACCCAAAGTTACTATTCAGCCTGGAGCTTACTTCCTTCTCCACGTTCATACTTTTAATGAGTTCCTTTCTGATGGCGCTCGCTGTATCAGCAATGCACAAGGGGGACATTAAAAGTTTCCGCCGCAACACAATTGGCGTTATTTTCTTTGGCCTTATTTTTTTGGGCTGCCAGGTATATGAATTCACTGAATTTGTGCACAAAGACCTCACACTCTCCAGCGGAACATTTGGCTCGACCTTTTACATGCTAACAGGAACCCACGGTGTGCATGTCGCGATCGGGGTATTCTGGCTAATATGCATGTACTTTTACTCGTTTACAGGGAAGATGGACCCTCATGAGAGCGCTGTTGATGTCGAGGTCGCTGGTCTTTACTGGCACTTTGTTGATATCGTGTGGATTATCATTTTTACAGCGATTTATCTGATCGAATTTGTCTAGATCTGCTAATCATGTCTGAAATAACATCTACATCAACTACTGGGACTGCTCATAACGGAGAAGAGCAGAAATATCACGCATTTATCAATCTGGCAATGATCCTGGCAGCGATTACTGGCATCGAGCTTGTTTTAGTCTATTTGCCGCTTAATGAAATTTTGATTCTTACGGTACTTATTGTGCTCTCCTTGTTTAAGTTTCTTGGGGTCATTGCTTGGTTCATGCATCTGGTTTATGATAAACTGCTACTTACTTTGGCGTTTGGAACTGGTTTGATTATCGCGACTGGCACAGTGATCGCACTTATGTTTATAATGGATCCGATCTTTGTTGATTTTGAAGCGATCACTTCATTTTGAAAACGCTAATGATTTAGTTTCTATTGGACTCTTTGCATAACTGTTAATCCAGAACCATAGATGCCTGTAAACTAGAGGTTGAATCTGAGGACAAACCTCTTTCTACGATTACGATAACGTTCGCCGAGGATACGAAATCTTTTAACTAAACCAATCACACTTTCTACAACAATTTGTTTGGAAGACAATGTCTGACTACTTCAGATTCTCAGCATCTGCCAGCCACTTCACAGACAACTTCGTGTCTCCTTGTCTAAGCGCAATTGCTGCACCATCTTCAAACAGACAAACTTGTTGAATCCTACTCAAACCTTTTTGATCCAAAAGTTTTTTATACAAATCAAGCGCTGCTGAATACTCTTCCTGATTACTTAAAAAATCGGCGATTTTTTTCATCAGCATCCACTCGTCGACTGCAAATACATCTATTGTGCTCACCATCTTTAATACTTTTAAAGCACTTTCCGTATTGCCCTGATCTGCATATAATTGCGCTAGTTTGTACACCAATGGCAACGAGGAATTCTTTCTAAACTGAGTTTGTGCAAATTGTAATGCACCGTCGGTATTTCCTTCAGCCAGGAGTCGATTAATTTCACGCAAATACACATACGCAGCCAGCGGACTTCCTTCCGTGGATTGCAGTTGAGCCCTCAGGCTTGTTTTGAACGGTCGATAGAGCGGGTCACCAATAGCAACTCCCTGCCAGCTGAGCACCGGATTGCTTAACATGACCGCTTCTCCAAATGTACGTCCTTTCAATAATTCACCAAGCAGTATATCGGGATGATGAGTGTAGTTCAGATAAGGCTCGTAAACATTTCCCATAGTCGCACAGTAGCCTTGATTGACAAACGCGCCAAGCCACCCCCGGCTTGCTGATCGCACAGTGGCCGCGGAACCACTGTACAGGTGAAATCCAATCGCTCCCGGCGGCACAGGCCAGCGCTTTTTGCTCCAGGGCCCATAGACATGTTGGTGGTACCAACCCATGTAGATTGCAGGTACATCGAAACGATCCGTTTCGTCCATTAACCGATTTGTTGTTTCACAATCCGTATCGAAAAAGGCATTTTTTGCCAATTCACTTGCAGAGCGCATCCACTTGTCTCCCACACCATAAGAACTATTATCGATATCCAGACCCCGCATATCAAAGTAAGCACGCCCCATCAACCCCTCGAATTCTGCTTTCAAGGTGCGGTCAATCAACCGTTTAACGACTGTAACGTCAGGGCCGTCCAAACGGCTTACATGGATAACACGGTTACGATCGGTTGAGCTGGAAGTCGCGTATGCAAACAAGGGATTCGGCACAAACCCTACCATCGTTGAATCGCTTGGCCCGATCAGCAAAGCCAATTCGCCATCCACTGAACCATTATTCACCATCAATCCATCGGAGCGGTTCCGCAGAATATCCAAAAGTTTCAAATCTTTTGCGATCCGCAGAGGTACGCCCCGAGTAGTCACCAGATAACTTATACGATGTATTCCCGCTAAGACACGTCCACGTCCTATAGAATCCGGCTCGCGAGCTTTCGCAACACGCACCCAACCCTTTTCAATCAAAGCATTGAGCAAAGGGTTATGCAGTTCGTCAACGTACTTTCGTACGGAAATCGTTTCTCTGGTGGGCATTGGTAAGGCAATGACATTTTCCAACGGAATACTTCGTTTTTCAGCGTAGTAATTTGCAATTTCAACTGATCCTGCATCATTGGAATTTGCCAGTACAACGACACTCTTTACTTCATCTGAGGACCATGTTTTTTGAGTTCCTGCAAAGTTAACAATCAGGTAAGCAATTAAAAGTCGGACAGTGTTTTTCAAAAGCATCATCATTGGATAATGATAAAACCTTCGAGGGAAATTTCAAAAGCTTCCTCTATTTCAAGGATAGTCCAGTAGCGCAACCCATTGGTTCTGGTACTGAACAACCTGTAGGAGTTGACGCCCCTGTGGACAGTCGCCAAGATAGTGCTCTTGTTCGAACAACTCACCGGCTCGGTCATATTCTTCGTCTTTGAGAGGACGAACAGTTAGATCTTTTAAGAGAAAAACGGAAGGATCCGTCGTGAAGGGTGTTTTGTTCTTAGCTTTCATCCCAGGCTGACACAACAGATTGGGTACCTAGTTGTTTTCTATGCTCCCTACGCAGGCAAAAATTCCTAGCGTGGGGAACATGCACACGATTAAAAACTTAATCACCAAAATGGAAATTCAACAATCAATCATAACTCTGTCCAACCGGGGATGGTCTGAACGTCGTATTGCTTGTGAACTGGGAATTCACCGTCAAACGGTCAAGCGCTACCTTTCAGGTTCAAAGTGTACCAATGTGCACACCGGGAAAACGAACTCTAGAAGCCATTGCGAAACTCATCGAGAGCGCATCAAAGAGTGGCGTGAATAAGCTCTGAGCATTGAACGTATACATCACGACCTAAAAAGGTTTTATGGCTTCACCGGCTCCTATTACAGCGTACGCCGCTTTGTGAAGAGCTTGGAGATAGATAAGCCTGCACAGGTTCATCGCATGGAATGCGAGCCGAGGCAGGAAGCGCAGGTCGACTATGGCACCCTCTATCTGTCCATTGGCGAAAACCGGCGGCTAAAGAAGGTGCATGTGCTTCTGGTAACGCTCAGTCACTTGCATAAGGCTTATGTCGAGGCAGTTTCAAAGCTAAAACACCGAGGGCTTCCTGCGAAGTCTGGAAAACGCTTTCCGGCACTTCGGCGGAGTGCCGCAGCAACTTTGCCCGGACAACCTTAAGGCCGTTGTGATCAAAGCGGACTGGTATGAGCCCGAGCTCAACCCAAAGCTGCGCAGCTTTGCCGAGCACTATGGCACGATAATTATGCCTGTCAGGCCTTACCGGGCTACCGACAAGGAGAAAAAGTCGAGTCCGGTGTCAGATACGTCAAAAACAACGCTCTGAAAGGCAAGAATTTTGAGAGTCTAGAACAGGTCAATAAACACCTGCCGTGGTGGACTGTCAACATCGCCGATAAGCGTATCCACGGCACGACTACCATTGACCCCGAATCCCAGAGGCGGCCCTAAGATCGAATTACCCGCTGATCGTCTCGACCGTTTTAAAAATCGAAGTAGTGTTGAACGAGTCAATGGCAACTTGAAGGATAATTTCGGTGGCAGATCGATCCGTGTAAAAGGAGCAGCGAAAGTGATGTGCCATCTAATGTTTGGTCTGATTGCTCTAACGGCTGCTCAACTCTATAGAGCTTTCACATAGCTTTTTGTTCTTTGATAGCTGCACGAAAAGCAAATTGGCATAGTAAAGACCCTGTGCTCTGCGTGAGCTTGGCTCCAAAATGTCAAAAATCCCATATTTCCTCGAAATTGCTCCTTAAAATGCTTCTTGCACTGATGCTGTACTGATTTTTGACAATTCTGGGGAATCCTTGAAAAATATACTTTGGGTATTTTCGATCAATGCAATTGCCTCGTCTGTTAGAGTTTTGAATCGTGAACAAAACGGCTTAACTGATAATCTTGTCTACCTTGTACTCTTTGAGGTCTTTTGCATGCGTAAAGATAATGATTTCACCGATCAATCCAATTGCGATAATTTGTACACCGAGAACGACTAATAAAGAACTTAAAAAAAGTGCAGGGCTATCTGCAAGCGTTGTATTAAAGAACAGACGCTCAATGATTAAAAAAAATGTAATTGCAAAGCCGACTCCGGATAGTGCAGTTCCAATAAGACCAAAAAAACGTAATGGCTTTTTAGTAAACTTAACAAGGAAAAATATAGTAAGAAGATCCAGTAATCTTCTAAAGTATATGCCAGGTAGGTAAATGCGTTGGTGTTTATCTTTTTCCGCCTGAGCAACATTGAGCTGGTCAATTCGAAACCCTTGGCGATGGGCCAGCACAGGTAGAAAACGATAAATATCACCATACATATGGATTTCTTTAATAACCTCTCGTTTAATTACCCTAACACCACAACCTGCGTCTTTGACTTTAAGATCCGTCGATAGTCTCAAAAGAAAATTAAATAGCCTGGCTTGAAATCGATTTATTATCGAATCGGTCCGTGGCCACCTCCGAGCAAGAACCATATCCGAATTATCAATCGCTTTTACCAGTTTGGGAATATCATCCGATTCTATTTGCTGATATGCTGGCAATGTTAGATAGATACTTCCAGTTGCTTTCTCAAAAGCAACATTAAGCGCAGTCGCTTCTCCAAACCACCTAGCTAAGGATATAATTGACAGCCTCTCTGTTTTCTTCAGAACGATAAGTTCGCTGAG